>LGFL01000008.1 GCA_001508855.1 Thermoanaerobacterales bacterium 50_218
TATGTAGTCAACTACACCAACGCTTCGTTCATCATCAATGATGGCTTTGACTTCCACGATGGACTCTTCAGTGGGTATGATCCCTCATCAAGGAGCTACGATTCCAAAACCTGGGCCTACAAGACAGACGAAAACGGAAATGTTCTCAAAGACCCAACCCTCCAGCATCCGCGTTGCGTCTTCCAGTTGCTGAAGAAACACTATTCCCGCTACGATGTGGACACTGTCTGTAAGATTACCGGTGCACCTAAAGAAACCTTCATCAAGATAGCAGAAACCTTTGGAGCTACAGGAAGACCTGACAAAACCGGAACGATCCTCTACGCCATGGGTATCACCCAGCACACAGTAGGTTCACAAAACGTCCGCTCGATCGCCATGCTCCAGTTGCTTCTGGGCAACATCGGCCTCCCAGGCGGTGGGGTAAACGCTCTCCGTGGTGAATCTAATGTTCAGGGTTCTACCGACCTCGCTTTGCTGAGCCACTTGTTGCCTGGTTATCTGAAAGCACCGCTCTGCAAGCCTGAGCACGCCAACCTTCAGGCGTACCTGAACTCGGTCACACCGAAAGCCGGATACTGGACGAACACACCCAAATTCGTGATCAGCATGCTCAAGGCCTGGTGGGGCGACCACGCTAGGGCCGACAATGAGTTCGCCTACCAATACCTCCCCAAACGGAGTCCGAAGATCAACTACACCCACATTGGGGTCTTTGAGGCAATGTTCGAAGGCAAAATCAAGGGACTCTTCATGTTCGGGACAAACTCCATTGTCGGTGGGCCCAACGCTGCAAAAGAAGCGAAGGCAATGGAAAATCTTGACTGGTTTGTTGCTGTTGACCTCTGGGAAACAGAGTCCTCGGTATTCTGGAAGAGACCAGGTGCCGATCCGAAGAAGATTAAGACCGAGGTCTTCTTCCTCCCAGCCTGCTCTTCGATCGAAAAAGAAGGAACAATTTCTAACAGTGGGCGCTGGATTCAGTACCGCTGGAAGGCAATCGAGCCAGTTGGTGAATCCAAGAGTGACCTTTGGATCGTCGACCAGTTAGCAAAACGGCTCAAGAAGCTCTACTCCAGCAGCACCAAACCGCAGGATGAACCGATCAAGTACCTCACCTGGGGTTATGGTGAAGGTGAAGAACCAGAAGTTGAAAAAGTAGCCTTCGAAATGAACGGTTACGACATCGCCACAAAGACTCCCGTTCCCTCCTTTGGGGCCCTCAAAGACGACGGTTCGACGGCGTGCGGTATGTGGCTCTACAGCGGAATGATGGCAGGAGGCAAGTACCTCACCAAGCGCCGCGACAACAGAGACGACACAGGAATCGGCAGTTATCTCAACTGGGCCTTCTCCTGGCCGGTCAACAGGCGCATCATCTACAACCGCTGTTCTGCTGATCCCGCAGGAAGACCATGGAGCGAAGACAAGAAGCTGATCTGGTGGGATGCTGCCCAAGGAAAATGGGTCGGCAAAGATGTTCCCGACTTCAAGGGAACCCTTGCCCCAACTGAACCAGGTGGCAGCAGTCCTTACATCATGCTCCCAGAAGGAGTCAGCCGGCTCTTTGCTTCTGGAATGAAAGACGGGCCTTTCTCCGAACACTACGAACCATACGAAAGTCCAGTTGCCAACTTAATGAACAGCCAACCGTTTAATCCAGCAGTAAAAGTCTTCAACACACCAATGAACGACAAAGGCGATCCCACTAAATTCCCATATGTAGGTACTACTTACCGGGTTACTGAACACTGGCAGGCAGGAGCAATGACCAGGAACCTGCCCTGGCTGGCAGAACTGATGCCCACCATGTTCGTGGAAATCAGTCCACAACTGGCAAAGAAAAAAGGCATCAAAAATGGAGACAAGGTCAAGGTTATTTCTGCACGTGCAGAAATCGAAGCTTACGCGCTCGTCACCGTCCGCCTGAAGCCGCTAAACATCAACGGTAAAGAAGTCGAAGTCGTCGGTCTACCCTGGCACTACGGTTTCCAGGGCATCGCTAAAGGAGACTCTGCCAATAACCTCACCAACCACATCGGAGACGCTAACACCTTCATCCCAGAATACAAGGCATTCCTCGTGGATATCAAGAAGGTGGGCTAAGGTGGCAGATTATCCAGGTGAAACAAGGAGGGAGATCTTAGATGGCTGAATACGCAATGTTTATCGATACATCCAAGTGCACCGGCTGTCGTGCCTGCCAGGTTGCCTGTAAGAACTGGAACGGTCTTCCAGCAGAAGAAACAGATTTCTGGGGAACTTACGAAAACCCGAAAACCCTAACCGGTAACACATGGACAAAAGTCAAATTCAACGAAAAGGTTGAAAACGGTAACATCAAATTGCTCTTCGCCAAAATCCAGTGCATGCACTGCAATGACGCCAGTTGTATGGCTGTCTGTGCTACCAAGGCAATCAGCAGGCGCCCAGGCGGGATGATCGTCATCGATCAGAACCGCTGTGTTGGCTGCCGGAACTGTGTGACTGCCTGTCCCTTCGGGGCAGTAAACTTCTCTGAAGAAACAGGGACACCGAGAAAGTGCCGGCTCTGTGAAGACCGAGTAGCTGCAGGTCTCCAGCCAGCATGTGTTAATGCCTGCCTCAGCGGAGCCCTCAACTTCGGAGAACGCTCTGAAATGCTGGCACTTGCCAAGAAACGCCAGAAAGAGCTTCTTGCCGCGGGAGAAAAGGCAATCATCTATGGTGAAAAGGAGCTTGGAGGCACACACGTGATCTACCTGCTTACAGACGAGCCAGAAGCTTACGGACTACCAAAAGACCCCGAAATTGCTACAAGTGTCGTTCCCAGCGGCTGGACCTGGGCACTTGCTGGTCTTGGCCTCATTGCCCTCTTCCCCTTGAGGCGCTTCACTGAGGCCAGGAAGAAAGGAGGGGAAGCCTGATGCATAATCATGTCGTCTGGCCAATGGCAATTGTCATCTACCTCTTCCTCGCAGGAATCGCTGGGGGCGCTTTTTACAGTGGTGCCCTGGCGGAATTCTACAGTGGCGGTAAATATCGCCGCTTGTCGAAATGGGGCACCTACCTCGCCCTTCCCCTGATCCTCATTGGGGTTATAATGCTGATCTTTGACCTGGGAAGATCACCTTACTTCTGGCACATCATCCTCAAGGACAACTTCACACCACTGGTTGTCTGGAGTTCCACAATGTCAGTGGGAACCTGGTTCCTGACGATATTTGGTGTTCTTAGCTTCATCATCCTCCTCTTCTGGCTGAGCGAAGAAGAAAGAACAAAAGACTGGCCGATCATCAACCGCTTCAAAGGAAAAGATTCGGTTCGCAAGTTCCTCACTTTCATCAACATGATCGTCGGAATGTTGGTGGCGGCTTATACCGGAATCCTCCTAGCATCGACCTCGGTTCCGATGTGGCATGCCACTCCATTCCTGGGTCTTCTTTTCGCCTGCTCGGCAACCTCAACAGGACTGGCAGCACTGATGCTCTGTCATAAAGCAGCCAACGACCCAGACGAAGAGATGCTGCACCTGCTCGGTAAAGCAGACATGGACGTCATTTTCCTGGAACTGGCCGCATTCGCTCTTCTCCTTATCGGTCTGGGTGCCTTTGCCCCAGAACTCGGTCTCAAGGCATTGATCACAGGTCCCTATGGAATAGCTTTCTGGGTTGGGATCGTCATCTGCGGCCTGATCTTTCCACTGGCAATTGAAATCTACGTCAATAAGTTCCCAACACTTACTCTGGGACTAACCACACTGGCTGCTGTCCTCGTGCTCGTAGGTGGTTTCCTGGTAAGGTACGTGATCATCTATGCCGGACAAATTGCCTGGAAGGCGTGAAACTAAAAACCAACAAAAGGAAGGGATCGATTTGCTTCAACATCCACCTGAACTGAAAGAACTCGCTGAAAAACTGACCAGGATTCAGAAAAATTATCCTGGGGCGGTTTCTCTAGCACCGCCCCAGGATAATTTAATCACCAAACACATCGAAGAAAAAAAACCCTGGCTGGAGATTCTTTCTCTGGAACCCCAGGAAAGCGATCTCAGGGATTTCTACGGTAACCTCAAAGAGGTTCTCATGCCTTATGAAGCGTTTTCATTCCTAAAAATGCTGGACTTCCAAGATGTAGCCCCCCTCGCCAAATCTTATCTTCGTAAAGAAGCGGAAACGATCAACCTAGCAGCCACTGCAGCAGGAGCTAACAAAGCATCTTATTTGTTCTTCTTGAGGGAATTGCTGCGGCCCTGGGCAAAAAGTGCCGCCAAACTACTCAGAAGCGGTCTTCGTCACGAAAAATGGCTGCTCAACTTCTGCCCCGTATGCGGCCACCTGCCTGCAGGAGCAAGACAAGAAAAAGTAGAAGGAAAACGCTTTCTTATCTGCTCCCTCTGTGAAACTGAATGGCTCTTCAACAGGATGACCTGCCCTCAGTGCGGGAATAATGACCATACGACACTTGGTTACTTCACAGTCGAAGGCATCGAAGACTGGAAGGTGAGCTTTTGTCGGAAGTGCAACACCTACTTCAAGGAAGCAATCACCAACGAACCAGTCAGTGTCTTCGACCTGGAGCTAAATGTCCAACTCGATCTTCTGGCAAGAGGAGAGGGTTTTCAGCCTCTCGGAGGAGAATAATAGCTGGTGCATCCATATTAAAAACTGCCCCTTCGAACCAGGGGCAGTTTTTTAATTTCAGCAGTTTGCTACCTGGGACTGAGCAACCGCTCAGGAACGCCCAGATAAGCAAGACAAATATCCTTAAGCGGACACTCTCCACAGCGCGGCTTTCTCTTCAAACAGATGTGGTGACCGAGAGCATCGATCTGGGCGTGGTATTCATTGTAAAGCGCAGTGTCCGGAGGAAGGTTCTCCATGAAGAATTGCTGCATTTCTCTGTAAGTCATCTTCTCCGGGAAATAACCTAAACGGTAAAAAATACGGTGAGTATAGGCATCGACAACGAAGATCGGCTTCTCGGCAGCATAAAGGATAATCGCATCCGCGGTTTCAGGACCGATGCCGTAAATCCCCAGAAGGCACTTCCTTAAAGTTTCCAGATCTTGACCCAGAAAAGCATCAAGATCTCCCCGAAAATCGTTGACAATAACACTGCAGATGGCCCGCAGTTTCTTGGCCTTCTGAAAGTGGTAGCGGGCAGGGCGCACAAGTGCCGCCAGTTCCTCTTCCCCACAGGAAAGAATGGCCTCTGGGAAAAGAAGGTTTGCTTTCTTCAGATTCTCAATGGCTGTAGCAGCACTGCGCCAGGCTACATTTTGGGTAAGAATTGCTCCCACGATTACCTCAAAAGGAGTATCTGCAGGCCACCAGTAACGGGGACCAAAGTGCCGATAAAGGCGCTCATAGATCTCTATCAAAGTTTCGTACATTGTGATCATTCCCTGAGAATCAGCCTGGAGGCCAGTTGAAGACGCGCCCCCCGAGCAGGTGGATATGGAGGTGAAATACTGTTTGTCCCCCTTTTGCTCCGGTATTGATGACCACCCGGAACCCCTCATCAATACCCAGTTGTTTGACGATCTTCGGAACCAGGGTCATCATCCGTCCCATGAGGTCTGCGTCATCTTCACTTAAGTCGAGCAGAGAACTGTAGTGTTTTTTAGGTATCAACAAAACGTGAGTGGGAGCAACTGGGTTAATATCGCGGAAGGCTAGAAAATCGTCGTCTTCGTAAACCACAGTAGAAGGAATCTCCTTATTACCGATCTTGCAGAAAATGCAGTCTGCCACAATTTCCCCCCTTTCGTCAGTGTTCCTCGAAAACAGGCTCACCAAAAAGTCGGCCATTCCTGAGACCGCGGATGTAAACAGAAACAAAACTCCCCTGAGGTTTAGGAACACCTAGTGGAAGAGAAAAAACCACCCTCAGGTAGTTGTCAGAGAGACCTTCCCAGCAACCAACACCTTCAGGAATCCTTCTTTCTGCAAGAACAACAAGCTTATGGCCGAGAAATCTTCTGGCAAATTCCTCTTCCAGATTTTTCGCCAGGTTGCGTAGTCTTCTGCTCCGCTCCTCTTTTTCTTCAGGAGAAATCTGACCTGGAAGTCCGGCGGCGATGGTTCCCGGTCTCGGAGAATACTTGAAAACGTGGAGCCCCCGGAAAGGAAGAGAAGCGATAAAGCTGTAAGTGTTCTCAAAGTGCTTTTCGGTTTCCCCGGGAAAACCCACCATCACATCAGTGGTTACCGCTACTCCAGGAATCATTTCCCAAACTTTTTCGAAGAGTCTACGGTATCCCTCGGTTGTATAGGGTCGATGCATTAGTTTGAGAATTTCGTCATCACCTGACTGCAGGGGCAGGTGCAGGTGACGACAAACTCGCGGTGAAGAAGCAATTACCTCCAGCAATTCTTGGGTAATTTCCGCAGGCTCCAGTGAACTTAGGCGAATCCGAAATTCTCCTTGCAATTGGAGAAGCTGTTTTAACAACCCCACCAGGTCAATCTCTCCCGGCAGGTCTTTACCATAGGCAGAAGTGTGGATTCCCGTGAGAACAACCTCTCGGTAGCCTGCAGCCAGCAACTGCTGGAACCGCTCCTTAACCAGTTCTGGTCTCAGGCTACGGACCTTACCGCGGGCGTAAGGAATAATGCAGTAACTGCAGAACTGTTCACATCCATCCTCAATCTTCAAAAACGCCCTGCTTCGCTCCCCAGAGCAGGGTAGGGGGAGTTCTTCAAAAACCGGCTTTTCCTCGAGGGTGCGGACAATGCTGATCTTGGGATATTTTTCCCCGGCCTGTTTCCGCCTGGCCACCTCTTCCACGAGCTCAAGGAGGCGAGCCCGATCCTGGGTGCCAATGACGATATTGACCCCAGGGATTGCCAGCACCTCTTCTGCGGCCACCTGACAGTAACAGCCAACAGCGGCAACAATTGCACTGGGGTTGGAACTTGTAGCCCTGCGGAGCATCTGTCGCGACTTGCGGTCTGCTATATGAGTCACGGTGCAAGTGTTGACTACATAAACATCCGCAGGTTCGTTAAATCCCACAATCTGATAACCGTGATCCTGGAACAACTTCTTGAGGGCGGCAGTCTCCTGCTGGTTCACCTTGCATCCAAGAGTAAAAAAGGCGATCTTTCTAGGGGCCACCAAGGTCACCCCATTCGTAAAGAATGAGGCTCAAGGCCACCAGTCCCGCAGTTTCGGTGCGCAAGATCCGCGGTCCCAGTGAGACCGGAACTGCTCCGTGAGCCACGGCCTCTTCTATTTCCTTTTTTTCGAACCCACCCTCAGGACCGATAAATAAGTAAACTACGGAAAACTCTGATAAATTAACTCTTCGGAAAACCTGTTTCAGGGGCTGGGTTTCACCTTCCCAGAAAATCAGTTTGAGACTTTCTGGCCCCAGTTGTTGCCAGAGGAGAGAAAAAGGGGTGACTCCGATAATCTCCGGGACGTGCATTCGACCACTTTGCCGGGCTGCCTCGGTGGCAATCTCCTGCCACCGGCGTTGCCTGGAAGCCTTCTTCTCCTCGGGGATGCGAACAACAGTACGTTCGGTGACCACAGGGTGGATCGCCCAGACCCCCAGTTCAGTTGCCTTCTGAATGATCAGATCGAATTTCTCCCCCTTGGGGATTCCCTGCACCAGAACAACCCTCAGGGGAGGTTCTGGCTTTGGTTGAGTTCTCTCCAGAAGTTCTACCGCAACCCGTGTTCCGTGAATCCTCTTGATACAGGCACGGAATTCTTTCCCTTCACCATCCCAGAGCAAGATTTCTTCCCCGGGCTTCAGTCGGAGAACTTTCAAAATCTTCCGGGAATTCCGGGAATCAAGAAGAATTTCCTCCTCAGTAGAGTCTAGAGAAGGCATAAAAAAACGGTGCACCTTGAGGTCTCCTTTCCCCTAGCTCATGAAGGCGTCCCTCATCTTTTCAAAAAAACCCTTGCTTCGCTCCTTATATTGTTCCGGCCTGCTGAGTTGCTCAAACTGCTTGAGCAATTCCTTCTGCTTTTCTGTGAGCTTCGTGGGGATCACTACATTAATCTTGACGATCTGGTCACCCCGACCCCGTCCGCCGAGGTGAGGAATTCCCTTCCCCCGGAGGTGGAAAACAGAGCCAGGTTGAGTTCCTTCAGGAATCTTTAACTTGGTTTTGCCGTCAAGGGTGGGCACCTCAATCTCATCGCCCAAGGCTGCCTGGACAAACGAAATGGGAATCTCACAAATTACGTCATCACCTTCACGCTGGAAGATCTTGTGAGGCCGCACGTGAATGGTCACATAAAGATCCCCAGGGGGCCCTCCCCGCTCTCCGAGCCCACCTTCACCGGCTAAACGCAGCCTGGAACCGGAGTCCACACCTGCAGGCACCCTGATCCGCACCTTGCGCCGTCGCTGCACCTTCCCCCGACCCCTGCAATGGGGACACGGTTTTTCTACGATCCAGCCTTCACCACCGCAACGGTCGCAAGTCCTCACAGTCTGTAAGTGGCCAAAAGCAATAGACTGAGTAATCCGGATCTGGCCGGTTCCACCACACTTCGGACAAGTCACCCTCTGGGTTCCCTCGGCAGCTCCGGTGCCCCGGCACTTTTCGCAATCTTCCCAACGGGGGATTTCGACCTCTTTTTCCACCCCAAAAGCAGCTTCCTCAAAGGAAACCTCCAGGTCCATCTGGAGGTCTGCTCCCCTCTGGGGACCGCGCTCCCGCTCCCGGAAAGGCCTTCCAAAATTGAAGAGATCCTCGAAGAAAGAAGTAAAAGGATCCCCAAAGCTTCCAAAATCGAAGCCTTCGAAGCCAAAACCCGCTCCTCTACCAGTTCCTGCTCCAAAGTCACCCTGACCAACCCCGGCATGACCAAAGCGGTCATATCGTGCCCGCTTTTCGGGATCGCTGAGGACTTCGTAGGCCTCCTGGATCTCTTTGAACTTTTCTGCAGCTTCTTCTTTATTATCCGGGTTCATGTCAGGGTGATATTTCCTGGCGAGGCGCCGGTAGGCCTTTTTGATTTCAGCCTCCGACGCATCGCGGCTCACCCCTAAAATCTCGTAGTAATCACGTTTGGCCATGAAAAATCACCTTCCAGATGGCCAATAGCCCCTTACTTCTGATCATCGTCAACAACCTTGTAATCGGCATCTACGGTTTTACCCTGACTACCAGTAGTGCCTCCCGCTGCTCCAGTTGTTCCACCACCGCCCGCTGCTGCCTGCTGTCCAGTTTGCTGGTAGATGCGAGAGGTGATGTCGTAGAGCACCTTTGTCAGGTTTTCGGTCTTCTGCTTGATTTCATTGACATCGTTCCCCTCAAGGGCCTTCCGGAGTTCTTCCTTTGCTTTATTGACCTGCTCAGTTTCTTGGGAAGTCACCTTGTCACCAAAATCCTTGAGGGTCTTTTCTGCTTGATAGATCACACTATCTGCCTGGTTCCTAGCTTCAGCAAGCTCACGCCGCTTCTTGTCTTCCTCGGCATACTTTTCCGCTTCCTTGATCATTCTCTGGATTTCTTCCTCTGTCAAGTTCGTCGTCGAAGTAATGGTAATTTTTTGCTCTTTACCTGTTCCCAGGTCTTTAGCAGACACATGGACAATGCCATTGACATCAATGTCGAACTTGACTTCGATCTGGGGCACTCCTCGAGGAGCCGGAGGAATCCCTTCCAACCGGAAGCGACCAAGGGTCTTGTTGTCAGCAGCCATTGGCCGCTCTCCCTGGAGCACGTGAATCTCTACGGAAGTCTGGAAGTCGGCTGCAGTAGTGAAAATTTGGCTCTTGGACGTAGGAATCGTGGTGTTTCTCTCGATGATCTTGGTAAACACTCCACCAAGGGTTTCGATTCCAAGGGAAAGCGGGGTTACGTCAAGGAGCACAATGTCCTTGACCTCTCCTGCAAGGACACCGGCCTGAATGGCTGCTCCCAAGGCCACGACTTCATCAGGGTTGATCCCCTTGTGAGGCTCTTTTCCGAGAACCCTTCTGATGGTCTCCTGAACGAGAGGTACTCTTGTAGAGCCACCGACGAGGATCACCTTATCGATGTCTTTAGGTTCCAAACCTGCGTCAGACAATGCCTGATGAATGGGCTCAATCGTTTTCTCTACAAGGTCGGTAATCAATTCTTCGAATTTCGCCCGCGTCAGAGTCATCTCCAGGTGCTGTGGCCCTTCGGGAGTAGCAGTAATGAAAGGCAGGCTGATCGTCGTCTGAGTGACACTGGAAAGCTCGTGTTTGGCCTTCTCAGCAGCGTCCTTAAGGCGCTGCAGAGCCATTCGATCCTTAGAAAGGTCAATACCAGTTTCCTTCTTAAACTCACTGATCAGGTAGTTCATGATCCGCTCATCGAAGTCATCACCACCAAGGTAGTTGTTACCACTGGTGGCTTTGACCTCAAAGACACCGTCTCCAAGCTCGAGGATGGAAACATCAAAGGTTCCGCCACCAAGGTCGTAGACGAGGATAATCTGGTCTTCGCCTTTATCGAGCCCGTAAGCGAGCGCTGCCGCTGTCGGCTCATTGATGATCCGCAAAACTTCGAGACCGGCAATCCGGCCAGCGTCCTTGGTGGCTTGGCGCTGACTGTCGGTAAAGTAAGCGGGAACCGTAATTACGGCTTTCGTCACCGGTTCTCCCAGATAAGCCTCGGCATCTGCCTTTAACTTTTGCAGGATCATCGCTGAGATTTCCTGAGGTGTGTACTCCTTATCATCTATCTTAACCTTGTAGTCGCTTCCCATCTTCCGCTTGATCGAACGAATAGTGCGCTCAGGATTGGTGATCGCCTGCCTCTTGGCAAGCTCACCAACGAGACGCTCACCAGTCTTGGTAAAAGCGACAACCGACGGAGTAATTCTGCTCCCTTCGGCATTGGGAATGACGACCGGCTGACCACCTTCCATGATCGCCATACAGGAGTTAGTCGTCCCCAGGTCAATCCCGATAACCTTACTCATCCTTTCTCTCCTCCTTTTCTGGGATTTCGGTATTCGCTTCTTTTTGTTCAGAAATAGTCTCTTCAGCAGCAGAATTTTTGGCGACTTTCACCAAGGCAGGCCGTAAGACCTTTCCATGCAATAAATACCCTTTGCGGACTTCTTCGATAACACTCCCATCAGGCCATTGATCTGTATCCACCTGTTCAAAAGCCTCGTGATAAACAGGATCAAATTGCTTGCCAACAGCCTCGATAGGCTCTAAACCGTTTTGACCAAGAACATTTAAAAACTGCCGGTAAATCATGTCGATCCCAGTAACCACATTTTCTGGAAAAACCGCTCTTGCTGAAGCCAGTGCTCTTTCGAAATTATCAAGCACTGGAAGCAACTCCTGGAGTAAATCTCTTGCCGCAAAGCGGCGGATCTCCTCCATCTCCTGGCGCATCCGCCTCCGGAAGTTTTCAAAGTCCGCAGCCAAGCGAAGGTAGCGCTTATTGACTTCTTCGAGTTCTGCTTCCTTTTCTTTCAACTGTCGCTCAAGCTCCAGACGAACCTTGTCTTCCTCAGGAATAAAGACCTCTTCTTCGATATCTTCAGCTGTTTCCTCCACTACCTCTTTATCTATATCCTCAGTTTTTCCCTGTTCCACTTCCATATTCTTGGATTCGCATTCCTGAGTCATTTCCTTTTCATTCAAATCTTTCACCCCTCTTTCTGCTCAAGCTCGAGATTCCCGGAATCTTTGCGTGAATCTTTTTTCCGGATGATGGTGTCGATCCTCAAGATCGCCTCAGCAAGCTCTCCGGCTACCTTTAGAGCATGAATTTTCACAAGAACGGGATCGACCACACCCTTTTCCCAAAGGTCGCAAACTTCCCCACTATCACAGTCTATTCCCAGACAATCACTATTTTTCTCGATCTGAGCGGCGACAACATCACCAAGCTTTTCCAGAGCATTGAATCCGGCATTGGTAACAATCTGGGTAAAGGGGCGTTTCAATGCTTCGATCACGCAGTCGAGACCATAAGCAGCCATGCCCCGCAACTCGGATTTGGCTTTTTCCAGGTCTCTGGCAACAGCAAGTTCGACACTTCCTCCTCCGGGAACGACTCCACCCTTGAGAGCAGCTTGGACGGCACTGGCTGCATCCCTGGCAATGCGCTCCCTTTCCCCTACGACTTCTTCAGTCGCTGCTCCAACTAAGATGGTGGCGAAAGGTTTTCCGGCCCCACCTTCGATCCGAATCTGTTCTCTTTCCTCATCCTCCCACGCACGCTGGGCAGAACCCAAGTACCTTTCCAGTTCAGCCGGGGGTTTCCGCAAACCCGTTCTTTTCAGTGGCCAGGCACCTGTGTGTTCAGCAACACGGTACCACTCTTTGTAAGGAACCCTCCTGACCACCATCACCCCGGCATCTGCGAGCATTTCCTCGGCGCAGTCATCCACACGCCTGTCAACAAGGATCAACTTGACTCCGAGATTGATAACTTTTAACAGGTTCTCCTGAAACTCTTCCCGAAGACGCAAATAACGATTAACCCCGGCCTCGGTAGTCAAAACACTCTCTTCAATCTCTTCAGGAGCAAGAGCATCATCGATGATCAAAATCCGGGGATTGAGAACCTCTTGGGGCATCTGTTTGTTCAGACGCCCTTTAGTGATTAGAACCCCCTCAAAAACCTGGTTTTCCAACCCCTCAACCGCGGAGATGCAGTCTCTGAGTTTAAAAGCAGGATCAAGAAGTTTTTCCTTTCCTACCATTCGAGCCGCCTTGATGATCAGTTCGGCGATATCCTCTTGATCACGCCCAGCAATCAAGGCCACCTTGTAAAGAAGCGGATCATCAGGCCCCTGAATCGGGTGCGCCCTCCGCTCAAAAGAAGAAATCGCCCTCCTAATCCCTACCCGCATCCCTTCAAGAACACGAGCGACAGGCACACCTCTGATCACCTGATTAAGCCCCTCGGTAACCAGAGCACCTGCCCAGATGGTAGCAGTTGTCGTACCATCACCGACCTCCTTTTCCTGGGCGCGGGCGGTATTGATCACCATCTTTGCTGCCGGATGAGTTGCCTCCATCTCCTCAAGAATGGTAACCCCGTCATTGGTAATCGTCACTGACCCGAAATTGTCTACCAGCATCGTATCCATGCCTTTAGGACCAATCGTTCCTTCGACAGCAGAAGCGACAGCCCTGACGGCGTTGACATTGGTCATCAAGGCATTCAAGCGCTGGTCAACTTCTTTACCATCGGTCACCTGTTTCAAAGTCAAATCATTTGGCCTCCTCAATTCAGCGAACCACCCCTCCCTACTGGGAGGGGTTGGTTAAAAACCATCTTTCTTCGAGAATCGCCAATCCCTGTTTGTCATCACAAGAGCCTCGACCGCGTAAGAACCTCAGAAAGAGCATGTGTAATGTACTCGATCACCGCAATCGCTCGAGCGTAGTCCATCCGCATCGGGCCCAACAACCCAACAGCACCCACAACATTTCCTCCAAAGGTGTACACTGCGGTAACCACACTGCAGTCTTCGACTTCCTGGAATTTATTTTCTTTTCCGATCCTCACATTAATCCCAGTAGGCTGAGTTTCCATCAGCAAAGACTTCAGTACTTCTTCTCCTTCGATCAGGTCGAGCAATTCCCGAACCCTTCTGATATCTCTATATTCCGGTTGTTTCAAAATGTTGCGCGCACCGCCCAGATAGAGGCCCTCTGCTGACTCCTTCGTGAGAAGTGTCTCAATAATTTCGAGGGTTAGATCGATCAACTGTCTCTTCCGAGTTAGCTCATCGTAAACACCCCGCAGCATAGTGCGGGTGATCTGAGAAAAAGTCAGTCCCCGGAAATAACTATTGAAAACTTGAGTAATCTGCTCCAGTTCTTCGGGAGTGACGGGAACAGGGAGATCGACTACTTTGCTTTCCACCCATCCACTTTCAGCCATAACGACCAGCAGTGCTTTTTGAGGTGCCAACTGCAAGAACCTGATCTGATGAAAAGTAGCATTCTCCAACTGGGGTCCTGACAAAAATACAAGGTAATCGGTCAACTGAGTCACCAGTTTTATGGTATCCTGAATGAGAGTTGCCAATTCACGAACCTGTCTGGCAAAAACGGCTTTGATCAGGTTTTCCTCTTTTTCCGTCAGAGAGCCTTTCTGCATTAACTGGTCAACATAATAGCGGTAACCTTGCTGCGACGGGATCCTTCCCGCGGATGTATGCGGCTGTTCGATCAGACCCATTTCTTCCAGGTCTGCCATTTCGTTCCTGATGGTTGCCGGGCTAACACCCAACTTGTACTTGCGGGCAATCGTCCGTGACCCTACTGGCTCAGCAGTTGCAATGTGCACCTCCACAATTGCCTCCAGTATCTGCTGCTTTCTCTTGCTCAATTTCATTGGTGCCACCGCCTTAGCTGATTAGCACTCTTCAAAGAAGAGTGCTAAAATTCTAAATTCAACATACCATTACCCTTCTCTTTTGTCAATAGGGACAAGCCGAAGGGGCAAAACAGAGGGCTATTCGGCTACGAGCAGGTGGATCACCTTAGACGAAGTGAGCAAGAACATAGTTTGCCAGCAGTCGTCCCCTGCCTGTGAGGAAAATATTTTCCCCGTCATCACCGATCAATCCCTGTCTTTTCATCTCTTCCAGTTGTGTTCCGTAAAGCTGGTCAAACGAAATTTGGAAGCGCTGCTGAAAAACCTTTCTGGAAAGGCCGCGCCTCAGGCGCATCCCCATGATGATCGTATCCAGGCGCTCCTGTTCCGGGGTCTGCCGCTCCTCCCAGGCGCGGGGCAACTCCCCTTTGCTAATGAGCCTGATATAGGTACCCAGGTCCTCATGATTGGCGTAGCGGGTTTTCCCGAGGTAGCCGTGGGCGCCAGCACCGAGCCCCAGGTATGGGAGGTTGTACCAGTAAGTAAGGTTATGCCTGCATTCCTTGCCAGGTAAAGCATAGTTAGAAATCTCGTATCTCTGATAACCGCGCCTGGAAAGGGTTTCTTCAGTTACTTCCCACATCACCACCTGTTCCTCTTCACTGCAAGGTTGAACCCGGCCCGAGGCAACATCTTCTGCCAGAGGAGTTCCTTCTTCCAAAGTGAGCCCGTAAACAGAAAGGTGCTCCGGTCGCAGGCTGAGAGCACGCTCAAGAGTGTCTCTCCAGTGCTCAAGGGATTGCCCGGGAATTCCATAGATGAGATCAAGGTTGATGTTTTCGAACCCGGCGTTGCGCGCCTCTTCGAATGAAGAGTAAATTTCTCCGACACCATGGATCCTGCCCAGCAATTCCAGTTCACCAGGTTTAAAAGACTGTGCGCCCAGGGAAATACGGTTGAAACCGGCGCTCCGAAGTTCCCTGAGACCAGTTTCGGCAATAGTTCCAGGATTGGCTTCCACAGTGATTTCGATTTCCCCGGAAAAAGTAAAGCTCATGGCGCACAGTTCCAGAAGGCTGCTCAGTTCCCCAGGAGGAAGAACGGTGGGAGTCCCCCCACCAAAGTAGACCGAGGTGATTTCTCGCCTCCCTAAAAGGGAGGTATAAAGCGAGATTTCTTCCTTCAAAGCCCGAAGGTACCTGGACACGAGAAGCTCCCCATCTTCCCCAGGTGGTAGCGGTATCGAGTTAAAAGCACAGTATCTGCACTTTTTAACACAAAAAGGGATGTGAAGGTAAATGGCAAGCCCCATCAAAACCAGTCCCCTTTTTTATCAATCATCAATCCTTGTCGACACGGAGCACTGCCAGAAAAGCTTCCTGCGGGATCTGCACCTTCCCCACCTGCTTCATTCTCTTTTTCCCTTCTTTCTGCTTCTCCAGTAGTTTGCGCTTTCTGGTGACATCACCACCATAGCACTTCTCGAGAACGTTCTTGCGAAGCGCCTTCACCGTCTCCCTGGCGATCACCCTGCTTCCAATTGCCGCCTGTATGGGAACATCGAACAACTGCCGCGGGATCAGTTTTTTCAGTTTCTCAACGAGAGCCCTCCCGCGAGCATAAACCTGGTCCTTATGCACAATCACTGAAAGGGCATCAACCACCTCTCCGTGAACGAGGACATCGAGCTTCACCAGTTCCGAAGCACGGTATCCAATAACCTCGTAGTCGAGAGAGGCATAACCGCGGCTGCAAGACTTGAGTTTGTCGAAGAAGTCGAAGATGATCTCCGCAAGGGGAAGTTCGTAAACAACCTGAACCCTCGTCTGGGAGAGGTAGTTCATCTCCTTAAAAACGCCTCTTTTCTCCTGCATCAGTTCCATTACCGAACCCAGGTAGTCAGTTGGAGTGATCACCGTCGCCCGGACGAATGGCTCCTCAACAGAGGCGATCTCTCCGGAATCCGGCCAGAGGCTAGGATTGTCCACAAGAACCACTTCCCCATTCCTCTTGGTAACCCGGTAGACAACATTAGGTGCTGTCGTCACCAGGTCGAGGCCGTACTCGCGTTCCAATCGTTCCTGAACGATCTCCATGTGGAGAAGCCCCAAGAACCCGCAGCGAAAACCAGAACCAAGAGCTGCTGAAGTTTCTGGCTCGTACTGGAAAGCGGCATCATTAAGTTTCAGTTTCCCTAAAGCACTCCGGAGTTCTTCAAAATCCCCAGGATCGACAGGAAACATCCCGCAGTACACCATTGGCTTAACCTGGCGGTAGCCAGGCAGTGGTCGCGGTGCCGGTCTCTCTGCATCTGTAATCGTGTCTCCGACTCGCGTATCCTCAACGTTTTTCACCCCAGCAGCCAGATAACCAACCTCTCCTGGCCCCAGTTCCTCGACAGGTTCCAGTTCTGGCGTGAAAATCCCAACCTCGGTTACCTCGAAAACCTTTCCTGTCGACATCATCTGGATCTTCATCCCGCGGCAAACCCTGCCGTGAACAACACGGATGTAGGAGATCGCTCCTTTGTAAGAATCGAAATGGGAATCGAAAATGAGCGCCTGCAGAGGGGCATCAGGGTCACCACAAGGAGGAGGAACGCGGCGAACGAGAGCCTCCAAAACCTCCTTGATCCCCCAGCCCTCTTTTGCGGAAACCAGGAGGGCGTCCTTTGTGTCCAGGCCAAGAACTTCTTCTATTTCTCTTGCTACCCTCTCGGGGTCAGCTACAGGAAGGTCGATCTTGTTGATCACCGGGATGATTTCCAGACCTGCATCAACGGCGAGATAAGCATTAGCGATGGTCTGGGCTTCTACACCCTGAGAGGCATCGACAACCAAGAGAGCACCCTCACAGGCAGCGAGGCTCCGGGAAACCTCGTAACTGAAATCAACATGACCGGGTGTATCGATCAGATTCAAAAGGTAGTCTCTTCCATCATCTGCCTGATAGTGAAGGCGGACCGGTTGAAGCTTGATGGTGATCCCCCGCTCCCTCTCAAGTTCCATTTTATCGAGAACCTGCTCGACCATCTCGCGGGGGTCGAGGGCCCCAGTAAACTCTAACAGCCGGTCGGCAAGGGTTGATTTGCCGTGATCAATGTGAGCAATGATGCAAAAGTTTCTGATTTGTTGCTGAGGAATCACTCTTACCATCACCTTCCTCTATTATGCCTCAGGCGTTTCTGAATGAGGTCAAAGATCAATTGCAGTTCCTCCAAGTGCAGCAGATACGCCAGAGCAAGATAAAGGATGATTCCCGTAAAAACTCCTGCACCGACAGCGACCAACTGAGATAATTTCGATGCCGTTCCCAGGATCCCTTCCACCCTACCAACCACCGCATAACTGAAGACAGCCACGAAAACAGAAGAAAGAAAGGCACCTGCTCCCGAATACAGGATCCGGCTTCCTCCAAGAGCCCCTACCTTCCACCTGAGAACCACTAAGAGAACGATCATGTTGACGATACCTACAACCGAATAGGCAAGGGCAAGTCCTCCATGACCGAGAACCCTGATCAATAAAATATTGAGGACGATGTTCAGAAAAACTGTCACCACTCCAACAATAACAGGTGTTTTTGTGTCCTTCAGGGCGTAGAAAACTCTGTTCAGCACGAGCGCCCCCGAGTAACCAACAATCCCAAATGAGTAGTAAAAGAGGGCAACAGCGGTTGCCTGCGTGTTTTCAGGAGTAAACCTTCCAGCCTCGAATAACAGTCTAATGAGAGGAACACCAAGGGCAATTAAAAAAGCAGTAGCCGGGAGCGTTAAAAAGTTCACTGTCCTGAGACCGAGGCTGGCAGTACGGCGAAATTGGTCCCACTCCTTCCTGGCTGCCTGGCTGGTGAGTGTGGGAAAAACTGCAGTCCCAATGGCGACAGCAAAAATTCCTATCGGCACCTGCATCAAGCGCTGGGCAGTCCGCAGAGCTGCCAGAAGCCCACCGGGAAGCTCAGAAGCCAGATTTTGGCTCACGAAGAGGTTGAACTGAGAAGCAGAAAGTCCCACCAACACAGGGAACACGAGCACACCGATCTGCTTGATTCCTGGATGCCGCAGGTCGAGAACCGGTCTGTAGCGCAAACCCAAGCGCAGAAGAGGGGGGATCTGAACAGCGAAATTCAAGACCGCACCTCCGACAACACCGAGCGAATAAGCAGTGATGCCCAAGTAGGGAGCCAAATTCCAGCCAACCGCAATAATGGTCAAGTTGTAGAGAACCGAACCAAGAGCCGGAGCAGTGAAGTGCTTGTAGGAATTGAGGATCCCGGTGGTGACCCCACTCAAGCCCATAAAAAAAGTTTGCACAAACATGATCCTAGTAAGATGAACCGTAAGCTCGATTTCCCGGTCACTAAACCCAGGAACAAGGATCCTGATCAGCTGGGGTGTAAAGATAAAGCCAAGGGTGATTCCAAACAACAGCAACAAAATAATCAAATTAAGGAGACTGCTTGCTACATACCACCCTTCTTCTTCCCGAGCCGTGGCCACATACCCCCCGAAAACGGGGATAAAGGCCGAACTTAAAGCACCTCCAACAAGGATCATATAGATAAAATCAGGAATAGAAAAGGCGGCGTTGTAAGCATCAGTGACCCTGTTCTGACCAAACTGAGCATAGAGAGCAAGGTCACGAACATAGCCCAGAATTCTTGAAAGGATCATTGCCACAGTAAGGATCCCGGCGGCCCGCGCCACTTGTTCGCGCTCCGACATCTGGAGTCACCTTTCCAATAAATAAAAGATGCCTTTTAAGATATTATCACTTCCCGCCTTTTAAAGAAAGATTCACCGCTCAGATTCTTCCTCGAGAAGCACTTCTCCAAGAGCGAGAGCAAAACAGCGAGCCGCCCCCAGTGCCTCCTCAAAAGTGTTCTTCTCACTGCCAACCTCAACAAGGAAAGCATGAGGAAAGAGGTGCTGGTTGTAACGACCTGGCATCAGCCTCACTTCCTTGAGTACCCCGGGAAATTTTTCTTCAAGCTTGTGGGCAACCTTCTGGGCAAAAGCGTAGTTCTCTCTCCAGTGGGGATTGGGAAACCTCTCCCCGGTTCCCACAATGATCAGGATCACAGCCACACTTTTTCCATCGACACTGGCCACCTGTTTCCTTTCCAAACCGGCATCCCTGTGGACATCAATCAATGCTTTCAAGGTGGGATAATCTTTGACGAGGCGCGCCCCCGTGACCTCGGACTTGATATAAGACCTAGCAAAATCAGGATAATCGTGGAGCGTCAGGTCGTGGATCGCCCTTATTCCCTGCTCCTCAAGAACTCTGACCATCTCATCAGCAACGAGGCTAACGCCACCGTTTCTCCCCTCTACTTTCGGTTTCCCATCAAGAGGAACGTAGGTTTCAGCATTATGAGTGTGGTAAAAAGCCACCTTAACAGGCTTTTCTTGCTCAGCTTTCTCCTCACTGAAAAAAAAGTCCTCAGAAATCGGCTTTTCGCTGACCTCTTCAAAGATCCTGCTTGAGGCAACTGCCAGGGACTCATCCTCTCCAGTGAATACCGGAAGCCCCCTCTGGAGAAGCACCTGAGGAGAATCCAGGTCAATCCCAGTAAGGAAAACGAATAATTCCGGTAAAAATCGCCAGTTGGGCTTGTTCCAACTGCCCAAACCCAGTTTCAACAACCCCTCCAGGGGAAGGTCGTGAGGTGATCCGATCAGGGGAAACCACAAGATCCCCCAGGCGAAGAAGCAACAAAAAAACACCAGGAAAATGAGACCCCTTCTCAACTGCAACTCCCCCCAACCTTGTCTCTCTCAATCCTTATGCAATTGTTGTCAAAGTATGCAATTGCCGGGTTTCCCTAGCAACCTCTAGAAAAACGCTCAACTGGGGGTTGCAATTTGAGAAAGGCCATGGTAGCATATTTGTTGGCTGAAAATGAGGAAACTAAAAGGGAGGTTTCGAAGTGGCAAAAAGCCGCTCTGCACTGAAGAGGATCCGCATTGCCGAAAAACGGAGAAAGCGCAATTCAGCCTACAAGTCGATGATGAAAACAGCGATCAAGAGATTTGAAGAGGCTTTAAGACTAGGTAACCACGAAAAGATCGAAGCCACATTCAGGAAAGCGATGCGCCTTATTGATAAGATCACTTCTAAAGGTGTCATTCATCCCAACAAAAGAGACCGCAAAAAAGCCCAGCTCGCCAGAAAATTTAACGAATATCTACAGACAAAGGCAAACGCCAGTTGAAGGGCCACCGCTAAATCCCCTGTTTCTGCTGACAGTCAGGGGATTTTTTTATGGCCAACTGGCGGACATAAGCAGCCTCTTCCCCATACTCCCGGTAGTCAGATACAGTTGTTTCCAGCACCATCGGTAGCCTCCGGAAAAAGGGATGAGTTACAACCGCCGTAATCCCTTTTTCCCCGATCTCGCCTTTACCGATCTTTTCGTGACGGTCGCGCCTGCTCCCTAAACTCGTCCGGGAATCGTTCAGGTGGAGCACCTTGATCCTCTCTCTTCCAAACATCTGCTCAAGGTTTTCAGCTAAAATTTCGAGGGCATCCTGCTGGCGGAGATCCCAACCTGCTTCAAAGAGGTGAGCCGTGTCCAAGCAGATCCCCAGGCCTGGCGGCCAACCCAGACCCTCAAAGATGACCCGGAGTTCCTCAAGTTCTCCCCCGATCTCTTTCCCTTGTCCGGCCATCGTTTCCAGTAAGAGAAAAGGGGGCCCAGGAGCGTAAACCTCCTCAACTCCCTTGAGAAGCTCAATGATACGCTGGAGAGCAGGAGCAACTTCTCCCTTATGGTGGCCGGGATGGGCGACCACATAGTCAGCACCAATGAGGCCAGCACGAGCCAGATCTTCTTTAAGGACACTCCTGGCAAACTCCAAAGCCCTACCACCGTCTGCCGCTAGATTCACGGTATACGGAAGGTGGGCGACGGGAGGAGCAAGCTTCCCCTCCGCTCTGTATCTTTCCCACTTTTCCAGTTCTTTTTCCGTCAGCCTGCGCGCTGTTCCCCCACGCGGGTTCCTGGTGAAAAACTGAAACAAGTCAAGACCGAGTTCTATCGCCAGTTCTGCAGCAGCAGGCAGTCCCTTAGCCACCGAAAGGTGGGCACCAATGAGAATTCCTTTCATTTCCGGCATCTTCTCAATGACTCCTTTTCTTGATCTTCTCCATGATCTCGCTGGTGGTAGCCTCCAGCAATACCCTGGGATTCCCTTCTCCCTTTTTTATCGAATAATCGAGCTCAAGGAGGACACCCAGGATCTGTTCGATCTTCCTCGCGCTGAAGGACGTTCCCTGTTTCAGAAGCTTGCGAACAGCGTAAGGGTGAAGTTTGATCATCCTGGAGATATCTCCAGGTCGGGCTCCTTCTTCGAGTAAAGAGACCACCTCCAGCAACTGGATGAAGTGTCTGGAAAGAAGGGAAACCAAGAGGACTGGAGAAACTCCCTGAGCCCAGAGTTCCTCTAAGATCTCCCCCACATCTTCCCTCTTTCCTTCAACCACAGCATCAACGAGTTCAAAAACACTTCCCCCGACACTTCTGCTCCCAATTTTCTGAAGCACATCGAGGGAAATCACTTTCCCTTCAGAACCGAGGAAAAGCGAGGCTTTCTCGATTTCCTGGCACATCTGGGCCAAGTCGTTCCCACACAAGAAACGCAGATATTCGGCAGCAGAAACCGGCAGCTCTTTTCCCAGCCAGCGTGCTTTTCCCTGAATCCAGGAGATCAACTCCTTCCCCTTCAATGGAGAACAGTTAACAATCCAGCCCTTCCTCTCGAAGAGTTGATAGGCTTGTTTATTCTTTCCTTGCTGTTTCCCTTGCTTGGGTTGCAGCACCACCAGGTAGCAAGGAGGATCTTCCATTTTTAAGTAGGGAACCAGGAAAGAGAGCGGTAAATTCTCCACAACGAGGAGACGCTTTGTCCCAGCCAAAGGAAGAGTAGCAAGTGTATCGAAGAACTCGGCGCCTGCTGTCTCCTGATCCAATTCCAGATAATCAGCAAGCTCACCATCTCTTTCCAGGCGCTCCCGCAGGTGATGAACAAATTCTCTGGCAAGGTAACGTTCCTCACCAGTGAGTAGGAAGAAATGGGGAAAACTGCCACCCGCCAGCTTCTGGCAAGCCGCCTGAAAACTGAAAATAGGCATTCTCTTTTCACCTTCTATCACTGATAATCGCGGACCCTGTTTTGGGCAAGAACCGAACTCCCGCACTTAACTCCGAGATGATTGGCAATCACAGGGCACTTGGCGAGAAGCAAGAAGAACGTCTTTTCACCCGCAAATGGCGTCCCTTCAAGGGTCTCGTAATTGGCCTGACCCTTGGCGATAACGAGGTGAGCCTCGCGGAAAACCCTGATGAATTCCTCACTACTCAAATCGGGAACAATGCCCAAATAGTTGTTACCAGTAGTGACAACCGTCGCCAGGAGGTCGATTCCTGCTTCTTGAGCGTCTTCGAGGGTGGCGTCATTGAGGATAGGACCGCTTTTGACAACGTAAAAGAGTTCCTTCGTAAACTTGCGAAGTTGGGCAAGGAGCAGGAAATCGAAGCAGATCTCACCACTATTGTCTCCAATAACGACCACAGGTCCCCCTTTTTTTAGCAAATCTAAAAAGGCGCGATAATCGAGGCGCTCTGGGGTGCGGTTCAGTTCTTCTTCAAGGGTCGCCCTGACATCATGGTCAGGTGATGCCGCCACATCAATGATGTTGCCGGCAACAGCTACTTTGATTGCGGTAAGGAGCGGGTCCTCACTGTGACCGATGACCCTGTCGAGGAAAGGGCGCATGCTAAGTGCCAAACGATTCGAAGATTCTTTCACCTTTTTGAAAGGGTCATTATTGCCGATCATGCGGTAGGCCTCAAATAAGATTACCGAGGCATTCTCCGCCGGCGACTTCAAGGGATCCACTCGGGAAATTAGGGGAAGCAGGGTAGTAAGTATCCGATACTGTTCATCTGGGTCTACTCCTGCCTCACGGGAGGAGTTGATCACTTGCCTGATGATGCAGGGTATGCAGTCTACCGATACTTGCATCTTGTATCCCCCTTAGAGATTTTTCAGAAAGGATCTCTTTCACGATGTTCACTAATTCTTCTCCAGAGAGAGAGAATCCTGCTCCTGAAAATGGAACCACCTGCCATTCTAACACATATATTGTAAACAAAGATAGTATCCAAACCTTGATCCAGTCGCATAAACTGAGTAAAGGAGGGTTTGTTGATGTCGAATCCTAGTTGCTGGCATCCTCACATCTTCTGGTGGATGATAATTCTGCTGATCATCATCATCGTTTTGGTGTTGTGCTGCTGCTGTTTCTAAAACCATCTCCATGAGGAGGGCTTATCATGGCAACCGCCTTTTCTTCTGATTCCGGTTTCTGCTGGTGGCCCTTTCTGCTGATCATCATCATTGTACCCATTCTCCTTTTCTGCTTCTGCTGCTTCCCTTGTAGTTCAAAAGAGGCTGCCGAATAATTCAAAACAGGGAAGAAAAATAAAAGGGTCGACCACACTAAAAGCCCTGACTTGAATATGTCAGGGCTTTTAATTTTAGCTCTTTTTCCACTTCTCGAGGAAGTCGCGAACATCGTCTGGCATCGGACCACAGCCGAAATACTGCGCAGTTTGTTCGATAACCCTGGAAATCTCTTCTTTTGTCTCTGGGTCCAACCCGGCAGTGAACTGATTGATCAAGGAAATAACTTCCTCTTTGTCTCCAACCCTGGTGCTGTCAATCCCCACCCGATTGAGCAGTTCGCTAGCAGAATGAGGATCTTCTGGTGAAAACCCAATTTCTTTTAACAACTGTGCAATCTTGTCGGCATCAGGAACTTTGGTCCCACGCGGCATTTTTCCAAGATTTTTCTCCTCCAAAAAATCGCCTCCCCCAAGGAATTTTCCCTAAACCTAAAGTATGCAGTTGCAGCCCCAAAAGGTGAGCTTCGGTTTACAGCTTCATCTCTTGAACCCATTTCCTGGATGTGATTTAATAGTTAATAATTTCGTCAGTAGCCATTCGGGGGGAATTCGGTAATGAAGATCGGAATCCTCACAGGTGGGGGTGACTGCCCGGGAATCAATGCCGTCATCAGGGCAATAACAAAAACCCTCCTCAGGGAAGGCATCGAAGTCCTTGGTTTCCGGGACGGCTACCGGGGAATCATTGAAAAAGAATGGATCGTTCTCGACAAACAGGCAATTTCGGGGCTTCTACCCCGCGGGGGGACGATTCTGGGAACAAACAACAGGGATAATCCATTTCACTACCCGGTAATGGCCGCGGACGGAAAGATTAAATACCAGGACATGAGCAAACAGCTTTTGGAAAACCTGAAAGAGCTTCAACTGGACAACCTGATCGCCATCGGTGGGGATGGCACCCTCTCGATTGCCAGGAAGCTGGTTGCAAGAGGAGCGAAAATCATCGGGGTCCCGAAGACGATCGACAATGACCTTGCGGGAACCGATCAAACCTTTGGGTTTGACACAGCAGTAGCAACAGCAACCGAGGCGATCGACAAGCTGCACACAACTGCGGAATCGCACCACAGGGTGATGGTCCTGGAAGTAATGGGTCGCTATGCCGGCTGGATCGCCCTCTGGAGCGGAATCGCTGGTGGTGCCGATGTGATCCTGATCCCTGAGATCCCCTGGAAGCTGGAGAAGATCGTGGAAAAGATCAAATCACGCCAGACTGAAGGGAAAATGTTCAGCATCATCGTTGTTGCCGAGGGAACACCTGGCCCTGATGGCAGACAGGTAATCAGAAAGAGAATCAGGGGGAGTGGAGAGCCCTTCCGTCTAGGAGGCATTGGCCAGATAATCGGAGAACTGATCGAGAGGGAAACAGGAATGGAAACAAGGGTTACCGTGCTGGGACACATCCAGCGCGGAGGTTCACCCTCTCCATTTGACCGTGTTCTCGCCACCCGTTTCGGTGTTGCTGCCGCCGAACTCGCCCTTAGAGGCCAAAGCGGACTGATGGTCGCCCTTAAAGGCAGGGAAATCACTGCGGTCCCCCTCACAGAAGAAACAACCCGAACCTCCCGCGTTCCACCTGAGGGACAGTTGATCCAGACGGCACGGGCAATCGGGATCAGCTTCGGTGACTAGTCGTCCTCAGGAAAAGCTTCTCTCCGTCTGTCTCAAAGATAACGGCTCCATCCTCATCAGTTCGCAGAAGCTGCACTCCTCTTTCTCTCCAGAAGTTAACCGTTTCTGGTGCCGGATGACCAAAAGGATTGCTGCCCACACTGATCACCACAAAACGCGGATTTACGACCGCGGCAAACTCAGGGGTGAAGCTCGTGGAACTCCCGTGGTGAGGAGCCTTGAGGACAGTCGCCTGGAGCGTCTTCCTCAGGGAGGAGTTCTCACTGCAGAGGCCAGTCAGGTAAGTGATTCCCTCTCTTTCGAGATCACCAGGAAGCAGAAAGGAAACCCTGCCGTACCTGAGGTGAAGCACGAGGGAATTATTGTTGACATCACTGGTCGTTCCTTTCAGGAGTGATGAAGGCGGGTGGAGCGCCACGACCTCCAAATCAGGGTCGATCCTTAAGAAGTCTCCGGCATGAAGCAGGTAACAGGGGACCTCCTTTTCTTCGATGAGGGCCTCCCATCTGAGCCAGAGGGGAGTGGGATGCCTCAGTGGTGGAGCAGCAACCGCCTTCACCTTGAGGTTTTCCATAACTGCCAGCAAACCCCCAAGATGGTCTTCGTGAGGGTGAGAATTTACTACCAGGTCAAGGCTGCGGATCCCCCGTCTGAGGAGGTAAGGAACCACGATCTCCTGTCCGGGGTCGAAAGAAGAATTGCTAAACTCCAGTTTTCCCCCACCATCAACCAGCATCTTGCTGCCATGGGGAGTCTCGATCAATATAGAATCACCCTGACCGACACTGAGAAAAGTAACCCGAAGCACCCTCCCTTGAAAGGGTGTCCCGAAGACGAAGGCGGAAGCGAGCAGCCCTAAACCCAAAAGGGAAGGAAGAACCCAACGGCAGGCGGGAGAAGAGAAAGTGAAGTGGGAAAATTCCACTTTAGTCCCTTCTCGAATGCCCCACCCAAAAAGCAAGAGCAACAAATACCAGCAGGTGATTAGTGGCCACGAAGGAGCCGCAGTTAGCAAAAAACATCCGGGAATTCCGGCAATAAGAGCAAGGATCTTCTGCAGCACCAAACTTAGCACCCCGGCAACGAGGAAAAACGGCTCACCCAACAGGTGGTGAAAAACCGTGAGGATTATTCCCAAAAGCCCCAGATTGACAAGAACTCCAGCCAGGAAAACCACGATTATGTTGGCGACTAGCCCCAAAAGTGGGACAAGCTGAAAATAATGGGCAGTCAACGGAAAGACAGCCAACTGGGCAGCAAGAGGTATACTTACTACTTCTCTCCATCCTGGAGGAAGGTGAATCCGCTGACCCAGAGGAGGAGCAAGGTAGATGATTCCCCAGGTAGCAGCAAAAGAAAGCTGAAAACCGGGGTCAAAAAGGGCTTGAGGGTCAATGATGAGGATCCCAAAGGCAGCGAGGGCGAGGGCATTAAAAGCATTTTTCTGCAACCTCCACAAGTAGGCAGCAGTCCCCAACATCCCCATAATCATTGCCCTGAGCACTGAAGGAGGAAAACCTACAACTGCGGCATAGGAAAAAACTCCAAAGCCGGTGAGCAGGAAAGTGGTGAAGCGGCCCAGGTGAAGCCGGCGAGCCAGGGAAAGAAAAAACAGGAGCACAAAACCCAAATGGAGGCCAGAGACCGCGAAAAGGTGCATCACCCCGGTTTTCCGAAAAACCTCCTTGTCTTCGGCGCTGATTCCCTCCTTGGCCCCTAAAAGAATTCCCTCAAGAAAAGCGCCCTCACTCCCAGGAAGGATGTTCCTGATCCCTTTTCTGACCTGAAACCGAAGTCCAGCAAAAAATCGTTTCAGAAAAAACTGAGAACTGCCCCCAGAAACCAGCAACTGCGGAGGTTGAGAAGTTTTCAAAAGGGCGCAGATACCTTTTCGCGCAAGGTATTCCCTGTAGTCAAAGGCCCCAGGGTTGAGTACCGCTGAGGGCAGCTCAAAATCGCCTTCAAGCCCCACCAGATCACCTGGAAGCAATGATAAAAGCTCCTGCCTTTCACTTTGTCTCTCGGGATCCAGGTAGCAGATGACCCGGAAACTGGCAGTTCCCTTCCAGGTCTTTCCCCCCATCTCAATGCTTGGGTTCCCGAGGTCGAAAACGATCTTGTTGGAGTAAGCAACAGGAGAGGACTTAACGACACCTTTCACCCAAACACGGTGATTTAGGAATTCCTCCAGAGCAGGAGGAAAGGAAACCTGGTGCAGAGACATCCACCCAAAGCCAAGAGCAACAAACGAAAGAAACAAAAAAAGCGGGGTTTCTCTTTTCCCCCGCCAGTAGCAGACCCCAGCCAAACTCAAGAAGACAATCCCCGCCACGAGTCCCCATCCCGGGGACTGAAAACCAGAAGAGAAAAAGAGCAGAATCCCGCCAGCAAAGGCGAGCACAAGGAGAACTACGGGACTCATCAGTAAGGACGCTCACCCAGGGTCACTGTGACCTTGACCATCTTCTGGTCGCGCCAGACTGTGAGTTCTACCTTCTTTCCAGGACCGGCTTCTTGGATCTTCTGGAGGAGGTCATCAGTGCCAGCCACACCTTCCCCATTCCAGCGGATGATGATGTCTCCCTGTTGGATTCCCGCTTTCTCAGCAGGACCTCCTTCGACGACATCCCTGACAAGAACACCCTCAAGTTTGGGCAAACCGAAGTAACTGGCAACTCCCGGAGTGACCTCTTGAATGGAAACTCCAAGCCAGCCGCGGGTCACCTTTCCCTTCTTGATCAGGTCGTCAAGAACAGTTTTCACAGTGTTGCTGGGAATAGCAAAACCAATGCCCTGAGCCTGGGCGTTAACCGCGGTGTTGATCCCTATCACTTCCCCATTGAGGTCGAGGAGCGGTCCCCCACTATTGCCCGGGTTGATTGAGGCGTCAGTTTGAAGGAGGTTGCGGAAGCTGCGGTCTTCAACAGTGATCGGGCGACCCTTGGCACTGATCACTCCAACAGTTACCGTGTGGTCGAGTCCATAGGGATTACCGATGGCGATTACCCAGTTGCCAACAGCGATCTTATCCGAATCCCCGAGCTTCAAGTAAGGCAGGTCAGTCCCGGCATCGATCTTCAAAACAGCCAAGTCGAGGTCATGGTCCTTACCGACAACCCGTGCTGAAACCGGCTTCGTTCTTCCGACAAGGGTCACCTGGATCTGCTGGGCACCAGAAATAACGTGCTCATTGGTGAGAATATAACCATCAGGAGAGATGAGGAACCCAGAACCCAATCCCTGCTGCACCCTGGTCCTCGGAAGGAACTGTTCACCGAAAAATTCCCTAAAAAAGGGGTCGTTGAAGAAGGGATCCCACCTGTTGGTCGTGGTCACCAGGGTCTCGATCTTGACGACAGCAGGTGCTGCCTTCTCCACGATCTCAGCAATTGTATTGGGACCAACGCCAGGCAAAACCGGCTGCTGGGAAGTTGTGTCGGTATCTGATGCCTGGTTGCAACTGAAAGAAGCCAGTGACGGATTTAACAAGAGGCGACCAGAAGCAAACAACACCCCTCCTGTAAAGGCGATCCCCGCAATAAAAGCGAGGAGAACGATCCCTACGAGCACCTTGTTGTTCTTCAGGTTCATGCTCCCCCTCCGTTCCTCCTCAAACTTCAAGAAGCTCCCTTACCAACAACCTCGTCCTTTATTTCTGGCTTGCTTCCTCCACTATCGTCAGCTTCTGAGTCCTGCACCTTGGCTTCACCTTGCTCTGCCTTGGAAGAATCTCCGGCTGCATCTTTAGGCTGAGCACCGTCCCGAACCAAGGTTTTAGACCTATTCTTCTCTTCTTTCAGCAAAGACTCACGAGTAACCTCATCCCAGAGGCGGTAAGCACCAGCGGAAAATTTTCGCAACTCTCTGGTTGCCTTTCCTACAAACCGCGCCACTTCAGGGAGGCTACCCGGACCAAAAACAATCAGTGCCACTACAAAGATCAGAAAAAATTCCCACGGGCCAATGTTCAGCAATTTGCCCACCCCTGATTCAGCTTCAGGTCTATTATAACCTTGCCCACCAACCCCCGGCAAGACTAAAAGTGTTTCTCCGTAAAGCAAATTGAATAAGGTCCGCAAATAACGCGGACCTTCAGCTCCAAGTTTTTGAGAAAACTTTTTGTAAATCAACTTACATCGGTGGCATCTGGGGCATCTTCGGTGCTTCTTCCTCTTCTTCAGGCTTTTCGGCAATTAGGCATTCGGTAGTGAGAACCATCGCGGCGATACTGGCGGCATTCTGGAGGGCAGTTCTGGTCACTTTTGCAGGGTCGATGATACCTGCCTCGAACATGTCTTCATAGCATCCAGTCAGGGCATTGAAACCTTTTCCTGGTTCCATCGCTTTTACTTTTTCGACCACAACCGAACCTTCTTGGCCGGCATTAATAGCAATCTGCTTCAGCGGTTCCTCAAGTGCCTTCTTCACGATATTTATTCCTGTTGCCTCATCCCCCTCTGCCTCCAGCTTCTCGAGAGCAGGGATCACATTGATGAGAGCAACTCCACCACCAGCAACAATCCCTTCTTCAACAGCAGCTTTAGTGGCAGCAAGTGCATCCTCGATCCGATGCTTCTTCTCCCGCAGTTCCACCTCGGTCGCAGCACCTACCTTGATTACAGCCACTCCACCAGAAAGCTTGGCCATTCGCTCCTGGAGCTTCTCGCGGTCATACTCAGACGTGCTCTGCTCGTATTCACTCTTGATCTGGGCGATCCGCTTCTCAATAGCCTCAGGGGAACCGTGTCCATCGATAATCGTGGTTTCTTCCTTGCCAATCTTCACTCTTCCTGCCCTTCCCAGCATGTCAAGAGTAACGTTTTCCAGCTTCATTCCTGCTTCTTCAGAAACCACCTGGCCTCCGGTAAGGATAGCAATGTCCCGGAGGATCGCCTTCCTCCTCTCCCCAAAACCAGGAGACTTAACCGCAGCACAAGATATGGTTCCCCTCAATTTATTAACCACAAGTGTCGCCAGGGCTTCCCCTTCCACATCCTCGGCAATAACCACGAGGGGCCTCCCTGTCTGGGCAACTTTTTCTAAGATCGGGATAATATCGGCAGCGGCAGAGACCTTCTTTTCGACGAGGAGAAGGTACGGTTCTTCGAGATCAGCCTCCATTTTCTCCGGATCGGTGACCATATAAGGGGAGATGTAGCCGCGATCAAACTGCATCCCTTCGACAACCTCGAGAGTGGTGCCGATTGTCTTCGACTCTTCAACCGTGATTACTCCATCGTTCCCTACCTTTTCCATCGCATCGGCAACCCACTTGCCTATTTCCTTATCTCCCGAAGAAATGGAGGCAACCTGGGCAATCGCTTCCTTGCTTTCCACAGGTTTGGCCAGTTTCTTAAGCTCCTCTACAGCAGCAGCCGTCGCTCTCTCGATACCACGCTTCAAGAGCATGGGGTTAGCCCCGGCCGCGACATTTTTCAATCCCTCACGAATCATCGCCTGAGCGAGAACTGTCGCCGTTGTTGTCCCATCCCCAGCAACATCGTTCGTTTTTGTGGCAACTTCTTTGATCAACTGTGCCCCCATATTCTCCCAGGGATCCTCGAGATCAATTTCTTTGGCAATCGTCACTCCGTCGTTGGTGATCTGCGGGGGACCGAACTTCTTTTCCAGAACGACATTCCGTCCTTTCGGCCCCAGAGTAACTTTCACTGTGTTGGCGAGAATGTCGACACCTCGCTCCAAAGCGTAGCGGGCTTCCTCGCGAAAGTTGAGCTCCTTTGGCATTCCTTTCCCCCCTTGTTGAATTTATTTTAAAGAACAGCAAGGATGTCTCTCTCGTAAACGATCAAATACTCTTCCCCTTCGATCTTAAGCTCAGTTCCCGCATACTTAGAAAAGATCACGCGATCTCCGACTCTAACCTCAAGAGGAGCCTTTTCGCCGTTCTCGAGAACCCTTCCTGAACCTACGGCAACTACTTCGCCTTTTTGCGGTTTTTCTTTTGCAGTATCCGGTAAAACAATCCCTCCCTTTGTCTTTTCTTCATCTTTCACTGGTTTGAGGACAACACGATCACCGAGTGGCTTCAGTTTCACAGCCAAACCCCCTTTTGGGACTTATCTGTTAGCACTCATCAAAAACGAGTGCTAAAATCCAAGTAAAATGATAACCTTATTTTTCCCAAAAGGCAACCCCCTTACCAAACTTAATCGTATCGTTACCTACATTTCCCATACATACCTTCAGCAGTTTCGGAAAAAATAAAAACAGGTTCACAGCAGCCGAGCTGAGACTGCTCCAGGTCTCAAAAGGGATCTGCAGTAGTCGAACAAAAGGTTCCTGCAGGTCGCCCAAGGTATTCCCTTAAGCCATCTCCAGGAGCCGGAGTGAAGGTCAGAACAGGTTCGGTGAGGGTTTGCTGCAGCCGTCCCAGTTGTAGCAGGCTCAATACTCAGGGATCTGTTCTGGCCGGGCGAAGATCGGCTGGGGCTTTGTAGGGGTCTCCCGGAGCCGCCAGGTTCCTGGAGGCTCCGGAGAGGCTCCTTCCGGTCAAGCAAAGGTTAGTCGGGGTTTCGTAAGGGTCTGTAGGAGCCGCCAGGTTCCTGCAGGCTCTGAAGAGATTCCGTCTAGCCGGAGCGCAGGTTGCTGTGAGCCTGTTTCCTTATTTTATTTCTCAGGGTGGCGAGCACACTCTCCCCCACGGCCCTGGAGAATTTCAAGGGCATGAGGGATTGCCGGTAAGACTACTTCGAGATTTTCGCGGACGGCCCTCGGACTTCCAGGAAGATTGATGATCAGAGTCTTGCCCCGCGACCCGGCAACTGCCCTTGAGAGCATAGCATGGGGAGTGTACTCCAGGCCTTTCGCCCGCATTGCCTCCGGAATCCCAGGAATCACTTTTTCCACAACCTCGTGTGTGGCCTCGGGAGTTACATCACGAGGTGAAAGCCCAGTTCCCCCTGTTGTCAGGATAAGATCTACCCTTTTTTCATCAGCGTATTCGAGCAGTTTCTCAACAAGTAGCTCTTTTTCATCAGGAACCACATCATAGGCAACAACCTCTCCACCTATCTCAGCAACCATCTCTTTAATCACTTCAGCACTTCTGTCTTCCCGTTCGCCGCGGGCACCTTTATCACTAGCGGTTAATACTGCAACTCGCATCAAATTCTCACCTCTCAATAAAGATTTGTTTAAGACTCGGTCAGGACCTCGATCTTGTCCCCCACTTTGATCCGCCCTCCCTTAAGCACCTTGATAAAAATACCCTCTCGGGGCATCACACAATCACCAGCATAGTAGTAGACTGCACATCTGGTATGGCATTTCTTGCCGATCTGGGTCACTTCCCCAATCGCTTCCTCACCAAGCCGGAGCTTTGTTCCAACAGGAAGGGACACCAAGTCGATACCCTCGGTGGTAATGTTTTCGGCAAAGTCACCAGGGCCGACACCTAAGCCCTTTTCCTGCATTTTTCTGATGCTTTCGATCGCCAAAAGACTCACCTGACGATGCCACTTCCCGGCATGAGCATCACCATCAAGCCCGTGGTCGGGAACAAGAATACCTTCCCCAACGTTCTTCTTGGGCTGTCCCTTTTGGTCACTTTTACAAATTGCGACTATTCTGCCCACTCTTCCTCACCCTCTCGCAAAAAGTGTCCACTTTTACCTCCAGACTTTTCCACAAGGCGGATTTCCCCAATCACCATCATCTTGTCGACAGCCTTGCACATGTCGTAAATTGTCAAGGCGGCGACACTGACCGCTGTCAGTGCATCCATCTCCACTCCGGTTTTGCCGTGGCATCTCACACACGCCTCGATCTCGACGGCTTTTCTCTCTTCATTAATGCGAAAATCTACCTCCACGGAATCCAAGAGCAACGGATGGCACATCGGGATCAACTCTGAGGTCCGTTTGGCAGCCATGATCGCTGCAATCCGGGCCACCCCCAAGACATCCCCCTTGGCAATCCTCCCTGCTTTAATCAGTTCGAGGGTGTTGGGGCTCATGAAAACCGTTCCTCGCGCCCTCGCCTTGCGCGCAGTTTCGGGCTTTGCTCCAATGTCAACCATGCGTGCTCGGCCTTTTTCATCAAAGTGCGTCAGTTTCACCATTTCAACCTCCTATCTGGCACATGTCACGCCCACCTGACGCCAATCTCACTGCCTCGTGGTAACTGGAAGGCTTGAGAGAAATAGCCTTCCGAAAGATTTCCGCCAGTTCCTGGTCACTGGCTCCAGCCCTCAAGGGCCGGCGCAGGTCGAGTTCCCTCTGGTCAAAGAGGCACGGGCGCAGTTGGCCATCTGCGGTCAGCCGGATCCTGTTACACCGGCTACAGAAGTGGTTGCTGACCGCGCTGATGAAACCAAGCTTCCCTGAAGCACCAGGAACCTGGAAATAGCGGGCAGGTCCGCTTCCTGTCACCACTTCCACAGGAACGAGTTTTCCCAGAACTGCTTCAATTCTTTCCCTTACCTGGGAAGCCGGGGCAAAATGCTTTTCCGCAAACTCCCGGCTCGTTCCGATCGACATCACCTCGATGAAGCGCACATGAACCGGATACCTGCAGGTCAGTTCAGCGAAATCCACCCAATCCTGGTCATTAAATCCCTTGAGAATCACTACATTAACCTTGACAGGATCAAAACCCAAATCGAGAGATTTCTGGATCCCTTCCCAGACCTTTGAGAAATCACCACCACGGGTCAGTTCCCTGTACTTCTCCGGATTCAAGGTATCGAGGCTGATATTCAGCCTCCTCACCCCGGCGTCTTTCAGTTGAGCAGCCATCTGGGGCAGGAGGATCCCGTTGGTTGTGAGAGACAGGTCTTCCACCCCGGGGAGTTGCACCAGAGACCTGATGAACTCGATCAGACCTTTTCTCACCAAGGGCTCGCCACCTGTGAGTCGAAACTTCCGAAAGCCAACACTGGTGGCCACCCTGATAAGCCGGAGCAGTTCCTCGAAACACAGGATCTCTTCCCTGGGTTTGAGTTCAACTCCTTCTGCAGGCATACAATAGATGCACCGCAAATTACACCTGTCAGTGATCGAAACCCTCAAATAATCGATTTTACGCCCATACCTGTCCACCATCGGTGTTCGCTCCTCTCCTAAAATCGGCCGTCAGCCTTCCCCGACGACTTTCCCGCAATCCCTGAAGTCGTATCCACGCAACTTCCCTATTGATTCTCGAAAATCGTCATCAGTAAGCAATTCCCGCACAATCCGGACCTCCTCGGTATCCCACAGTTCCCTAGGAATACAGAGGTCATAGCGCTCCTCCCCAATCGGGATAAAATCCAAATCCAAGGCATCAGCAGCAGCTTGGATACCCAGCCCCACATCAGCACTACCCGAGGCAACTGCTACGGCCACGGCCATGTGGGTATATTCCTCTCTCTGATAGCCTTCGATCTCTTCTGGGGAAATCCCTTGCTGGCGAAGGAGGTAATCCAGCAAGAGACGTGTTCCCGAACCTCGCTGTCTGTTGATAAATCGGACACCCTTTCGAGTTAGGTCTTTAAGTTGTCGAATCTCCTTTGGATTCCCTCGAGGAACGATCAGCCCCTGAATGCGGTAAGCCAGGTTCAAGAGAATAAAAGGTTTGCCAGCTAATACCTTTTTGGCGAAGGAGAGGTTGTACTCCCCGGTTTCTTCATCCAGAAGGTGAATCCCAGCAAGGTGGGCTTCCCCGCGGGCAACCGCAGTCAAACCCCCCATGCTCCCCACATGAGAAGAAATCAGGCGGTGGCCTGGGTGTTTCCTCTGGATAGTGTCAGCTATGAGATCAAGAACAAGGTCATGACTCCCGACAACCACGGTCGATTTTTCGATTTCCTGCCAGGGTCTGAGCAGTTCTACCTCTACCTGGGTTCCCGGCCCAAAACCCTCAGAAAAAGCAGGCACCCGCAAAATGCCATCAGCCCGAACCAGGGAAGTGACACTTCCTGCCCCCCGAGGCAAAGGTTGGACAACAACCCTTTCTCTGACCCGACCAAGCCTCACCCTGACGAATTCCTCAGCACCCAGAGAGGAAGCCATTTTGCGGCCAATGATACCTTGAACCCGGGGTCGCTCGGGAACTGGCAGCCCCTGCTTGCGATAAATAACTGGTTTGGCAAACATCTCAAAGGTTAGTGTTGCCGAAACCGGGTAGCCAGGGACACCAATCACAGGCTTCCCCTGAATCGCCCCGAGAATCACTGGCTTGCCTGGTCTGATGGCTACTCCGTGAATAAAAACTTCTCCCAGTTCCCGAAACAAGGAAACAGTGTAGTCTTCCCTACCTGCTGAAGAACCAGCAATTACCGCCAGGATGTCGGCCTGTTCCAGATACTCGAGGATCACCTCTCTGAGCAACCGATAGTCATCGGGTGTCCGGGGACCATAAACAGGGATTCCTCCCCATTCTTCGACTAAAGCACCAAGAGTTCTGCTGTTGGACTCAATAACTGACCCAGGTTTTAACTCATCCCCCGGAGCAATCAATTCGGTCCCCGTAGGGATTAAAGCCACCCTTGGCCTAGGATAAACCTCGACCTCGGTTACACCTGCCGTCAGCATCCCTCCAATGTCATAAGGCCGGATCTGCTGATGCGAAGGCAGCACCATTTCTGTTTCCACAAAATCCTCACCAACGACCCTGACGTGTTGCCAGGGCACAGCAGGTGAAATGACCTCCACAGTATTTTCATCGAGGAAGTGAACATCCTCAATCATAATCACGGCATTAAACCCTTCGGGAAGAGGATCACCTGTATCTACGACAACAGCATCAGTGCCGAGCCGGAGCTGGACAGGGCTAGTCTCTGTTGCCCCATAGGTGTCCTCGGAGCGGACAGCAATCCCGTCCATCGCCGCGGCGTTATAATGAGGAGAAGAGACCTGAGCAAAAACTGGTTTTGCCGTCACCCGGCCCCGTGCCTCAGTAACAGGGATTTTTTCCGGCTTGCCTGGAGCAAGAGCACCCATTTTTTCCAGGCTAGCCAGATAGGTAAACAAAGCCTTTCCCCAGGGAACATTGTCAAGATACCTTTGTTTTGCCTTCATTTTTCCCCACCTGCCCCGAAAATCCGATTTGCCCCCTGGCCGTATCGACATGCTGTCTCTGTTCAGCATCGATGACTCTCCAAACTCTTCAGTTCGTAGTTGTTAGAGCACATAATCAGTTCCAAAGAGGTAAACATCAACCTCTGAGCCTGCAGCAACACCCTCCTTTTCAAGGGGAATTCGGAAGATCCCGTCACCCCGAACCATTGGTGACAGGAGCCCGGACTTCCCAAGAAGGGGGTCAGCCCAGAGCTTCCCGTCCTTGGAACGCAGCTTTACCCTAATGAAGTCTTCTCTTCCCGGAGCCGAGGCCAGGCTACGGGAAAGCAGTGCTGGAACAGGGAGTGCTGCAGGCTTTATCCCCCGGTAACTGCCAAACTTCAGCAGAGGCGCTACCAGTAAATCAAAAGAAATCAGAGCAGCAGCAGGATGTCCCGGAAGCCCAAAAACAGGCTTTTTCCCAACCACTGCTCCCATTGTTGGTTTCCCCGGTCTGATCGCCAGCCCGTGGAAGACCAAACCGGGTTTACCTAACCCAGAAATCACGTCTGTAGTCAGGTCACGGGTTCCTACTGAACTACCTCCAGAGACTACAACAATATCAGTTTCTTCGAGCGCCTGCCTCAAGACCTGGTGGAGCATTTCAGGATCATCTTTAACCAAACCGTAGAGCACGGGTTTTCCGCCACACTCGAGCACCTTACCAGCAAGAGTGTAAGAATTGATGTCCCGAACCTGCCCAGGGCGAGGTTTTGCTTCCGGAGGCACAACCTCGTCCCCGGTAGAGATAATCCCGACAACTAAGGGGGCCCAAACCTCAAGTTCCAATTCCCCTACTGCTGCCAGGAAACCCAGATCCTGTGGCCGGAGCAGGTGATTGGTTGGAAAGATCTCTTCCCCTGAACTAATGTCTTCATCTGGTAAGATCACGTTCTCCCCTGGCCCTACTGGTCTGATCACTTCGATTTCGCCGTTCCCCAGAGGCTCTGTATGTTCGATCATTACTGCAGCATCAGCGCCCTCGGGGAGCATCGCTCCGGTTGCCACCCTAACAGCTTCTCCAGCTCCCACCCTACACTCCGGCACTTCTCCCATTCTCACTTCTCCAATAATTCGCAAGTAGGCAGGTGCACCCTCGGTTGCACCGAAGGTGTCTCTTGCTCGAACCGCGAACCCATCAACCGTCGAGCGGGCAAATCCAGGCACGTTTTCCTGCGACAGCACAGGCCGTGCCAAGCGGCGGCCAAGGCACTCAAGGAGCGGCCTCCGCTCTGAGGAGCGAAGTTCCACAGGAAGGTAATCGTCCAGTTTTTTTCTAGCCTCAGTAACAGGAAGAACAGTAAAAAATTCCTCTCCCACTTTTCAGAACCCCTTTGACGAACTCATGTTAGTCTTTAACCAAAACAGCCAAGAGCGCACTCTCTCACCTTGATGTTCAGCTTGTTGCAGGCAATCCCGATCAACAATGGAGAAACTCCCAGTTCTTCAGCGATCTGGCGCGCTTGAGTGCAGGTAATTTTTCCCTCAGGGGCAGCTTTCAGTAAAGCCTCTTTAATTTGGGGTTCGACCTCAAACAATCCAAGGGCACAGCCTGTAATCCTGATTTTCAACTTGTTGCAGGCACGCCCGACGACCTTGGGGTCAACCCCAAGAGAGTCAGCAATTTCCCGTGCTTTCGGACAGGTAATCTTGCCTTCGGGTGCTGCTTCCAAAAGAGCTTCTCTAAGCCTTGGGTCAACTTCTCTTCCTCCACCACAAGAACCTTTCGCAGTTTCCTTGGTCATTGCTTTTCCTCTCCTTTCGCTGAAACAGTTTTTCTAATATTTGCGTACTCAAAAACAAATTAAAATGGGCGCCAACCCCGGATTAAGTCTGCGCCCCTCTTGATCGCAACTCCTTTCCAAGGTTGGGAGGTATACCAGTTTCCTCGTATACCCTCCGGCTGCCTGAAACAAAGTCAAGGCAGCCTACGTTTAGCCCCCATAGCCACCCCGCAGGAGTGACCTTAGGTGAGCTAAATCGGAGTGCCTTTTTATTTTTTCTCTTTAATTTCTTCGAGAAAGCTTCCACTTATTCCTGCAACATTTTTTAATTTTGTCATCTACACGAAGAACAATCTGGATTTTTCTGAAAAGGTATTTCACTAAAGCTCATCGCCAAGGCATTGAAGATAAGCAGGCGTCCTGTCAGTAAACTACCGATACCCAGCAAAATCTTAATTGCCTCTGTAGCTTGAAGACAGCCAATGACACCAGGGACAACCCCGAGGACACCGAATTCGGCGGCATCAATAAAAACACTGACCGCATTACTGGGAAAAAGGCAGCGGAAGCAAGGCCCTTCACCTGGGAGGAAAGTTGTCAGTTGCCCCGTAAACCCACGAACACCGGCATAGATAAAAGGTTTTTTCAGTTCTAGGCAGACATCATTGAGAAGGTACTTGGGTTCCAAACCATCCGCACAATCGACAACAACATCGTAATCCTTCACAAGTTGTTTTGCGTTTTCCCGTCCAAACCTCTGACAAAATGTCTCAATGGTGATTTCTGGGTTGAGGTTCTGGAGTTTTTCTTTTGCTGATTCCACTTTTTTCTTCCGAATGTCGGCAGTAGAATGAAGAATCTGTCTTTGCAGGTTCGATAAACTCACATGGTCAGGATCGATCAATCCAATCCTCCCGACCCCTGCTGCGGCAAGGTAATAAGCCACGGGTGACCCGACTCCGCCAACTCCTACCACCAAAACACTCGAATTTAAGAGCTTCTGCTGGCCCTCTTCCCCAATCTCTTTAAGCAAAATATTGCGCTCATAGCGCGCTTTCTGGAGATCACTGAGACCTTCCATAAGGCAAAACCCCCTGGGTTAGTCACGCACCATTAACTGCTTCTAAAAGATAAATCGTATCATTCTCACTGCACTTTTTCTCAGAAGTCGTCACCTTACCATTAACAACAAGAGTGAATACATTGACGGGAATCCCCAGTTGCTTCAACACATCCCCAACAGTAGAATCAGATGGTACATCTACCTGCACCTTTTCCCCAAACTTGGCACCAGGAACGAACATATCGATTCCATCTGCATAGAAGTGGACGTTAACCCTCATTTTTTAAACCCCCTTGCAGAAACACCCTCATATGCCACTTTTACCTACACCCTACAGAGCATTGACAACAGCAAGTGTTCTGGGGAAGACCTTGTTCATAGATGAATAAAGGCCTCACTGCCCCGGGCTGTCAATCCCGGGACAGTGAGGTCCAGATTCGTGCTGGTTACTTGCTTTCCTCAACCCATCTTTTGATTTCTCCATATCCGTTCCAGACAACTTCCCCGGTGTCACGCTTGATCATGGTAACAGCCTGCTTCGGACAATTACCGAGACACCAGCCACAACCCATGCAGTACTCGTCATTGATCTGCGGACCCTCATCTTCATCAACAGTCAGTGCACCGTAGGGACAGAGCTTGGCACAGGTGCCACAGCGGTTGCATTTATCAAGGTCGAACTTGGGTATAATCGGGGAGGGATGCTGCATCGGGTTCTCACGTGGGAAGTCACGGAGATACATGAACCTGGGCACACAGATTCCCAGCATGTCCTTGATCGTCTTGTAGCCCTTGCGGTCCATGAACTCGTTGAGGCCGTCAATGATCTCTCTGAGGACATCCACACCACGGGAGTAGATTACTGAGCAGAGCTGCACAGTCGGGCAACCGGCCATGATGTACCTGACGACATCGTCCCAGGTAAAGATGCCACCGATACCTGAACAGGGGATCTTCACGGTTGCCGTGATTTCCAGGACCTTAGCAAGGGAGAAAGGCTGCCAGGCCCGACCAATCAGAGCCCCACAGGAGAAGGGTCCACCATAGAATGTTCCTGTTTCATGGTCAATCCAGGTCCCATAAAATGCGTTATTGGCGGAAATTGCGTGTCCACCTGCTTTCTCAATGGCGAGGGCAACCTCGGCCATGCGGACACACTGCGGGGTCATCTTGAACATGATCGGTGTCTTCACAGCTTCCACACAGGCCTTGGTCACTTCGTAGGCTTTTTCAGGATCTAAGGCCAACGGAGCACCGACTTCTTTGTGCTTGGCCTCGGCACCAAATGTGGCATGCGGCCCACCAGTATCGAGCTCAATGATGTCTGCTCCCAGTTTTTCCATATCGACACAAAGTTCAGCCCAGGTCTCGGCTTGAGTTCCGATACCGGAAATGCTCGGTATGAATACTACATCATTCTCCTTACAGAGGTCGCGAATCCTTGGTGCGATCTCGTCTCTCCACTTTTCATAGGGGATATGGCTGAACATCTCGGAGCAAATCCAAGTATCCCGCAGTTCTTTCCCAAAACGTCTCAGGGAGTAGAAGTAAGGGCGCGGCCACCTGTGAACTCCATCGATCTTGTGAACAGTTTTGGAAACAAGACCACCGATACCCTGCTTGACGACTCTCTTGGCCATGTGCAAGGTTTCACCAAAATCGTTAGAAGATACACATACCGGGTTCTTAAACTTGACACCACACATTTCAGTTCTCAGATCAGCCATGACAATTCCTCCTTTTTATTCTTATAATTGGCAAAACTTGAATTAACATCTTGTCCTTGTTTGCTTTATTGCCCTATTCGAACGGTTTCACCCCCTGCCTCAGTAGCATCGATGCTTCTATTGAAAATAACCCTACATCATCCGCCCAACTGTGGTCTTCAATCCAAAGGATTCTAGCAAACTCCTGACCTGACGGATTTCCTCTTTACTCAAATCACGGAAGCTGGAATAAGGTGATTTCATGCCCAAATACTCGTACTTGCTGGCACCCAAACGGTGCAGGGGATTGATGTCAATCCATTCAATTCCCAGCTCTTTGACAAATTCAGCAGTGCGCACGAGATTATCAGGGTCATCATTGTAGTCTGGAATCAAAGGGAGTGATATTCTGACTTTTCCTTTTTGAGCGATCAATTTGGCGTTTTCAAGGATCGTTTCATTGCTGACTCCTGTCCCTTCTTTGTGCTTCTGGGGGTCCATGTGCTTGATGTCCAGAAGAAACAGGTCTGTGTACCCGAGAGCCTCTTCGATGTTTTCTTTCTCAGTGTAGGCGGTAGTATCAAGGACTGTAGTAATCCCTCTTTCCTTGCAACCTCTGAGGATATTGAGTGTGAATTCAGGTTGGTAGAATGGCTCACCACCACTGAGGGTAACTCCCCCCTCTTCACCGTAGAAGGGGAGGTCTTTTTCCACTTCGGCAATGACTTCCTCTACGGTCAATTCCTGCCCAACCTTCAAAAATGCTCTGTTCGGACAGATTTCGGTGCACTTCATGCACAGAGAACATTTTTTCCGGTCAACCTTGTTCTGAAGATCCATACTGATGGCATTTTCCGG
>LGFL01000059.1 GCA_001508855.1 Thermoanaerobacterales bacterium 50_218
CCGAAAACGAATCCGGAAACGATGACCACGAAAGTTGTTGCCTGGACATTGGGTATTGCTGCAAATATCAAGCGGGCAATCGCCGCAACTACGGCCAGGACGGCGACAATGCTGATCTCCCGCGAAGAAACAGCACTCCCTTCAAACCGCAGGTAAAACAAGACCAGAGCGACAGCGAGAATTAGAGCAGAATAAAGCCCCCAATTAGCAGCCCCAGGGGAACCGCCTTTCCAGACACAAATAGCCAACAAGGCAAGAGTTGCCAAAAATAAGCCCAACCTGATTAATAAACTACGCTCGCTCACAGGCATTTTGCAGTTCTCCATGGAAACAGATTCTGGTGATTCCTTCCTCTACAGTGAGCACACCATCAGCGTAACCTTTAAAAAGCCGGGCCATCTGCGGAGCATAAAAAAGAGATTCCCCCAAAACCTTCGCTTTCGGCCCATCACAGGCAATCCTTCCATCGAACATCATCAAGACGCGCTGGGAGTACTCGCCAGCGAACTCGACATCATGAGTGACAACAACAACCGCCACCTTTTCTTTAGCCAATTCTTGCAAAAAACCACCAAGTTCCTTTTTCAGCCCGTAGTCGATGCCCCGCGTGGGTTCATCGAGAACCAGCAGTTTCGGTCTGGCGACGAGCACCGAAGCCAGGGCGACTCGTTGGCGTTCTCCACTGCTCAGATCGCGGGGATTGAGATTACGGTAGCAGGAGATGCCCAATCTTTCCAAAACCTCATCAACAACCCCATTATCTTCGAGCCCGAGATTCCGAAGTGTAAACAGAAGTTCCTCTTCAACAGTGTCCTGGAAAAGGTAGTCATCAGGGTTCTGGGAAAGGTAACCAACTTGACCTGCCAGTTCTGTTAAAGAAACTTTGCGGGTATCCTTCCCCATCACTACAACACTGCCCCTTGCCGGTTTGAGGAGGCCAACGAGGTGTTTCAGCAATGTGGTCTTACCTGCCGCATTTTCCCCCATAATAACCACAAACTCTCCCTGTTGGACTTCAAGACTTACTCCTTTCAGCGCTTCGACGCCATTGGGGTAAGTAAACCAGACATCCTCCACTTTAACAAGAGCACCTTCGCATCTTTCATTCTCACCGCAGCATCCACCCAGGCCACAGTTACCACCCGGAGCAGCACTCACTTCACCGCCCGTGTTCTCTTGAGCAGGTAAAAGCTTTTTCAGCTCTTGACGCCCTTCCTTTACTGTGAGGGGCACAGAGGGAGCCCTGAGAGAGGCAAAAAACCTGGCAACCGGCGGAATAAAGGGGAGTGAGTTTTCAGCCTCCCACCGCGCTACTTCCCCCGCTGGCCCCTCGCACAGAATCTCTCCCTTTTCCATGACCACAACGCGGTCTGCCAAATGAAAGCACCTCTCCAGGCGTTGCTCGATGAGGACAACAGTATATCCCATCTCTTTGTTCAGGCGCTCGACCAGGTAAAAGAGCTCATCAGCAGCCACAGGATCGAGCTGCGAGGTCGGTTCATCGAGGATCAGCACCTTCGGCTGCATCGCCAGAACTGAGGCAAGGGCGACCTTCTGCTTCTGCCCACCAGAAAGGTTAGCGGTAAACTCATTTTTTAGCGGAGAAAGGTTGAGGAAGCTCATGACCTCGGCAACACGGCGAAACATCTCCTTTTGAGGCAGCCCCAGGTTTTCCAGCCCAAAGGCGATTTCAGCCTCAACCGAAGTCATCACCAGTTGTTTCTCCGGGTCCTGGAAAACGATGCCCACATTGGTCCTCAAAGCCCGCCGACCGAATTCCGTCAATTCTTTACCCTGAAAAAAGACCTTTCCCCCGATCTTTCCCCCGTAATAATCGGGAATCAAGCCTGCCAGCACGCGGGCGAGGGTTGATTTTCCAGAACCCGATCCTCCAACTACCAGCAGAAACTCCCCGTCTTCGACACTGAGGTTGATGTTTCTTAGTGCCGGAGTGTTATTATCAGGATAGTAGTACGTTAGATTCTGGATCTCAAAGAGGGACAATACTTCCACCCCCAACTTAAGGCCACAGGCAAAGAGAGAGCCCCAAGAATGATTCCCAACCAGACCACCGTGGCAGGCCCCTCAAACAGGTCTCCCAGTTGTGGATAATAGGCGAAATCCCCATAACCCTGAAACTTGGCGTAAAGAGCAAGCAAAAGGCCGGTGATCCCTGCAGCACAACAGAGGTAGTCGCGCGGCCTGGTGAGCTGGCGCTGGTAGCAGGAGCGAGGACCGCTTCCGAAGGCCCGGGCCTCCATTGCTTCGGCAATCTGGAGGGCACCTTCAAGGGAAGATAAGAGCACGATATTGAGAAGCCAGGAATACTTCCTAACCCGCTCCTTCAGTCTTCCTGAGGCAAAATCAACACCACGCAACTGCTGGACCTCACAAGCGCTAGAGAGGTCCCTGGCAATTGCAGGCAACATCCTCGTCGCCAAAGAAACGACAAGGGCAGACCTGTAGAAAAACCGGGAAAAGAGGTTTAAAACCTTATCAGGGTGCACGACAGCAGTGTAGAGGCAAAAAACCGTCAACACCGCCAGCAGCCTGACCCCCATTACCGCACCGTAGCAAATCGCCTCCAGGCAGATGTCCATTTTCCCCAAAACCGGCAAAGTGGGACCGTGCCACAGTACTGTTTTGCCACTGTGATAAACCAGAGGGTTGATGACCATCACGAAGAGGGACATCCAAACCCCGATCTCCAAGTAGAACTCCCACTTCTCAGTGACCCCTGAAGCAACAACTAGGAGAGCACTGATGACGAAAATTCCGATCAAGTAAAGAGGATGCGAAAAAAGCAAGGCAAGGGTGAACAAGACCCCCAGATACAAGAGCGCTACACCAGGATGCAGTGTTTGCAGAAAGCTTCCTTTCTCCTCATAAAACAGCTTCTGGAACATCTGAACCTACCTCACTGGTAATCTCTTGTTTCAGCAAACCCCTCGTCCCTCTGGCCTCACTAGCCAGATTTTTTCAGGCTGCTCCACTGTGGAGGAGGATTGCTGATACTGGTGCTGTACCACCAGATGACTCTATCGCCTTCCTGAAGCCTCCTTTTGGAAGCGGCAACCAGGGGAACCTCGTCATTGACCTTGTACATCCAGCCCGACTGACCCTCATTGCGCTGACCGGCGACAGCAACAACCAGGTCGGGAAACCTTGGAGACATTTCGTAAGGCAATCCTGTAGCATCGAGCGCTCCAAGTGCTGTAATACCCCAGATACTGTCTGCCCTGACCACCACCTCAGCAGGACCGAAAAGGAGTTCCCCTTTTTTCCCGACAACAGCAACACCTACCCTGATGCCCGGCACCTTTTCGCTGTTTTGAGCATCTCCACTATCTTTACTGGAGGCACCTTCACCGCTACTACTAGTACTCCTTTCAAAAGTGGGTCTACTGACCTTGCTCGCGGCCCCACTGGCTGCTTTCTTGCCATCTTCTTTACTTGCCTGACCCCCCGGAGAACCAGAAGGCCGGTTTTCTGATGAAAGGTCCACTTCTGTACTGACTCTTGAGCTTTCTTCTTGCCTCGTCTCCTGCTGCTCAAGTTTCGTGCTGATCTGGCCGGACGAATCGCGTCGGTCTGCTCTTTCCGCAGAGATCAGCAGGGCCAATAAACCAAGTAAGAGAACAGCGATAAATACAAAAATGTGAGAACGCTTCATCAACCGAACCTCCAGTCGAAAGATATCCACCGGAGGCAGATCGGTGACGATCTGCCTCCGGCAGGAGAGCGAGAGGAGCAATGGGACTCCTGAGTAGCAAACAAAGCAGAAAAGAACAAAGGCAATGATGACCACCAGCGGCACCACTCTGGAACCCCTGGCTCCTGTTTCAGCTTGATCAGGCACGCGTAACTACCGGAGGCAGATTCCATCTTACCAGCAATAATATAACCCCCATCACTTGCAGGCTGAAGATCATAAGCAGCTTCAGAGCCCGATCCACTGTATGTTTTTTCCCACACCCGGTTCCCCCGCTCATCCACCTTAAGGACCCAGATGCGATGACTCCCCCGTGTCTCTTTCTTACCCACCAGCAAGTAGCCTCTATCATCTGTCTGGCAGGCGGAGTAAGCCGCATTACACCCTTTCTCACCGTAGGTTTTCTCCCACTCAACATTGCCACCGGCGTCTGTTTTCAAGAGATACAGGTGATAACCACCCTCGTTGTCCCCACAGAATTCCTTTTCCCCTGCCAGAAGATAGCCGCCATCAAGAGTTTTCCTCAGGGTCCAGGAGTAGTCTGAGCCTGGTCCTCCATATGTTTTTTCCCATAACCTGTCACCATTCTCATTAGCCCTGATCAGATAGACATCATTACTACCGTTCCCAAAAGATTCTGTTGTCCCGGCGATCAGGTAGCCGCCATCAGGTAACTGGAGGACAGCATACCCACAATCAGAACCCTTGCCACCATAAGTTCTTTCCCACTCTTTCTCCCCTTCCTGGTTAAGTTTAATTAAATAAACATCATAAATCCCAGCACCAAAAGATTCCGTTCCCCCAGCCACAATGTAACCCCCATCCCGGGTCTGACAAATAGACCAAGCGTAATCACAGCGGTCACCACCAAAGGTCCTTTCCCAAATCACTTTTCCCCGGTCATCTGTTTTGACGACATACACATCATGGTCATAACCCTTGCTGGACTTGGTGTCGCCAGCGACAACATAGCCTCCGTCAACTGTCTGCTGGACAGAGTAGCCACAACTGTATCCATTTCCACGGAAAACCTTTTCCCAGACCCTGTTGCCTTGGGCATCAACCTTCACGAGAAAGATCCCGGACCCGGAATCAGCTTCTCCTTGCCTCCAACCTGTCACAACATAACCGTGGTCAGCCGTTTCCCAAACAGCACGCGCTTCCCCCTTACCGAGCACCTGCCTCCACTCGTCCTGGGGAGCCTGTGTCGGAGCAGTCTGCACCATGTTTCCGGAAAAAAGCGCGGCAACCAATATAAACATCAGGACAATAGCCCCGGCAACCAAGAAAAACTTGTTCCGCAAAGGTAGCAGGGAGATCAAGGAGTTCACCTCTAAAAAAGTAGTAGTCCTGTATCCAGCTCGTTTCCCAGAAGAAAGAGCAGGGTTTGTTCTCCTCTAATCAGCTCTGCTCTGCGAGATACTGAATGCTCATCTTCTTGTGAAAATACTCCAGAATTTTCAAGCTCTGTGTCCCCAGAGCGGCACAGAAAAGAAAGTTGCCAACCGCCCGCAGGGAATCAAACCCGAAACCAGCAAGCCAGGTGAGGATATAGCTTTCCAGGGTCAGGGGGCGCACAAAAGCGGTCCAGTGCCAGATGTCCATTATTGCTCCGTAGAGATACCCCCACAAAAAGCAAACCAGAGTAAGGTGAACATTCCGGGCTCGAGGGAAGAAGCGCTTGAGAACAGCTCCAGTAACACCCACCATTCCCCAGCAGAGCATTTGCCAAGGAGTCCAGGGCCCCTGGCCCATGAAAAAGTTGGAAATGAAAGGGGTCATTGCACCAATGAAAAATCCAGCGCGCGCCCCCAGCACAAACCCTGCAATCTCTACCAGGAACATTGTTGGCTGCAAAAACAACAACCCAACCCCGGCTAATGCCCTGCCAGCAGCGCACAATGCGGCAAGCACAGCAACAACAGAAACCTGGCGGGTGGAAAAACTCCCTCGCCTCTCAATGCCACAAATCAGCACAAGTAAGGAAAAAGCCCCAATAATTGTAGCATAAAGGCCCCAGTCAGTCACTTGAAGTCCTCCTGACGGTGATCACCTGCCCAACTCATCCCAGCGCGGTGGGGGCTGGTCCATGCTCCTGCTGTACCACCAGATGACTTTGTCACCGTCTTTGACGGGGTGCTTGTCTGCCATGTGGATGGGAACCTCGCCATTGACCATATACATCCAACCAGAAGTCCCCTGATTCGACTGACCGCAAATCGACTCCACAAAATCCGGCCAAAAGGGCTTCGTAGTATAAGGCAAACCCGTGGCCTCGAGGGCACCAAGCGCTGTTTGGCCCCATTTGTTGTCCTTCTTGACGACAACGTAAGCAGGTCCGAAAAGCAACTCTCCATCCATCCCCACAACAGCAACTCCCACCCGGCAGCCTGAATCTGGAGAGGACTGAGAAACATCTTTGCTCGGAGGACTGCTTTTGGCACCACTGCTTCCTTCTTTTGGCTGGTCGCCAGCTTTTAGGTTGGAAGAACTCTGCCCCTTCTCTGCCGCTACTTTTTCCTCAGTTCCTGATTCCCGATCTTGTAGCTGAATCTCTCGACCCTGCTGCCCCTCCTTTTGAATGTCTCCAGAAGCACTCTCAGAAGTCTCCCCACCAGATGCAGCTTCGCTCTCAGCAGGGACTCCTTTTTCCTGGAGGGAATCAGCTTTATTCGAGTAAACAGCAGGCAGGATCACCCCTGCTAAAACGACCAGGAAAACCAGAAGATAAACCAGCTTTCTGTTCACCGCAATCACTCCTGGTAGAAGCTCGCAGCAGGAGCATTAAACTTTTCCTAGGTATTCGAGCAGGTTCTTGAGGACAACAACAGCCTCGGCCCTTGTGGCATTACTCATGGGAGCAATCATTGACTGCGTTCTTCCCCGGATAATCCCTTTTTTGAGGCATACTGCCACGGCGTCTTTTGCCCACTCCGACACCTGGTCAGCATCAGTGTAGCCGGAGTAAATCTGCTCTTTTTGCTCACCTGTGACCCCCACATCAACACCACACCTCTTCAGTGCCCTCACCACCATCACTGCCATTTCCTGCCTCGTAATTTTTCTCTCTGGCTCAAATCTCCCTTCACCTACCCCTGAGACGAGCCCTGCCCTGTAAGCAGTCTCAACCGCTGCATGACCCCAGTGGGATGGAGGCACATCCTGGAAAACCGGAACCGGTGACTTCTGGAGACTGAGCCCCAGCACCCGCACCAGGAAAGTGGCAAACTGCGCCCTGGTGACAACCATGTCCGGGGCGAAGCGGTCACTGCTCACACCTTTAACATATCCCGCGGCAGCCATTGACCTGATCACGCCTTCGGCCCAGTGTCCTCTGATGTCCTTGAACTCCGGAGCAATCGCTTCACCAATTTCTTCGAATACCAAGTGCCCCTGAAGCAAATGGCAGGCATAAAGCACCCAAACAGCATCCATGACGTTTTGACAGGGACCAAGACTACCGTCAGGATTGAGGGCATTTTCCAGGAGGTAATCGACCACAGTTTTTCCTGCACTGCTTCTCCACGACTCAGGATCAATACCCAAAACCTTTAAGGTGATCACCACCTCAGCAGAATCGATCACAGGATCATCCATTCCCGCTACAAAACTGCCATTTGGCTGCTGCTGCTTTTTGAGCCAAGAGAGCCCTCTTTCAATTGCTTCCTGAATCTCAGGATCAGCTTTCTCTGGATCCAAATACGATAATGCTCTAATAGCGCATGTTGTCGCCATCAGATCGGCATTGTAACTGCCTCCCCAGCGATAGGCACCCCAGCCGCCAAAAGCTCCATTATCTTCCACCACCTGGTTCCCTAAAATGTAACTCTTGGCAATCTCGAAGCTCATTTGGCCTAGGCATCCAGCACGACCAAGAAGCTCGTAGGCAGAAAGATCACTGTAGATGTTGCCATCGAACCCCGAAGTCTTTTCCCGCTGGCGGAGAATCCGAAGGATCTGCTCCACTAAATCATCCTGACCCAGTTCTTTTGCAACCAGTAAATCTTGAGCAAGGAGTTTCGCCGATTTTTCACCGGAAGTCTCGATATCCTCCTTTATGGTTTCGACGATCATTTCCTTCAGGGAGGCCCCGTTTCTCTTCCACGATGCAATATCCACACCTGCCCGTTTGAGAACATAGACCGCATAAGAGCCAACACCATTATCGGAGTTCCGGACACCATTTTCCAGGAAATCACCGCGGAGAAACCGGACAGCGTGAGCAGCCAGTTCCCCAGGAGTCACTCCAGCAGCTTCAACTTCGGCCGCAAGAAAGAACAAGGAAAAGACTGTCAGGAAAACAGCAACCAGAAAAGGCCCGGATTGAAGAATAGCTCTTCTTGCCTTCAACACCTATACCCCCACTCCTCTCGCTCAAAGATACTTCCCAGCTTTTCTGCGCGGAACTTTCTTCACCTCGCCTCGAAAATACCACCAACACAAGACACACATCTAAGCCCAGGCACAAGACCTAAACACCTTTATGCTCAACTTTCAACTCTTACCCAAAAACCGGCAGTTCTTCATTCCACTGCTTTCCAGTCATCACCCCTTCCTCGCGGGAGAAAATGCGCCAGGGGACAAGCCGCGGGGTCAGGCTTGCCCCCAGGCTGTTGGTGAGAGGATCAACGGGATGCCTAAATCCTGTTTAGAAAATGGAGGAGGTTCTTGACCACAACCGCAGCCTCCGCCCGGGTGGTGGTGCCTCTGGGTGCGAGTTCAGAAGCGGACCTGCCTCTGATAAGACCACTCTTTACGCAGGCGGCGACGCCTTCCCTCGCCCAGGCAGAAATCGCCCCATGATCAGAGTAGCTGGCAAGGGTTTCCGCCACCTGGGAAGCATCCAGCTTCACCGCTACGCCCCGCTTTTCGAGGAGGCGCGCCAGCATCACAGCCATCTCTTCCCTGGTGATCCACCTTTCAGGCTCGAACCTTCCGTCCCCGGTGCCAGCAACCAGCCCTGCTTTAAATGCCGCTTCTATGGCCCTGCAACCCCAGTGGCCGGAGGGAACGTCTTGAAACACCGGGAGACCCGGCTGCCCTTCCTCGATCCCGAGCGCCTTCACCAGGAGAGCGGCGAACTGGGCCCTGGTTACCTTCTCGTCCGGGGCGAAGCGGTCACCTCCCACTCCCCTGATGATGAGCCTGCTCGCCAGGAAGTCAATTGCCTCCCGTGCCCAGTGGTCTTCAGTGTCTTTGAAAGTCTTCCAGAACTCGGCAAGGGCGTAGAGGCTCAGGTGATCCGTCTCAAAGGTGAAGGACTTCCCGTCAGCGCTCAGGCTTCCCCCCACAAATTCCCAGGAGCCGTCTTTTTTCTTCCTGTAGACCGCCAGCTTGGTCAAGTCGCGCTTGCCGAGATCTACTCCTTCAAGGGAGAAGGCAATTGTAAGTCTTTCAGGGAAGGCACTCGGTTTCCCCTTTTTCCCCTCCGGAGTCACCCCGCAGACCTCGAGATCAAACGCCCTCTTGGTGACCAGAGAAGCGCCCTCGAAGAGGCCAGCTTTGGCGCTGTCAACTTTTTTGACGGAAACCTCCACCTGAGCCGCATCTGGCAAAACCCCGAGCACCGCTTTCAGGGCCTCCGGCGGGAGCCTGAGAGAAACCTCCTTTTCCCGTAAGGTGAAGGAAAGGCCAGCCTCAGCCACTTCCCTGCCAGCGTCCGCAGGGAAGACCGCGCTCAGGCCGCTCTTGTCGGCAAAAGCATCCGGAACCTCGACCATAAGCTCATCTTTAACAAGAGCAGCACCCTCGGAGACACCGATTTTCTGCAGCTTCTCGGCCAACTGCGAGGCGTTTTTGAGCGCGCCCGCCTGGTCTTTCAGGATCTCGCCGT
>LGFL01000009.1 GCA_001508855.1 Thermoanaerobacterales bacterium 50_218
AATGATCGATGGTTCGCGGCTGCCTTTGCCAGAAAACATCGCCCTTACCAAGAAGGTGGTGGAAGTAGCCCACGCTGTTGGTGTCTCTGTTGAGGGAGAGCTTGGCCGCATTACTGGGACCGAGGATGAAATCAAGGTCAGTGAGAAAGAATCCCTGTTCACCGATCCTGAAGAGGCTCGCCAGTTCGTCCGGGAGACCGGTGTTGATGCTCTTGCAGTGGCCATTGGGACTGCGCATGGTCGCTACAAAGGGAAACCCGAACTCGATTTTCCCAGACTGGCCAGGATTAGAGAGGCTACTGGCGGGATCCCGATTGTGCTTCACGGCTCTTCCGGTGTTCCTAATGAGGATATCAGAAAAGCGATCGAACTGGGTGTCCGCAAGATCAACATTGACACCAACATCAGGGAGGCTTTTGTTGCTGCCATGAGACGGGTCATGGAAAGCAACCCTGATGAAATTGATCCCCGCAAGATCCTTGGTCCAGCCCGGGAAGCGGCTACAGAGGTCATCAGGGAGAAGATCCGTCTTTTCGGGTGTGCAGGAAAGGCTTAAAAAATTGCAGTGAAAAGAGAGGTGTCGGAGTTGGAAATTTATCTTGATACTGCCAATGTTGAAGAAATCAGGAAAGCTGCACAATGGGGCGTAGTTTCTGGTGTTACCACAAACCCCAGCCTTGTGGCCAGGGAGAAGCGTGACTATAGGGAAATCCTCGAGGAAATCTGTGCTCTTGTGGACGGTCCGATCAGTGCCGAGGTTCTCAGCCTCGATGCCGAGGGAATGGTCAAAGAGGCGCGAGAGCTTGCCAAAATCCACCCCAATATTGTGATCAAGATCCCGATGCTTCCTGCGGGAACCGAGGCTGTGAAGAGATTAGCAGAGGAAGGGATTCGGTCCAACGTGACTCTTGTCTTCTCGGCTCCACAGGCACTTCTGGCTGCGCGTGCCGGAGCGGCATTTGTCAGCCCCTTTATTGGCCGCCTCGATGATATCGGCCAGGACGGAACTGCAGTTCTTGCAGATATAGTTCAGATTTTTCGCAACTATCAAGTTGAGACGAAGATCATTGCTGCCAGCATCCGTCACCCCTGGCATGTCTTAGAGGCTGCGCGTTTGGGGGCAGATATTGCTACAGTTCCCTTCGCTGTCTTGGAAAAAATGTACCAGCACCCTCTTACTGACCGGGGTATTGAACGCTTCCTTAATGACTGGAAGAATGCTTTTGAATACCAGAAGGTATGAGCTTATTGGGGGAGAGAAACTTGGAGAGGGAACTGACCCTGGAATTCGTTCGGGTAACCGAGGCTGCAGCTCTTGCTGCGGGTCGCTGGATGGGACGGGGAGATAAGGAAAAGGCTGATGAAGCTGCAGTCACAGCCATGCGCCGGATGTTCGACACAGTCCAGATAAACGGTATTGTGGTTATTGGAGAAGGAGAAATGGATGAAGCTCCGATGCTCTACATAGGAGAGCGTGTGGGAACAGGAACCCCACCAGAAGTCGATATTGCTGTTGACCCTCTTGAAGGAACAAACATTGTTGCCAAGGGGTTGACTGGGGCGATTTCTGTGCTGGCAGCAGCACCACGAGGCTGTCTCCTTCATGCCCCGGATATGTATATGGAAAAAATCGCTGTTGGACCCCGTGCCGCTGGAAAGATCAGCATCGATGCTCCTGTGGAGGAAAATATTAAGTCTGTTGCTGATGCCCTCGGAAAGAAGCCGGAGGACCTCACCGTGGTTATTCTCGATAGACCACGCCACGAGACACTGATCCAGAGAGTGAGAAAGATGGGGGTGCGGATCCAGCTCATTCCTGACGGTGATGTTGCTCCTGCAGTAGCTGTGGGATTTGAGGAAAGTGGAGTAGATATGTTGTTAGGGATTGGAGGGGCGCCTGAAGGTGTGATTGCTGCGGCGGCATTGCGCTGCTTGGGGGGAGAAATGCAGGCACGTCTCTGGCCGGTTGATGACGAGGATGTTGAGCGCGCCCGAGAAATGGGAATTGAGGACCTCGACAGGGTGTTAATGATGGATGATCTGGTGAAAACAGATGATGTTGTTTTTGCTGCTACTGGTATCACTGACAGTAGCCTGCTGCGTGGGGTTCACTATACTTCCTGGGGAGCACGAACGCACTCCGTGGTGATCCGGGGTCTTACAGGAACGGTTAGGTTTATTGAGGCATCCCACTTCTTTTCCCGGAAGCCTGAGTATGCCCGACCGTGTTAGCTTGACTTGTGTCCCTGCCAGTGTTATTATTGGTAACGATGTTTTTCCTGCCTTTTTGCTTCCTGCTGGTGTGTGTAGGGCCACTCAAGGGAAGCTACTCAGCTTACGAGTTTTCCGCGAACATGCTTGCCTTTTTGTTCCATTGTTGCTAACGGTCAACCCCCGATGAAATACACAACTTTGATTAAGGGTGATTTGGCTTGAACATTGCAGAGCTAGAGCAAAAAACAATGGCGGAGCTTTTTAAAATTGCCAAGGAGTTGGAAATCTCCGGCTATTCCCGTTTGCGCAAGAAGGAATTGATTTACGAGATCATGAAGGCTCAGACCGAAAAAGACGGTCTCCTTTTCGCCCAGGGTATTCTGGAGATCCTTCCTGATGGTTATGGTTTTTTGCGTCCTTTTGGATATGTCCCTAGTCAGGAGGACATCTATGTTTCTCCTTCCCAAATCAGGCGTTTTGACCTCCGAACAGGAGATCTTGTTGCTGGACAGGTGCGTGCTCCCAAGGAAACAGAGCGGTTTTACGCTCTTTTGCGGGTGGAATCGGTCAATGGTTGTGCTCCTGAACAGGCAGCAGAGCGGCTTCACTTCGATTCCCTGACCCCGGTGTTTCCTAATGAGCGGATCAACCTGGAAACTCAGAATGGAGATGTTTCCTGCAGGATTATTGACCTGATCGCCCCTATTGGTAAAGGCCAGAGGGGTCTGATTGTTGCTCCTCCGAAGGCAGGAAAAACCTTTTTATTGAAAAAGATTGCCAATGCCATTACCACCAATTACCCGGAAATTTATTTGATGGTGCTCCTGATTGATGAGCGTCCAGAAGAGGTAACTGATATGCAGCGTTCCGTCCAGGGAGAGGTGATCAGCTCCACTTTTGACGAACCACCAGAAAATCATGTCAGAGTTTCGGAAATTGTTCTCGAGAGAGCGAAGCGCCTTGTTGAACATAAAAGGGATGTGGTGATCCTCCTGGACAGCATCACCCGCCTTGCTCGTGCCTACAATCTCGTGGTTCCACCTTCAGGGCGCATCCTTTCTGGAGGTGTTGACCCTACAGCTCTTCATAAACCGAAGCGTTTCTTCGGGGCTGCCAGGAATATTGAAGAAGGGGGAAGCCTGACCATCCTGGCGACAGCTCTTGTGGAGACAGGGAGCAGGATGGATGAGGTGATTTTTGAGGAGTTCAAGGGGACAGGTAATATGGAACTTGTTCTGGACAGGAAACTTGCGGAAAAGCGCATTTTTCCGGCAATAGATGTAAAACGCTCAGGGACGAGAAGAGAAGAACTCCTGCTGAGCAAAGAAGAACTGGAACTGGTTTGGAACTTTAGAAGGACCTTTGCGTCTTACGGGACTGCCGAGGTCATTGAAATGCTGATTGAAGCGATGGAAAAAACGAAGTCCAACAAGGACCTGTTGCGAGCCCTCCCCCAGCTTTTTGGATGAGTTTTTCTTGGCTTTTCCTTGTTTTGAGCGTCCCTCACTTGAGGGACTTTTTTTATTGGCTGGGACTGAAGAGACTGTCCAGGATGAATAATTTTTGGTAAATGGGGTAAGAATTAAAGACGTGTTGGGGGGTGAGATGATGAAAAAGCTTTGTGTAGTTCTCTTATGCTTCATGTTTGTTTTGTGTCCTGCTCCCGAGGTGAGGGGTTATTTTGCCGAGGACAGCTTTTCCCTGAACTGGATGAGCCCCCAACCTGTGCCAGAAAAGAAGTCAACTTCTCTCACCCAGTTGAAGTACCAGGTGCGTCGTGGGGATACCATTTGGGGGATTGCCCGCAAATTTCACTTGGATGAACAGACGATCAGAAAGGCCAACGGTCTTGGGGAAAAAAGCATTATTTATCCGGGCCAGGTTTTAGTTTTGCCGTGCGGGAAGATGGCGACTCATCGCCTCGCCCCTGGAGAAACCTTATGGTCACTGGCGAGGCGCTACAATGTTGATGTCGTTCACCTGATGGTCTGGAATCAGATTAGTGACCCCACGAAACTGCGTGCAGGGGAGACCATTATCATTCCGGTAACAGGATCTCCTTCGGGAAGGTCATCGAGAAAAGAGGAAAATCTTTCCTGGCCCTTAAAAGGGATGATTACTTCGTTTTACGGGCCTCGCGGGAGTGAGTTTCATCACGGTATTGACATTGCCGCGAAGGTTGGAGAGAGGATTCGTGCCGCAGATTCTGGAGTTGTCGTTTTCATCGGAAGCTATCCTATTTACGGAAAAACGATCATCATCGACCATGGTGCAGGGACAAAAACCCTTTACGCTCATTTGCACGGGTTTGCTGTGCACAAGGGGGATTTTGTGAAAAGGGGTGAAGTGATCGGTTATGCCGGTAATTCAGGGAGGTCGACAGGCCCACACCTCCACTTCGAGGTGCGAAAAAACAACAGGGCTGTTGATCCCTTGCTTTATCTGAAAGGGTAAACCGTTTTGGAAGCGCAGAACTTGTGTTGACTCTTGATAACACTGCCTTGCTGCCTAGGTGGCGAGGCATTTATTTATAGCGGAGATATAACAAATCGTTATAACTGATATGAAGGATTATAAAGAAATGTGGAGAATAAACTTTTAGCATTATTTAGATAGAGAAATACAAGCTGGAGAGGAGGGACTTATTTTTGAAAGGCTTTTCCCAAAAGTATTTCATGGTTGTTGCTGGTTTTCTTTTTGGGGTTCTGGCAGCTTTGATGAGCCTTCTTGGCAACCCACCTAATATGGGGGTTTGTATTGCCTGTTTTTACAGGGATATCACCGGTGCTCTTGGTCTTCACAGGGCCGCGGTCGTCCAGTACCTCCGTCCCGAAATCATGGGGATAGCAATCGGTGCGTTTATTTCCGCTTTTACTTTTGGGGAGTTTCGGGCCCGCGGTGGTTCATCACCACTCGTCCGCTTTTTGCTCGGGATGTTTTTTATGATCGGAGCGCTTGTTTTCCTTGGATGCCCTGTGAGAGCAGTGTTGCGACTCGCAGGTGGAGACCTCAATGCTCTTTCCGGGCTTGCTGGAGTGGTTGTTGGAGCCCTTCTTGGAATCGCTTTTTTAAGGAGGGGCTTCAACCTGGGCAGGATGACTCCCACCCACCAGGCATCTGGGTACTTGATGCCCCTGATCATGTTCGGGCTCTTTATTCTCCTTATTGTCAGGCCGGAATTTATCTTCTATAGTGAGGAAGGCCCCGGGGCGATGCATGCTCCGATTGCTGTTTCCCTGGTCGTTGGTCTGGTCATCGGGTTTCTTGCCCAGAGGACGAGAATGTGCTTTGTGGGGGGTTGGAGAGACCTCTTTCTCGTCAGGGATACCTACCTTTTCAGTGGGATTGCTGCCTTCTTTGTGGGGGCCTTAATTGTTAATCTGGTTACCGGGAAGGTTCATGTAGGTTTTGCCGGGCAGCCCATTGCTCAAACCAATCAGTTGTGGAACTTTTTAGGGATGGTCCTCGCAGGGTTATCGGCAACTCTTCTCGGTGGGTGCCCTTTGCGTCAGACTATTCTTGCTTCTGAAGGAGACATTGATGCTGGGGTTACCATCTTTGGGATGATTATGGGGGCTGCTGTTTCTCACAATTTCCTCCTGGCTTCGAGCCCCAAGGGTCCTGGTGTGTATGGACCCCTGGCTGTGGTCATTTGCCTCATTCTTGCCTGTGCTTTTGGCTATCTGATGTCCGAGGGTTCTTGAGGTTCCCTGGAGGTAGGATCATGCGCTGGTTTCAAAAGAAAAGCGGTTCAGAAAAGGCGGGAAGAGGCCTAGTGACTTTTGCGGGGGTTGAAGATGCTCTCAAAGCGGAAAAAATCGTTCGAAGTGCCGGATATTCGTGCGCCTTGGTGGCCCCACCACCATCTTTGCGGAAGGGGTGTGACCTTGCCCTTGAGTTCAACCTTGTGGAGCAGCCCGTAATCGAGAGGCTCCTCAACCCTGAGGTTCCTTATGTGGGAATCTATCCTCTAAAAGGGACAGCGGGGTTGCTGCAGATAGTGAAAGTAACCCACTTTCCTGGCCACACGATGGTCAAGGCAGGTAATATGAAGATCACTTTCGACAAATCATCGGGAGTTATTGTCAACACTTCTGGTGGTGGATGCCCGGACATTCCCTATCTCCATGCACGCCTTGTTGGATGCAAAATAACAGAGGCTCCCCGACCTCGCGATATCGGGTTCACCCTTTGTGCCCTGATGCTTGACCGTGCTCTTGAGGAGTGTCTTTCTCTCTGGAAAGGAGGAGAGCCAGATTGCTGCTGATCGCGGGAACAGTTCCCACCGTGGAACTCCCTTTTGTCTCTGGAAAAGTAGAAATGCAGGGCAATAACCTTTTTGTTGAGGGATATTCTCTTCCCTGTGCCCAGGGGACAACAGCGATGGTCAGCGCTGCCCTCGCCGTAACCACCTACTTGAACCTCGAGCCGCCCTACGTCGTCCTTGCGGGTGACCTCGGCTCTGGGGAAGGGAGCAGACAGATTTACTGCTACCTGATTGAACATATTGCTGAGCTTTCACCACGGGTTCTTGCCCTCCATTACATAATGCCAGATCTTGAACTGATGAAAAAGCTTGTTGCTATGGTTGACAAGTGCCAAAAAAGGCCAATTCTGATAGCAGATGCCGGATCGATGTACACAGCTAAAGCTGTTGGGGTTGCCCCTCAATTCGACATCTTTACCCCTGATCCCAGTGAAATTGCTTTTCTTGCAGATCCGGAGGCTATCCATCCTGCCTACATCAACAAGCACCTTTTTGACGCTGACATTGACCGGGTGCCTGAACTGATCAAAAAGGCTTATGAAGTTGGCGGTGCCGCCAAAGTCCTTCTTGTCAAGGGTTCCATTGATTACATTGGTAGTGACGGAGAGATTATCGCTACCGTTGATCAGCCTGATGTCCCGGAGCTTGAGTGTATTGGAGGGACAGGTGACACCATTACCGGAATGGTCGCTGCTTTGAGTTTTGCGGAGATCGACTTGGTGTCAGCAGCGCTCATCAGTGCTCGTGCCAACAGGCTTGCGGGGAAGATGGCCGGTGTTTCACCTGCAAGCAGGGTGGGAGAGTTGATCTCCCTATTGCCCCGGGTTTTCCGGGAGAATCTCTGTTCCTGGTGTGGAGTATGCTCAAAGGAGGGGTATCATGTTGGAGGTTGATGTCAGGGGTCTTTCCTGTCCGATTCCTGTGGTCAAGACGAAAAAGGCCATTGAGGAAAATCCCGGCCAAACGATTGTCGTCCTCGTGGAATCTGAGGTTTCCAGAGAAAACGTCACCAGGCTCGCTCAGAGCAAGGGCTACAAAGTGAAAGCAGAGAAAACCGCTGGCGAATACAGGCTTTTGCTGGAACCCCCGGAGAAGTAGGATTCCGTTATAGGATGACCCTTTATTTTCATCCTCTGATGGTGTTGCTGGAAGTGACATGGGTGTTTGAATATAACTGGCTCCTTTGGGAGCCATGTTTTATATTGAAGAGGTATTTTTTCCACGGGGTTTGCGAAGGAAAAAAGTGTGTGTTATAATGATTTTCGTCAAAACGGGGAACTGAGCAAGAAGACAGATCTGGTAAAAAAATTTTTCTGCGGAGAAACCAAGAGAGGTGGTCGGTAGTGAAAGAAGGAATTCACCCCAAATATTATAAAAAAGCGGTGATTACCTGTGCCTGTGGGGCCAGGTACGAGGTGGGTTCTACAAAACCTGAGATGCGGGTCGAGGTCTGTGCCAAATGTCATCCTTTCTTTACGGGAACAAGGCAGACAGTGGTGGAAAGAGGCGGGCGTATCGAGAAGTTCAGGAAAAAGTACAACTTGTAAAAGGGGTGGCTGGTGCTACTCTTTTTTCGTGCCCTCCAGGTGTTCAGAGCATGTCAAGAGGCATTTTTCACTACGGTGGGCAGGCAGTTATTGAAGGAGTAATGATGCGTGGCCCGCGTCGAGTCGCGGTTGCTGTGCGGGTCGGTGAAAAGATCGTTCTCAAACAGGAGAATTACAGACCCTGGGCCGAGGTTTACCCGGTTCTGGGGTGGCCGCTTCTTCGAGGCTCTGTTGTTTTGCTGGAATCGTTGATCCTTGGGGTGCGTGCTTTGAATTATTCTGCTGCTCTTTTTGCAGGTGAAGAAGGAGAAGAGCTTGGTGCCGTGGAACTCGGGGTGACTGTGGTAGTTGCTTTGTTGATGGCAACTGCTCTTTTTATCCTTCTCCCTGCTTGGGCAGGTCATCTCGTCAGTTGCTGGATGGGGAACCTGGGGCAAAACGCTGTTGAGGGAAGTGTGAGGCTAGGCGTTTTTCTCCTTTATCTTTACTTTATCAGGGGTTTCCAGGATATCCAGAGGGTCTTCCAGTATCATGGTGCAGAGCACAAGGTCATCAACACCTTCGAAGAAGGCGCCGAGTTGACCGTTGAGGAAGCCACCAAGCGTTCTCCTTTACATCCAGGGTGTGGGACAGCCTTTTTACTGGTGGTTTTGGTGCTCAGCATCTTTATTTTTGCTTTTCTTGGTAGTGGCCCTTGGTGGTGGAGATTTGGCTCGCGTTTGGTTTTGCTCCCATTGGTGGCTGGAATTGCCTATGAATTCATCCGCCTGAGTCGCTACCAGAAGGAAAGGATGAAGGTTTTAATTCTCCCAGGTCTCTGGCTCCAGAAGCTGACCACAGAGGAACCAGACGCCAGCCAGTTGGAAGTGGCAATTACAGCCCTCCAGGCCGTGCTTCCAGCTTCTGACTCAAGCAGTGCTGCTGGGGGTGAGTGAGATGATCGAAAAACTCGAAGGTCTTGAAGCCAAATATGAAGAACTCGAGCAGTTGCTTAGCAGCCAGGAAGTGATTGCCGACCAGAAAAAGTGGCAGAAATACGCTAAAGCACACGCCGAACTGACCGAAGTGGTTTCTACCTACAGGACCTACAAGAGGATTTGCCGGGAGATCAGGGAAACAAAGGCACTGCTGGAAGAAAAGGTCGAACCTGAACTGAAGGATCTTGCCGAGGAGGAGCTTGAAGAACTCCAGGAAAAAAAAGAAAAACTTGAGGAGAGGCTGAAGATCCTGCTCCTGCCCCGCGATCCCAGGGATGAAAAGAACGTGATCATGGAAATAAGGGCTGGAACCGGTGGAGAAGAAGCTGCTCTTTTCGCTGCTGACCTTTTTCGTATGTATACCCGCTACGCTGAGCGCCAGGGTTGGAAGGTCGATATTCTGAGTACACATCCTACTGATATCGGAGGATTCAAAGAGGTTATTTTTCTGGTTAAAGGGGATAAAGTCTTCAGCAAGCTCAAGTATGAGAGTGGGGTTCACCGCGTTCAGCGGATCCCGATTACTGAGTCCGGAGGAAGAATCCATACCTCGACGGCGACGGTGGCTGTTTTGCCAGAAGCAGAAGAGGTTGAAGTGGAAATCAACCCTGATGACTTGCGGATTGATGTTTTTTGTTCCAGTGGCCCAGGGGGCCAGTCTGTCAACACCACCCAGTCGGCGGTGCGGATTACTCACCTCCCCACGGGGCTGGTGGTCACCTGCCAGGACGAAAAGTCCCAGCACAAGAACAAAGAAAAGGCCTTGAAGGTTTTGCGAGCGCGACTCCTTGATAAACTGCAGCGGGAGCGTGAAGGGGAGATTTCTAGTCTGCGCAGGAGTCAGGTAGGAACAGGTGAACGCAGTGAGCGCATAAGAACTTACAATTTCCCTCAAAACAGGGTGACTGATCACCGCATTGGGCTGACAGTTTACAGGCTTTCAGAGGTCCTCGATGGAGACCTCGAGGAGATTATCTCCAGCTTAATTACTTACTACCGTGCCCAACAACTTCAGGAAGAACTGGGCCAGGGGGAAGCAAGTGCTTGAATGACTGTTGGTTTGCTGGTAACGGAAGGGACCCGGTTTCTGCGTTCCCGAGGAGTGGCAACACCCCGCCTTGATGCCGAGCTACTGCTGGCGTTTGTTCTGGAAAAAAGGCGCGTTGATCTCCTGATTCATCCCGAGGTTGAGGTCACTCCAGATAAGGTTGGGGTTTTCAGGAAACTTCTCCAGAAGCGCGCGGAAGGGGTTCCTGTTGCTTATTTGACCGGAGAAAAGGAGTTCATGTCCCTCGAGTTTCGGGTTACTCCAGATGTCCTCATCCCCCGTCCGGAGACCGAACTTTTGGTAGAAAGAGTCCTTGATTTTTTAAAGCTTCAAGATCACGACAGACACAACTTTCTGGTGGCTGATGTGGGCACAGGGAGTGGAGCGATTGCTGTCAGTCTGGCTTTCTATCATCCGCGGGTGCGGGTTCTGGCAATAGATATAGCCGAGGAAGCCCTCAGGGTAGCTCGTTACAATGCTATGAGGCATGGTGTTCAGGGAAGAACCGAATTCCTCCAGGGTGACCTCTTGACACCTCTGCTGCAAGCCGGGGAAACCGGGAAAGGGGATGTGGTTGTGGCCAACCTTCCTTACATCCCTACTGAGAAGATTGCTTCCTTGCCTCGAGATGTTCGCGCAGAGCCTGAGATTGCTCTTGATGGTGGAAGTGATGGGCTTGACCTCTACAGGAGGCTTCTCCCCCAGGCTGCCCTCTTCCTGGCTCCCGGAGGCCTTCTTGCTTGTGAGGTGGGGCCAGGGCAGGGAGGGCTACTTGCGGAGATGCTCGATCACCGATTTTGGAGTAAACCCAAGATAGAACTTGATTACCAGGGTCAGGAGCGCTTGTTTATAGTGATTCGGAAAAAGGATTGAGGGGGCACTGGTGAAAAAAGATAAAGATACACTCTACCTGAGTGTTGATCCCGAAAATCCGGAACCTGAAAAAATCGAAGTGGCAGCAGAAGTGATCCGGTCCGGTGGTCTTGTTGCTTTTCCGACGGAAACGGTCTACGGGTTGGGAGCAAATGCTTTTGACCGGACAGCAGTGGAGAAGATCTTTGTGGTTAAAGGCAGGCCGCGCCGTAATCCTTTGATTGTGCATGTGGCCTCAGTGAAGCAAGCACGCCAACTGGTAGCTTCCTGGCCGCAGGTCGCCGAAATCCTGGCGCGACGGTTCTGGCCAGGTCCCTTGACATTAGTTTTGCCCCGTGCACCGGAGATCCCGGACGAAGTTACTGCAGGGCTTCCAAATGTTGGCCTGCGCTTTCCGGCTCACAAGGTTGCTCTTGCTCTGATCGCGGCAAGTGGGGTTCCCCTTGCTGCTCCTAGTGCCAACCTCTCTGGTCGACCCAGTCCGACGCGAGCTGAGCATGTAAGGGATGATCTGGGAGGGAAGATCGACCTCATCCTTGATGGTGGGCCAACAGGAGTCGGTGTCGAGTCGACTGTCCTTGACCTCACGGGTGAACTTCCGGTGATCCTCCGTCCTGGAGGAGTTGCCAGGGAGGAACTGGAAGAGGTTCTGGGGGTAAAAGTAAGGATCTCATCTGGGGAAGCAAGCAAGTACCAGCACTACACCCCCCAGGCTGCTGTAGTCATGGTTGTTGGTGATCCTCTGGAGCAGGCTGACAAAATAAAAAATTACCTAGAGACACATCCTAATCTCAGGGTGGGAATTTTGGCGACAGCGGAGAATGCCCCTCTTTACAGGGGTTTTCGCCAACAAATTGCCTATTTTCAGGTTTTAGGCTCGCGGAAGCGCCCGGAGGAGGTTGCTGCTAAGCTTTTTGCCTCTCTTCGGGAATGTGACAAGAAGGGTCTTGATGTAATCCTTGTGGAAACGGTTCCTGCTTCGGGGATCGGTCTTGCTGTGATCAATCGGTTGGCACAGGCTGCAAGGAACAAAGTTATTTAGCTGACCTTTCTGATGGAGGTTCGTTTCTTGGGAGGAAAGCAGTGGTTTGATCAAACTGAGGGAAGAGGGGTTGGCAGTAGATGCGGGTTTTGTTTGTTTGTACTGGGAATACCTGCAGGAGTTGCATGGCCGAGGCGATCGCCAGGGAGGTCCTCCGCCGATCTGGGTTCCAGCTCGAGCTAGAGGTGGCCTCAGCAGGTCTGGCTGCTTTTCCTGGTGCTCCGGCCAGCCCTGAGGCTGTTGCTGTTTTAGCAGATCGCGGGATTGATATATCAGGGCACCGTGCCGCCCAATTAACCGAGGAAATGGTGCGCTGGGCGGACCTCATTTTTACGATGACTGCGGGACAGAAACGGCACCTTTTGGAAACTTATCCGGAAGCGAAAGGCAAGGTTTTTGTGCTTAAAGAGTTTCTCCACCTTGGGCGTGTGGAGGAACGGGAGAAGGCAATCCTTGATTTGCTTGCTCGGATCAGAGAAAAAAGGGAAAGGTTTCAAAAGGAGCACGGAGAAATGATCAAGAAACTGGAAGAGCAAAGGTCGACACTTTTGCAAAAAATCCAGCAAATTGAAGACCAAATCGCTACATTTCGGGAGCTTCTGGAGAAGGAGATTCAGCCTGAAAAGCAGGAACTCCGAAGGCTTGAGGAACAGATGAGCGAATATGATATTTCTGACCCCATAGGTCAGCCGCGTGCTGTTTATGAAAAGTGTGCCCAGGAGCTGGAGGAAGTCATTGAGAAAGTTTTTCGTAAGCTCGCAGAGCGTGATTTTTAGGTGTTTTTAGATGTGACTATTTTCGAAAAAAAGAGGAAAAAGGTGTGTGATGGCGAAACCATTTAGAGAATTTAAAAATTTAAAAGAATTTATTTTTAGAAATCAGGTGAGATCGTGCGGGTTGCCCTTGGAAGTGATCATGCCGGGTTCCAATTGAAAGAAGAAATCAAAAGGTTCCTTTATGACAATCATGTGGATTGCGGAGATTTTGGCGTAAGCAGCATGGAGCCTGCCGACTATCCTGATATTGCTGGGGCAGTGGCCGAGGCTGTCGCCCAGGGAAAGTTTGATTGTGGGATTCTGGTCTGTGGGACGGGCATTGGAATGGCGATAGCAGCTAATAAGGTTCCAGGGATCAGGGCTGCTCTTTGCCATGATTTGTTTACTGCAAGAGCAGCAAAAGAACATAATGACGCTAACATCCTCGCTCTTGGGGGCCGTGTGCTTAGCTCCCAACTGGCATGTGAAATTGTCGAAACATGGCTCAACGCCCACTTTGCTGGAGAGCGTCACGCGCGCCGGCTGGAGAAGATCCGTTCTCTGGAAGCAAGGTATTGCTGTAATGGGGAAGAGAAATAGGAGGTTGTCTGATGGAGTATATCGAGAAATACCTGATGCCAGTAGATCCCGAGGTTGCGAAGGCAATTCTTGCCGAGGAACGCCGTCAGGAAGAGCGGTTGGAGCTGATCGCCTCGGAAAATTTTGTTGATATGGCGATTCTGGCAGCGCAGGGCTGTGTGATGACCAACAAGTATGCGGAAGGATATCCAGGACGGCGTTACTACGGTGGCTGCGAGTTTGTTGATATTGTGGAAACACTTGCCTGCGAAAGGGCGAAGGCGCTTTTTGGTGCAGAACACGCCAATGTTCAGCCTCATTCAGGGACCCAGGCCAATACTGCCGTGTATTATGCCGTCTTGAAACCAGGTGACCGCATTTTAGGGATGAGCCTTACACATGGCGGCCATCTGACCCATGGCAGTCCTGTGAACATTTCTGGGGCTTATTTTGAGTGCCATTTTTACGGGGTGAATGAGGACGGCTGGGTTGACTATGAAGAGGTAAGGTCGCTTGCCCACAAGGTGCGGCCCCACCTGATCGTTGCTGGAGCCAGTGCTTATCCTCGTCGTCTTGATTTCCAGGTATTTGCGGAAATTGCTGAAGAGGTTGAGGCTCTACTGATGGTAGATATGGCTCATATCGCTGGGCTGGTGGCTGCTGGCCTCCATCCTAATCCCGTTCCTCACGCCCAGTTTGTTACTTCTACCACCCACAAAACCCTGCGGGGGCCGCGAGGAGGCCTTATTTTATGCCAGTCATCATATGCTGCTGCAATCGATAAAGCAGTCTTCCCTGGGATCCAGGGGGGACCGCTAATGCACGTGATCGCCGCCAAGGCCGTGTGTTTCAAAGAGGCTCAGACCGAGGAGTTTCGCAATTACCAGCGCCAAGTGGTGGTCAATGCCCGTGTTCTTGGAGAAGCGTTGAAGAAGTATGGATTTTCTCTTGTTTCTGGGGGCACTGACACCCACCTTCTCCTGATTGATCTGCGGAATAAAAACCTTACTGGAAGAGAAGCGGAATTGATGTTGGATGATGTGGGGATCACAGTAAACAAGAACACCGTTCCTTGTGATCCTCAGAGCCCTCATGTTACTAGCGGGATCCGCATCGGCACCCCGGCGGTGACCACGAGGGGAATGAAAGAGGAAGAAATGGAGCAGATCGCCAGGGCGATTCATTTTGTGCTTTCGTTCCCTGGGGAAGAGAGCAAAAGAAGAGAAGCGCGTAGGATAGTTGAGAACCTCTGCCGCAATTTCCCTCTTTTTTACTCCAAGGTGGGCTAGGGAGTGTTTGCCGGTGGGGCGCCCTGACTGGGACCAGTATTTCATGGAAATAGCCAAGGTGGTGGCCACTCGGTCGACGTGTTTGCGGCGTCAGGTCGGAGCTGTCATTGTCAAAGATCACCGGATTCTCTGTACTGGGTACAATGGCGCCCCTTCGGGCTTACCCCACTGTCTCGATCTCGGTTGCCTGCGCGACCAGATGAAGGTTCCTTCAGGAGAACGCCATGAGTTGTGTAGGGGGCTCCATGCTGAGCAGAACGCCATTATTCAGGCTGCTCTCCACGGAATCAGCATTCGGGGGGCAAGTATTTATGTGACCCATCAACCATGTTATCTCTGTGCAAAGATGATCTGTAACGCTGAGATCAAAGAAGTCTTTTTTTTAGGGGATTATCCGGATAAAATGGCCCTGGAAATTTTCCGGGAAGCCGGGGTGCGGGTTACCAGATTGGGGGAGGAGAATCAGATTGCGGCCGAAAACGAAGACGATTGCTCTGCCTCGTCTGAATAAGCTCACTCCAACCCTTGAGTCAACTGCCTTGAAGCTGATGGAAGAGGCCGGGGAGCTGGCGCAGGCAATTGGAAAGTTTCGCGGCCTCAGTGGGGAGCAGCAAGTCCTCGCTGAGGAGCAGGTGGTTAACCTGATCTTGCGGGAACTGCTGGATGTTGCCCAGACAGCAGTTTCTCTTCTTTTTGTCCTTGAGGAAAAGTACGGAGCTGATATCGGGGCAGCCCTTGAGCGGCACATCCAGAAGCTAATTGAAAAAGGCTATCTGAGCCTTGAAGAGGAAGACGGGACTGATGATGCTAACCAAGAATAAGATCAAGGTGCTGAGCATTTTTGGAACAAGGCCTGAAGCGATCAAGATGGCACCTGTAGTCAAGGAACTGGAGGCCTATCCGGAGTTTTTGGAGAGCAGAATTGTGGTTACTGCCCAGCACCGGGAGATGCTTGACCAAGTTCTGGAAATATTCGAGATTCATCCTCACTATGACCTGGGAATCATGCGTCCTGGTCAAAATCTTTTTGATGTTACTGTAGCTGCCCTCAAGGGCCTGCAGGATGTCTTCGAAAAGGAGTGTCCTGATTTTGTCCTTGTTCAGGGGGATACCACAACAACGTTTGCCGGTGCCCTTGCTGCTTTTTACTGCAAGGTGCCTGTCGGTCACGTAGAGGCTGGTTTGCGCACTCACAATAAATATGCTCCCTTCCCTGAAGAAATTAACAGGGTATTGACCTCTCATCTCGCTGACCTCCATTTTGCTCCAACAAAAAAAGCGCGCCGGTTTCTGCTTCAGGAAGGGATCCCCGAGGAGCGGATTTTTGTTACCGGTAACCCTGTGGTTGATGCCCTTCATCTCATTCTTCGGAGAAATTACACTCTTGATCCTCAGTTAGAGCGGCCGTTTCGGGAAAACCAGCGGGTTATTCTGGTGACTACCCACCGCAGGGAGAACCTGGGAGAGCCTCTCCGGGGTGTTTATGCTGCTTTAAGAGAGCTCGTCCTCAAGTATCCCCACCTCGGGATCATCTTCCCTGTTCACAAGAATCCTCTTGTTCGCCAGGAAGTTGCCAGATTCCTCGCTGGACTGGAGCGTGTTTACCTTACCGAACCCCTCGATTATCTTCTTTTTGTTGAGGTGATGAAAAGAGCGGATTTCATCCTTACTGATTCTGGAGGAATTCAAGAAGAGGCACCTGCCCTGGGAAAACCGGTGCTGGTATTGCGGGAGGTTACCGAGAGGCCTGAAGCTGTAGCTGCAGGAACGGCTAAACTTGTGGGAACCGACCCTGAGCGCATCGTCAGGGAAGCGAGCAGGCTCCTGGATGATCCTCAAGCCTATCACTCTATGGCCAATGCAGTCAACCCTTTTGGAGATGGTCGTGCTGCTTGGAGGATCGTGCAGGCTTTGCTTTTTTATTTCGGGTTTGCCCCGAGACCTGAGCCTTTCTCAGCGTAGGGTGATTTTTCAGCGTCCAGGAAGGAATTTAGGGTTCTGAGGCGAATACTAAATACAACTCTTTTTTGCTATCCAGAAGGTGGTTGGATTGTGGCCAGAAAAGGTGTTACCTTCTGGCGGGCCCTGAGCTTAATGACAAATATCGGTTTGACGATGGCTGCCTCGGTGCTGATCGGCTACTTTATGGGTCATTACCTCGATAAGTGGATCCTTCACAAGGAAGATTCCTGGTTCACGATCGTTTTTTCCCTTTTCGGTATTGCTGCCGGTTTCCGCGTAATCTTTCGCCTGATCAACGAGTCCCTGCAAGATCAAGATAAGGAGTAATTTGCTGTTGTGTCATGGAAGGACTTGCTGATCGGTTGCTGCTGGGGGATCCTGGTTGGTTTTTTCAACATCTGGTTGCTTTCGTGGGTACTCAAGAAACACCATGAGAACTCGCCAGAGGTTTCCTTGAGAGCTATTTTTAAGTGCTACCTTTTCCGTTATTTAACTGTTCTAGCTGCTCTCTGCATTGTCTATCGTAGTGCTGATATGCTTGTGGGTACTGCTCTGGGTCTGATTGTGGTCAAACACGGAACCCTTTTTCAGGAATACCTGCGGACGAGGAGAGAGGCAGAGAAGGTGAGAGAAAAAAACCAGGTTTAATGAGAAAACCGGCATTTTCAGAAAAAATTCTCTGTAATCTTGCAAAAAACAGGATGTTCTGGTATTTTATCAAAGGGACTTTATAAGGGAAATTTGGAGGGTCTACAAGATGCATGAGGTTCACAGAGATGTCCTCTTCGAGGTTTTCGGTTTACCGGTGACCAGTCATGTCACCACTATGTGGGCGATCATGGCGGTCTTCATCCTCATTGCCGTTTTGAGTACCAGGAATTTGAAAAAAGTCCCTGGCCGCTTGCAGAACCTCGTAGAATTTGTCCTTGAAAGCTTGCTCAATTTTTTCAGTGGTATTTTGGGCCCCGAAAAGGCAAGGCGTTATTTTCCTCTGCTGGCTACCTTTTTCCTCTTTATTCTCTTTTCCAACTGGTCAGGGCTCTTACCAGGAGCAGGCCATGTTAAGGGTTTCAAACCCCCAACGAGCACTGTAAGCGTAACCGCGGGTCTGGCTGTGGTTTCCTTTTTCGCCACCCAGATCGCCGGGTTCAGGGAAAAAGGCTGGAGGTATCTGAAGCATTTTATTGAGCCAATTCCTATTTTTCTTCCCCTCACCATCATTGAAGAGTTGGTCAAGCCACTGTCACTAGCTCTCCGTCTTTACGGGAACATTTACGGGGAAGAGACCGTGGTTGCAGTTTTGTTCAGCTTAGCACCTTACTTCTCTCCGATACCGATGCAAATGTTGGGGATCCTTTTCGGCTTTATCCAGGCCCTCGTCTTTACAACTCTTGCTGCCATTTACATTGCTAACGCTACCGCTGAGGCCCACTAAACCTTTGCGGAGGCAAATTTTCTCTGATTTTCTTAGAGTAGAGAGAAAGGAGGGAAATGAGTGAGTTCTGCAATCATTGCTCTAGCTGTAGCCTTTGTCATGGGAATCGCCACAATTGGTCCTGGTCTTGCTCAGGGTAATGCTGCAGCAAGGGCCATGGAAGGGATCGCCCGTCAGCCGGAAGCAGCCGGGGATATCAGAACAACAATGATCATCGCCCTTGCCTTTATGGAAGCCCTCACGATTTACGGTTTGCTGATTGCCTTCATGCTTCTGGGGAAGATGGGATAGTTTGGGCAAAAGGAATACCCAGGGGGCGTAGTTAAGGTTACAGTTCTGACGCCCCTGGGTATTTATCGCCCACCTGTGTGGAGGGATTGGAAATGGAGATGACGTGGTACGAGTTTACCTGGGCAATCATTAATTTCCTGGTTCTTTTGTTTATTCTTTACAAGCTTTTCTATAAACCGGTTCTCACATTTTTAGAAAACCGCCGTTCTGAGATCGCCCGAAACCTTGCTGAAGCTGAACACGCTCGAGAAAAAGCTGACGAAATCCTCAACCAGTACCGGGAAAAACTGGCCAGTGCCGAAAAAGAAGCCCAGGAAATCATTGCTCGGGCGACCAAGGCCGGTGAGGAAGAGCGGATTAAGCTCATCGAGCAGGGGCACAACGAAGCTGCTGCCTTGCTGGAAAAGGCGCGAGCCGAGATCAGGAAAGAACGAGATGAGGCTTTGACTGCTCTCAGGAAGGAAATCGCAACCCTGGCAGTAATGGCAGCAGGAAAGATTTTGGGTAGGACTGTTACCAAAGAGGACCACGAGAAGCTGGTTGATGAATTCCTTAGCGAGGTAGGGGAGGTTCATTGATCCACAAGGTTGTTGCCCGGCGATATGCTGAAGCCTTGTTCGAAGTCGCCAGTGAACAGCAGAATCTGGATCAGGTTCTGGAGGACCTGAGGCTTGTGGTGGAATTTCTTCGGGTTTCCCCGGAACTGAAGCAACTGCTGGAACACCAGAAGCTCTCTTTCGGAAAGAAGAAAGAGATCATCAGAGAGTTGTGGGGAAACAAGGTTTCGGATGTTGTCCTGATTTTTCTGGAGTTGTTGGTCGATAAGCGCCGTGAGCGCTATCTGGAAGCCATTTATGAAGTCTACCAGGAATTATTGCGCTCAACTCGGAATATTGTTCTTGCAGAGGTAAAAACGGCCTTTCCTCTGGAAGAAGAAGATAAAAAGGAGCTTATAGATGTTTTGGAGAAGCTCACCAGAAAGAAGGTAGAACTAGAGGTGAGTGTGGATCCCGAACTCATTGGTGGAATTGTGGTCAAGATCGGAGACAGGATTTTTGACGGCAGTATTGCAAAGCGCCTGGAATTGCTGAAAGCACATCTTGCGGAAAGACCTTTAGAAAAGTATGAGGTGGGGTGATCGATGGGTATTCGAGCAGAGGAGATAAGTTCCATCATCAGGGCACAGATCGAACGCTATAGATCAGAGATCGAAGTTTCTGATGTGGGGACTGTAATTCAGGTTGGAGACGGAATCGCGCGTGTATACGGACTCGAAAACGCGATGGCAGGCGAACTTCTTGCTTTTCCCGGGGATGTCTACGGAATGGCTCTCAACTTAGAGGAAGACAACATCGGGGTAGTGTTGCTGGGGCCCTATTCTCACATTAAAGAAGGAGACGAAGTTCGAAGAACAGGTAGGATTGTCGAGGTTCCTGTGGGTCCTGCTTTGATCGGCAGGGTAGTCAATGCACTGGGTCAACCCCTTGACGGGAAGGGGCCAATAAAGACTGACCGGTTCCGGCCTGTCGAGTCTCCGGCACCAAGTGTCGTCAAACGACTCCCTGTAAATAAGCCCTTGCAGACGGGCTTGAAGGCCATTGATTCGATGATCCCCATCGGCCGGGGACAGCGGGAGTTGATCATCGGTGACCGGCAAACAGGGAAAACAGCCATTGTTGTCGATACGATCATCAACCAGAAAGACCAGGACGTGATTTGCATCTACGTGGCCATTGGGCAGAAGGCCTCCACAGTGGCCGGGGTCATCGAGAAATTCGAAGAAACAGGGGCGATGGACTACACAATCGTGGTTTCAGCTACTGCCAGTGACCCTGCACCGCTGCTTTACCTAGCTCCTTATGCCGGCTGTGCGATGGGCGAAGAGTTCATGTACAACTACGGCAAAGATGTCCTTGTTGTTTATGACGACCTTTCCAAGCACGCGGTTGCATACAGGGAAATATCGCTTCTCCTTAGAAGACCTCCGGGAAGAGAGGCTTACCCTGGTGATGTCTTTTACCTCCACTCCCGGCTGCTGGAAAGAGCCGCCAAGCTGAGTGACGAAATGGGAGGCGGATCTTTGACAGCACTTCCGATTATCGAAACACAGGCTGGAGATGTTTCCGCTTACATCCCAACGAACGTGATTTCGATTACTGATGGCCAGATCTATTTGGAAAGCGACCTCTTCTATGCCGGAATTAGGCCAGCGATCAATGTCGGGATTTCGGTTTCGAGGGTCGGGGGTGCTGCCCAGATCAAGGCAATGCGCCAGGTTGCTGGAAGGCTCCGTCTCGACCTTGCCCAGTACCGTGAACTGGCTGCTTTTGCTCAGTTCGGCTCTGACCTCGACAAGGTGACCCTCGCTCGACTGGCGCGTGGAGAAAGAATGACCGAACTTCTGAAGCAGGAGCAGTACCAGCCGATGCCTGTCGAAGAACAGATCGTAGTGATTTATGCTGGAGTCAACGGATTTCTCGATGACCTTCCAGTAGAGTCGATCAGGAGGTTTGAAAAGGAATACCTGCAGTTCATGCGCAACAAATACCCGGAGATCCTTGCTGAAATTAAAGAGAAGAAGGTTCTATCAGATGAGCTGATGGAGCGGCTGAATAGGGTGATTCAGGAGTTCAAGGGAGAGTTCCGTGCCAGTATTGAAGGGAAGAAGATCGCCTAGGATAAGGTGGTGAATCCTGATGCCAGAGACGATGCGCGATATCAAGAGGCGGATCAGAAGCATCAAAAACACCCAGCAGATTACCAAAGCAATGGAGATGGTGGCAGCTGCCCGGTTGCGGCGTGCTCAGGAAAAAGTTGATGCCAACACACCTTACATTGAGGAAATAAAAGGAATCATCAACAGGCTTGTGGTTACTTTTCAAGGAACGGGTCATCCCTTTCTTTCGCCTCGTGAGCGTCGCTCTGTCGGATATGTGGTTTTTACCTCTGACCGGGGTCTTTGTGGTGCCTTTAACGCTCATGTGATCAGGAAAACCCAGAACGTACTCGCAGAAGAGGAAGCGGAAGTGAAATTAATCGCCGTTGGCCGCAAGGGACGGGACTATTTCCGGAGGAGAGGTTATTCTTTCCTTGCTGAGTTCCTCAATATCGGTGATAATCCCACGATCGGTCAGGCACGGGAGATTGTCAGGTCTCTGACCAGATTCTTTGAAGATGGTGTTCTTGATGAGATCAACCTGGTCTACATGAGGTTCATTTCTGTCGGCAGGCAGAAGCCTACTATGATCAAATTGCTTCCTGTTGAATTTAGGGAACAGGCTGAACAGGAGGATTTGGTCAGGGAGTATCTCATTGAGCCGGACGCAGCGACCTTTCTCGACCTGGTCATGCCCCGGTTCCTCGAGGCACAACTCTACCGTGTTCTGCTGGAGTCTAAAGCCAGTGAGCACGCATCCCGGATGGTGGCGATGAGTAATGCTACTGATAACGCCGGGGAGATGATCAGACAACTGACGCTTTCTTTCAACAAAGCGAGACAGGCGGCAATTACTAAAGAGATTACGGAAATTGTTAGTGGCGCCGAGGCCCTGAAAAAGACTGGGTGGTAAAAAGGGGGGTTAAAGGTGGAAAACCGTAATTACGGACGTGTCGTCCAGGTGATCGGACCTGTTGTTGATATAGAGTTCCCAGAGGGAAAGCTGCCAGATCTCTTCAATGCCATCAAAATCACCAGTGAGGACCAGGACGAAGAAATTAAACGAACCCTGACCCGAAAAATCGATCTCACTCTTGAGGCGATGCAGCACCTGGGGAACAACACGGCAAGGTGTGTGGCGATGGCTTCAACGGACGGCTTGCGTAGGGGAATGAGGGCCCTTGATACTGGAGCCCCGATCAAAGTTCCCGTAGGCAGGTGTACACTAGGTCGAATCTTTAATGTTCTTGGTGAACCAATTGATGAAATGGGGCCTGTGGAGGCTGAAGAATATTATCCGATTCACCGACCTGCTCCTTCGGTTATGGAGCAGCGACCGGCACGTGAGATGCTGGAAACAGGGATCAAAGTCATCGACCTCTTGGCTCCTTTTGCCAAAGGCGGCAAGATTGGCCTCTTCGGTGGAGCAGGTGTTGGAAAAACCGTTATCATCATGGAATTGATTCGCAATATCGCCTATGAGCACGGAGGATTCTCGGTTTTTTCAGGGGTTGGTGAGAGGACCAGGGAAGGCAATGACCTCTGGCTTGAGATGAGAGAATCTGGAGTTCTCGACAAGTGTGCCCTCGTTTTCGGGCAGATGAACGAGCCTCCGGGAGCTCGACTTCGGGTTGGCCTCACAGGCCTGACGATTGCGGAGTACTTCCGTGATGTCGAGGGCCAAGATGTGCTGCTGTTTATCGACAACATTTTCCGGTTTACCCAGGCTGGCTCTGAAGTATCTGCTCTGCTGGGAAGGATGCCCTCGGCAGTGGGTTATCAACCAACCCTGGCGACTGATATGGGACTTTTGCAAGAACGGATTACCTCGACGAGAAAAGGTTCCATTACCTCGGTTCAGGCGATTTACGTTCCTGCAGATGACCTAACTGACCCGGCACCTGCGACAACATTTGCCCATCTTGATGGAACAGTGGTGCTCTCGCGGCAGATTGCCGAGTTGGGGCTTTACCCGGCAGTAGACCCACTTGATTCTACATCAAGAATCCTTGACCCTGCTGTTGTTGGTGAGGAACACTACAATGTTGCCCGCGGAGTCCAGAAGGTCCTTCAAAGGTATAAGGATCTTCAAGACATCATTGCCATCCTGGGAATGGATGAACTGTCTGAAGAAGATAAAATCATTGTCGCCCGGGCGCGCAAGATCCAGCGCTTCCTTTCCCAACCTTTCTTCGTTGCCGAGGCCTTCACTGGAAGACCTGGAGTGTATGTTCCTGTCAAGGAGACAGTGCGTGGGTTTAAGGAAATCCTTGAAGGAAAACACGATGACATTCCTGAGCAGTGTTTCTACATGGCCAGTACCATTGATGAGGTAGTTGCCCGCGCCCGCGAACTGGAGGCTGTTAGCTAAAGTGGCGGAGAAAACGCGAGGGAGGAAGACCTTTACACTGGAGATCATCACCCCGGAAAAAGTGGTTGTCGATGAAGAGGTGGAAGCAGTTGTCATGCCTGCCAGTGGCGGCTACCTGGGGATTCTGGCCAACCACGCCCCCATTGTTGGAGGCTTGGAAATCGGGGTGATCAAGTACATCCAGGAAGGAAAGGCTCATTGGGTTGCCTGCAATATGGGAGTTTTCGAGATGAGTGGCAACAGACTGCGCGTTCTTGCCGATACTGCTGAGCGTGGCGAGGACATTGATGTAATCAGGGCCCAGCAGGCGAGAGACCGCGCTCTGAGGCGCTTGCAGGAGAAAAAAGCAGACCTCGATTACCTGCGTGCTGAACTGGCACTTAAGCGCGCCCTTGCTCGTCTGAAGGCAGCGGGAAAAGCAGGTGAGTCTGCATCCTAAAGGAAAAAGCAAAAGTGTTTAATTGATACCTGGCTATTACCCGGCAGCGGTGCCGGGTTTTTTGTTTTTTGCGAGGTATAAATTTGCTGCAAAGGGAAACAATATAAGGAAAAACATGGAAGAGGCGGCTTGTCATGAAGAAGGCAGGATTGATCGTGATCATTTTTACCTGTAGTTTCCTGTCTTGTCTTTTTCCAGGAGAGACAAAAGAGAAAAAAGGGGAATACCTTCCTTATCTGGTTTACTTGATGCAGGAGAGTGGTGCCCAGATCGATGGTATCGAACTGGAGGGGTGGATCATCTTCATGCAGGGGGAAAACCCGCGGGAAATGTTCCAGAAAATGATGCTGCGAGAAGATCTGCTCAAGGCTACAGAAGTTGTTTTCTTGTCTTCTCAACCAAGGCAGGGCCAAAAGCAAGGCCTGACGACTCTTTTAGTGAAGGTTAGGCCTCGTGGGAGTTTGGAGCAAGCATTCTTGTGGGAGAGCGTGCTAAAGAAATTTCTAGAAACGGCAGGAAGAGAGCAGGGTCTTTCCCTGACTGTATCGGGGAAGATCCCTGGTGAACTCGAGCCCGAACAGCAACTGGCATGGGCTCGAGGTGTACTCAGGCAGGCAGGAGGGAGGGTGATTACATCACTGGAGACGGAGAAATATCTCAGTCTGACGGGGTTTACTCCATTTTTGCCTGACTTCCTCTGGGATGGAAGGAGCAAGGTCAATTTGAATGTTGCTGTTGTCTGTTCGCCTGGTAGTGGAGAAACGCTTGTTTATCTGGGTTATCCTCTGATCTCGTGCGAGTATTAGGTAAAAACGTGCTCCCGGTCAAGTCATATTCCTCGATACGGGGTAATAATTTATCTTATGTAAGGAAAAGTACAAGAACTTTGCTTTTTTTGGGGGAGGTGTTGTGAGGGGAAAGACATGGGACTGCAAATTTATAGGTCTTTTCGTCCTCGTAATTGCTTTGGGTATCATCGGGGTTCCTGCTCTTGTGGTCCTCAGGTGGAGCGGGGGAGGAGCTGGGCCTGCGAAGAGCACAGGAACCGAGGTTAAGCTTCAGATTGCCAAGGGTAAGGTTATTTCCCTGCCATTAGAAGAATACCTGATCGGAGTGGTTGCTGCAGAGATGCCGGCCTCTTTCCATTTGGAGGCTCTCAAAGCACAAGCTGTGGCAGCTCGCACCTATGCCTTACGGAGGATTTACCAAAAAACACTTCCTGATAAGCACCCAGAAGCTCATCTTTGCAATGACCCGGATCACTGCCAGGCGTGGATCTCGAAGGGGGAAATGAAAAGAAAGTGGGGAATCTGGCACTACAATTCCTACTACCAGAGAATTGCGAGGGCGGTCACAGAGACCAAGGGCGAGGTTTTGGTTTATCGAGGAGAACTGATTGACCCTGTCTATCACGCCAGTTGTGGGGGACGGGGAACCGAGGATGCTGCTGATGTCTGGGGATATCAGGTTCCCTACTTGAAAGGGGTACCCTGTAGCGGGCACCCGCCTCAGGAGAACCAGGTTGCGGTACTTAACTTCTCTTTTCAAGAGTTTTTTACCAGGTTAGGCATTAATGATGAAGCCCTTCCTGCAGCTTCTGGTTTGGGAGGATTGGTTGAAATTCTTGAGCGCACAGGGAGTGGTAGGGTGAAAAAGCTGCAGGTAGGGGGTCTTGTGCTTCAAGGTGTTGATTTGCGCAAGCGACTCGGTCTCCCTTCAACTGATTTTTCAGTCCAGGTAACACCTGAGAAGATAGTATTTTCGGTTCGAGGACGTGGTCATGCCGTCGGCTTGTGTCAGTATGGGGCTCAGGGCATGGCGATGAAAGGGAAGAATTACCGAGAGATTCTCACCCATTATTATCAGGGGGTTGAATTGCGGCACCTGTCTTATCAGTAGCTTTAGTTAAAAAAAAGCAATGGAGAAAACGCCGCGCTAGGAAGCCGCGGCGTTGTTTTTTGATTGATAGGGCACTAGAAGCGGATTTGTTGCTGACTTTGTCCGATCTGTTGCTGGACCTTTGCCTGGGTTTCGGAGATCATTTTCTGGTCTGCTGGTGCAGGGCTGTACCAACCTCTCTGGTTCATCAGATTAAAAAGTTTCTGGGCACCTTCCTGTTCTTGTCTGTGTATTTCCATGAACTGATTACGGAGTTGTGGATTGGCAGATTCGTAGATGGCCATGTTATAGTTGCTCATCAAGAACTTCTGGCTGGAGAGGAGGTCTTCGACAAGCATCTGGTCACTTATTCTCTGCTCTGGCATTTTAATCCTCCTTTTCAAGGTAGTTTCCTTACTTCATTGGAGTTGCCTGGTTAAGTTGCTGCATCAGGGTGTTCAGATGCTGTTGGTGCATGTCCCGAAGGTTCTGGCAGAGATTCTTGACTTCAGGATCTGTTGCCTGGTTGGCGTAGAGGCTGAATTTTTGCACCATTAATTGTTCGTGGCGCAGATTATCTTCAAGCAAGCTAAGTTCTTTGGAAGTAAGCTTTGCCAAAGCGTTCGTCCCCCCTTTCTGAGATTACCGGTTTTAGTATTTACGGTTCAGGAATGGAATATACAGCATATAAATGTTACTGAAGGTTACAGCCAGGGGAGGGTCGGGATGCAAGAATACATCCGCCGCCGCGTCCTGGAAGTGAGCTACTATATGCTGGAGAAGGCAGCAACTGTTCGGCAGACGGCGAAGGTTTTTGGGGTGAGCAAGAGCACCATTCATAAGGATGTTACCGAAAGGCTGCCGCGGATCAATCCTCAGTTGGCTCTTCAGGTCAGGGGTATCCTGGAGATCAATAAAGCTGAGCGCCACATTCGCGGTGGTGAGGCAACGAGAAGGAAATACAAGGGCGGTTGAGAGAAATTTTTGGCTGAATAACAGGATTTCGGTAAAAAATGTCGAAGTATCTGGTTGATCTTGTTTTTCTTTCCACAGGATGAGGACAACCCTACATTGGTCAGAAAGGACTGGGCGGTAGGATGTTTTGGGGCGAGGATGTCGGGATTGATCTAGGAACAGCAAGTGTGCTTGTTTATGTTAAAGGAAAAGGGATTGTGCTTCATGAGCCTTCTGTTGTTGCCATTGATAAGAAAACAGGGAAAATGATCGCAGTTGGTGAGGAAGCACGGAGAATGCTAGGGCGCACACCCGGAAACATTGTAGCCATCCGTCCGCTGCGCGATGGAGTGATCGCTGACTATGACCTTACAGAGCGCATGTTGCGCTACTTCATCAGGAAGAGTATCAGGACTCACTTTTTTGTGCGTCCCAGGGTGATGGTCTGCATCCCTTCTGGGGTGACTAGTGTCGAGGAGCGTGCGGTCAAACAGGCTGCTTTGCAGGCCGGGGCGCGCCAGGCGTACATGATTGAGGAGCCACTGGCAGCAGCATTGGGAGCGGGGATTAATATTTCCGAAGCTAGCGGGAACATGGTTGTTGATATTGGGGGAGGGACAACTGATGTTGCCGTCCTCAGCCTCGGGGGCATTGTTTGCAGTAAATCACTCCGGGTTGGGGGAGACAAGTTTGATGAGGCGATCATTAGATATGTGCGTAAGGAGTATAATCTGATGATCGGTGAAAGAACGGCAGAAGAGTTGAAGATCAACATTGGAACCGCTTACCCGAAGGCAAAAAAGCCTGAAGAAAGCATGGAAATTAGGGGGAGAGACCTGGTCTCTGGGCTCCCGAAAACGGTTCGGGTGACTGCAGAAGAAACTTTTTTGGCGATGCAGGAACCAATAGAACAGGTTGTGAGCGCTGTTAAAGAGGTTCTCGAGAAGACCCCACCTGAACTCGCTGCTGACATTATCAATAAGGGCATTATCCTTACTGGAGGGGGCAGTTTGCTCGACGGCTTTGACCGCTTGCTCAGCGAGGAGACCGGTCTCCCGGTGTATGTTGCTGAAAATCCTGTTTCTTGTGTTGTTCTGGGGACGGGAAAGGCGCTGGGAATGCTTCACATCCTCCAGAACGCTAGAAGCCAGGGAAGAAGAGTGATCTGAATTCTGATGGAATTTCTGGAAGGACTTTTCACAAAGATGGAGTATTTTTTGTAAAGGAACATAAAAGGAAGGGGGTGGTTTTGTGATCCGGGGGCTTTACACGGCTGCGGCAGGAATGATGGTGAAGCAGGTGCAGTGCGATGTTATTTCTCAGAATCTGGCTAATGTGAGCACACCAGGTTATCGGCGTGACCAGGTGGCAGTTGCGTCCTTTCCAGAAATGCTGCTAGCAAGACTAAATGATTCACCTTCTCCTTCTCTGCTCGGGTTTCTCGGAACAGGCTGCGTGGTTGAGGAAATTTCCACTTCTCAAAGGGAGGGTATTATTGAGGAAAGCGGAAACCCACTAGACCTGGCTCTCCGTGGCAATGCCTATTTTGTGGTTAAGGATGCTCTAGGGACAGTATTCTACACCCGTAATGGTGGCTTTGCAATAGACCAGGATGGGAAGTTGATCACCAGAGACGGCCTTGCTGTTATGGGAGAAATTGATGGGGAGTGGGTGGAAGTCTACGTTCCTGACGGCAATCTTGAGGTAACAAAAGAAGGGACACTACATGGGGCTCGAACCTTGGATGGGAGGAAGGTTTCGAGGCTCGCTCTTGTTGCCGGGCCTGCACCTGGGGATTTATGGCAAAAAGTCGGCGACTCTCTTTTCCAAAGTATAGCGGTTCCTGCTCAGCCTGAGGACTTTCAAGTTTTGCAAGGCTTTCGGGAAATCTCTAATGTCAATCCAGTTCAGGAAATGGTTAACCTGATTTCTGTTTTTCGGGCTTATGAAGCCAATCAGAAAGTGATTCAGGCGATTGATATTACACTTGACAAGGCAGTAAATGAAGTCGGGAGGGTTTAAGAAACGGGCTGGCCTGCGCGTCAGAGGCCCTTCTAGCACTGACCGACTGAGGTGCTAGTTCCCTCCCTCAGAGATCAACCGCGACCATGGTTAGCTCTTGGCTGGTGTTTCTAGTATTTGTTGAGGGAGGTCAAGTGTGATGCTGAGGGCGCTTTACACTGCTGCTTCGGGCATGATTGCCCAGCAATTCAACATTGACACTATATCTCACAACTTAGCAAATGTTAACACTACTGCTTACAAGAAGGTGAGGCCGGAGTTTCAGGATCTGCTTTATTTGACGATAAGGCGTCCTGTTGCTCCTCAAGAAGAAGGCGGTGTTTATACCCCTATTGGGCTTGAAGTTGGTCTGGGAGTCCGGGTTGCGGGTTCTCAGACGATTTTCCAGCAGGGCAATCTCAAACAGACGGGTAATCCCCTTGACCTGGCGATTACAGGACCAGGGTTTTTTGTGGTCAAGGGGCCTGATGAAGAGGAATACTACACTAGGGATGGAAGCTTTAAGCTTGATGCTGAAAAGCGCTTGGTGACGAGTGAGGGATACTTCGTCCTTGACGAAAACGGAAGTGAGATCGAGCTTTCAGAAGCTGTAGAAATCATGGTGGCTCAAGACGGAACGATTTCTTATACAACAGCAGATAATCCCGAACCCCAAGAAGCTGGAAAGCTGCAAATTGTCCAGTTCCCTAACCCTGCTGGATTGGAGAAAGTCGGCCACAACCTCTACAGGGCAACGTACGCCTCTGGAGAGGCGGAAACAGTGGAAGAGGTTGGAAGCAGGATTCGGGTGGAGCAGGGCTTTTTAGAAGAAGCCAATGTTCAGGTTGTGGAGGAGATAATTGCCCTGATTACTGCTCAGCGTGCTTATGAACTGAACTCCAAGGCGATCCAGGCTGCCGATGAGATGCTTTCGATTGCTAATAACATCCGCCGCTAGAATTGATGTGAATCGTGCTGGCTGCATTTTGAGGCCATAGTTCGCGAGGGGGTTTCCGGATGGTTCCTGGGATTTCATTTTTCCATCTGATGCCCAGTAATTTTGACTATAATCTTGGATCTATAGAAAAAGAGAGAGAACAGGAATTAAAGGATGCTTGTCAGCAACTGGAGGCTCTCTTTCTATACCAGTTGCTGCGGGCAATGCGGAAAACCGTTCCCCGGAGCGGCTTATTTGGTAGTTCTTCTGAGATGGCTTTCTATGAAGAGTTGGTCGATCAACAGTATGCTCTGCTTCTTGCCCGCCAGGGAGTCACCGGGATCGGAGAGATGATCTATGAACAGCTTCGTCAACAAGGTTCTTCTTTAGGAGCAAAGGCGTGAGCCCCGTTAAGGGGCTTTTTTAGTTTTAGGAATCCCCCGCTGGGAGCAAGTATAATCGGATTTCCTGATTCATAGTTATGAACTAAAAGGTCAATCCGGGGGAAGGAGGAAAGATGGTGGAGGGAGGAGATCAGAAACTGGTCTTGACCAACAGGAAGAAACTCGAAGCCACAGGAGTCCTCCAGATTCTCAGCTATGATGCCGAAGAAATCAATCTAGAAACAGGGATTGGTCTGCTTGTTTTAAAGGGAGAGGGAATGGTGGTTACTCACCTCGACCTCGATCAGGGCGAGGTTGTTGTTCAGGGACTGCTGAATGAAATCGTCTATTCTGAAGACCGGGGCAAGAAAATAAAGGCCAAAGGAAAAAATATCCTTGAGCGACTGCTGAAATGAGAAGAAATGATGGGGGAGACTGTAATTCAGGAATTTTTTGTTCTTTTTTTATCTGTGGGCGCAGGGCTGGGAGTCGGCTTTTTCTTTGATTGTTACCGTATTTTCCGCCACCTGGTGAGGTGGGGATGGTTGCTCACCCAGGTGACCGATTTGCTTTTTTCGGTCTTTTGTTCCTTTTTTGTTTTCGGTTTGTTTTTTTGTTCAACTGGGGGTGAAGTAAGGTTCTACACCTTTTTCTTTTTACCCTTGGGTGTGTGGATCTATTTCCAAAAAGTTGCTCCCTGTTTTCAGAAGCACCTTACCTGGGCTTTTGTTCAATTGGGCTGCTTTTTCAAGTTTTGTTACCTGGCACTTCTTTATTATCCGGTTTCTTTCGGCTTACGAGGGGGTTTTTTCTGCTTCGTGATTTTAGCAGGCTCAGTGCGGCTTCTTGTGCTGCCCTTCAAGATCCTTGCTTCTTTCTCGATCCTCAAGGTGAGGGAGGCGTGGTGGTTGATTAGTAGAAAATTTTCTTCCTGAAAGTTTTTAGCAGGATTTTAACTTATCTTTATCGAAAAGATTTATACACAAATTATCCACAAAATATCCACAATATGTGGATAAAAGGCAGATAAAAAATGAGACTGGAAATTCGCGGTGCGGAGAAACTCAGCTTTCGGGAAAAGCAGGCAGTTGTCTTGAAAGAGCTTGGTTACGGCAATGAAGAGATTGCCAGAGAACTGGGGGTTTCTCCTACGACTGTAGCCACCCTCTTGAATCGCGCTCGCAGCAAGGGTTACGAAGTGGTGATCATTATCCCTACATCTCTTGGTTTGTTCCGTTTAAGGGGAGAAAGGGATGGGGTGAAATCCGTTGAGGCGGAGGACCAGGAGGAAACCAGATAGGAAGCGTTTGGAGCCGAGGAAAAAAAGACTGCTTTTTGTTGCTGGTTTGGTGGGATTACTCTTGGGGATTCTTTTTCTTCCTTTGCAAATTAAAATCTGGAAATTGGAGAAGGAAATCGTTCGTCTCGAGGAAACGAAAAAGATGCTGCAACAAGAGCACTCAAGGCTGGAACAGGATCTACAGTATTATTCAAGTGATGCTTATGTCGAAGAATTCGCCCGCAGGGAGTTGGGGCTGGTCAAACCTGGCGAACTACTGGTGATCCCTGCACTTCCAGGTAAAGTGCAGCCGCCACCAGAAGGCCTCGACGAAAACCCTTATGAGGAGTGAAGGAGAGGAACTGTCGTGTCAACAAAATATGCAGCTATAGATATCGGAACAAATTCTGCGCGTCTTCTTGTTGCTAGGGTTGAGAGTGGCCGGGTTGTTCCCGAGTTTTTTACTCTCAGAACCTGCAGGATTGGTGAGGGGATGACCAGGGCTGAGGGTTTACAACCAGAGCCTGTTGCTAGGACTTTGCGTGTCCTTCGAGAGTATCGCCAACTGATCCGGGATTACGGTGTGGAGAAAGAGCGGGTGGTGGCAACAAGCGCTGTTCGAGAAGCCCCTAATGCTGCTGAATTTGTTTCCCAGGCTCGGGAAGAGACAGGATTTAATGTTGAGGTGATTAGTGGGGAGGAAGAGGCTTTTCTCAATTATCTTGGTGTGTGCCGGGCGTTGCCAAATTTAAAGTCAGGCGTGGTTGTCGACATTGGCGGAGGAAGTACTGAGTTTACTTATCTTGTTTCTGGTTCTTCAGGATCCCGGTTGTGTTGTCGAAGTGTTCCCATTGGAGCAGTAAGGCTCACGGAAAAGCCGCTTTTGCTCGAAGGGATCCTTGCTCTGTTGAAGGATGTCCTTGAGGAAATCAAGCACCTTCCCCAAAAGAACCTGGTTGGGGTAGGGGGCACGATCACCAATCTTGCAGCTATTGACCAATCGCTTGCTTTTTATGATCCGGAGAAAGTGCACGGTTACCGCCTGTCAACTGATGCAGTAGGAAGAATATTGTTTCTCCTCGCCGCAAAGAATAAAGAAGAGCGAAAAAGAGTCCCTGGTCTGCAGCCGGAGAGGGCAGACATTATTGTTGCAGGGACTACGATTTTGTGGGCGATTCTCGGCTACCTTCAGGTTCCGGAGATCGTTGTCAGTGAAGCCGATATCTTGCACGGGATTATCTGGGAGTTAGCGGAAGGTGCCTCAAATTGAAGATTTCTTTTCCCTTGATGGCATACGTAATCGCCTTTATAGCTGGATCAGTAATGGCTGTTCAAGGTTCGCTGAATTCGGCTTTAAGCAAAATCATCGGTCTGCTGGAGGCAACGTTTATTGTCCATGTTGTGGGGACCTTAATTACCCTCGTTTTGTTGTTAGGGTTCCGCCTGGGGGAGGGAGGGCTTAGCCAGATTCTGAAGGTGCCCTCGTATCTGTATCTTGGAGGCTTGCTGGGTGTTTTCATAGTTTACGCCGTTGTGGCCAGTATTCCGAGGCTTGGTGTTGCCGTGGCCACCACGGTGATCATTGTCGGTCAGGTGGCCACGGCTTTGCTCATTGATCATTTTGGGCTCTTTGGGCTCAAAGAGGTCCCTTTTACCTGGTGGAAGGTATTGGGGCTGATCCTTCTGGCTGCTGGAGCGGGGATTATGTTGAATTAGTGATTAGTAACATTCACAATAGGGCTTATAGTATTCCTTGGAGTGTCTGCAGAGGGGGCATACTTCAGGTGGTTTTGGGCCTTCGTAAATGTAGCCGCACTCACGGCACTGCCATTTAATAGGTGCAGATTTTTCAAGAAATTCTCCTTTCTCCAGCATCTCCAGGAGCAGGCGAAAGCGTTCTGCATGGTGTTTTTCCACTTCTGCCACTCGCTTAAAGAACTCTGCTGCTTTGTGAAAACCTTCTTCTTCGGCAATTCTGGCAAACTCTGGATACATCTCCTCGTATTCGTGGGTTTCTCCAGTGATCGCTTTTTGCAAGTTGGCCTTGGTATCCCCAATTTCCTTCAGGAGTTTTAAAATGATTAAGGCATGTTCTGCTTCATTTACTGCAGTTTCTTCGAAAACCTCTGCGATTCCCTGCCACCCTTCTTTTCTGGCAACCTTGGCGAAAAAGAGGTACTTGTTTCTTGCCTGGCTTTCCCCGGCGAAGGCTGCCTTCAGGTTTTCAATGGTTTTTTGCACTTTGTTAAACCTCCTTAACGGATTGCTGATAGGTTGTATAGTCGTATTTTACCATAATTTATCTAGCGATGAAAGAAAAATCTCGATTCAGTATAACAAAATTGACTCTTAAGTGAGTGAAGTTTTTGAAGAGATGACTTCTGAGAGGAGAATAGTAGTTGCTTCAGGAGCGACATTTGGTTCCCTTGAGTAAGTTGCCCGTCGGGGCAAGGTGTAAGGTTGTGGCTGTAGAGGTCGGAGAACCTGAGCGCTTGAGGCTTTTAGGTCTCGGTCTTGTTCCTGGGACAAAAGTAGAGGTTGTCCGAAAAAGCCCCTGTGGAGACCCGATTGCTTATAAGATCAGGGGGGCTGTTGTCGCTCTCCGCCAGGAGACTGCCAGACAGGTCCTGGTGGTGCCTGATGATTCAGAATGATGTGCCGGGGCAAAATGTATTTCCAAAGGGTGCTATCCATTCCAACTGTCATCAACTGGACGAAAAACGCCTGATTTAGGAGTTTTCGCTGCGGCAGTCCGTAGGAAATGTTGCTCATACCGCAAATGATGTGGACATCCGGATGGTTTTGCCTGATATATTCTACTGTTTCCAGCACTTCAAGAGCTGCACGATCGTTTGTGCTCAATGGTTTCACGAGAGGGTCAATATAGATGTCGCTTGGGGCTACACCTGCTTTTGTGAGGTTTGCTATCAGCTTGTCCACAATTGCAAACCGGTCCTCAGCGGTTTCCGGCATTCCTGTGTCATCCATGCAGAGGGCAACGACCTTGCATTTGTATTCTAGAACGAGTGGTAGAACTGCACTGAAACGTTCTTCCTCAGCAGTGATTGAATTGACCATTGGTTGCCCGAACCTGCACAATGATAATCTTACTGCCAATGCTTTTGGGTTTGGGCTATCTATACAGAGAGGTGCTTCCACAGCTTCCTGAACTGTTTCTACTAGCCAGCGCATGGTTTCTTCCTCATTGTGAATCATTGTCCCGCAGTTAACATCAATATAATGCGCCCCGTTTGCTATCTGGTCATGAGCTAATTTTTTGATGAATTCTGCATCTTTTTCTTCTACTGCGGATTTTACCTGGCTTCTGCTTGTGTTTATCAGTTCTCCAACGATAAGCATCATATCCCCTTCCTTACCTAATCAATTCCGACAGTTGCTTCTAGTTTCTTTTTCTTTTCCCACCAGAAGAAAAAGGCAAAGGTAGCAATCACCACTGGGAGCCCAATATAGAGTGAAAGTCGCTGGTCTGGTGAGGAGAGCATGCTTACAAGAACTGCCGTATTGGTGAGAATTGTTAGTATGGGAACCCATGGATAACCAGGCGAACGGTAAGCCAGTTCAGATGGGTCCTACCTTCCCTGGCCAGCCGAACCCGGAAGATGATTACACAAACTCCAATTAGGATCCAGACAATAACTCCGATAAGGCCGGCAACTGCCCACATCCATACATTTAAGGTATTGGCAAGTGCAGGAATTAGTCCAGTGATGATGCAGAAAATAATCCCTGCAGTTGTGAATACGAGTGAATTAAAAGGTACACTTCGTTTATTTAAGCGTGCCAAGAATTTGGGGGCGACTCCCTGTAAACTCAGACTGTAAAGAAACCTGGTACAACTGTAAAAACCAGAGTTAGCAGCAGATAAAGCGGCCAGAATCGCAATAAAATCACAATAATATTCATTGTGTGGTCTGCTCCTGGAATTCCTGCTTTGCTGAGAACAGTGACAAAGGGGCTTTCTTCAATACCAACACTTGTCCAAGGCACACGGGCCATGATTACAAGAACACTGATCAGGTAAAGGCCGACTACCTGGAAAACAGTGCTTCTGATTGCTCGGGGAATTACTTTTTCTGGTGCTTCACTTTCTCCGGCTGTATTTTCAATGACTTCACACCCCTGGTAGGAGAACGAAACGTTCATCATTGTTGGAAGAATTGCGAGAAGTGGTACTGCGAAAAAGCCGCCATGCGCGATGAGGTTTTTCATACCAGTGGGCTTGCCACCAAAAAGCCCTAAAATCTTTCCCAGGCAAATCAAGATGAAGATAACCACGCCAAAGACTTTAATTCCTGCAAACCAAAACTGACCCTCACCAAAGTCCTTTACTGCCAGACTGTTAAAGATAAAAAGAACGATCCCGAAAATGATGCACCAAACCCAGATGGGAATACCTTTCCACCAGTATTGCATGTAAATGCCGACTGCGGTTAGATACCAGGCAGTGGTTAATGCCCAAGAGAACCAGTAAAGCCATCCAATAGCATTTCCTACACCCGGTGACATCAGCCTGCTACTATACTCTTGGAATGATCCGGATTCGGGCATTGCTACTGCCAGTTCCGCCAGGCAAACCATTACTAACCACATCACGAAGCCCCCGAAGACGTAGGAGAGCAAAGTTCCTCCAGGACCAGCTGCCTTTATTGTATATCCGGAGTTGAGAAATAAACCTGTGCCAATGACTGCGCCGATAGTGATCATCGTGAGGTGCCTGCTTTTCATTTCCCTCTTAAGACCCTGGCTCATAAAAACCACCCCCTTAGGGTTTTGCTAAGGGGATTTCGACTCCGGCATCTTTGGCGATTGCGGAGACAACATCGTCAAGAGCCTTGGCTTTTTCCTCACTGAGCGGGCTTCCAGGATGTTGTTTGATGATTGTTTCAAGGTGGGTCTTGGCTCTTTCATAAATGTGAGTTTTTCCGTTCATTTCCCATCCGGCCCGATCTTTGCGGTCAACTATGGACCGGGTATGTACTGCTCTTTTTTGAACCACTTGCGGGTGTGTTTAGTTGTGAGGAAGTCTCCTCCTGGACCCACTTCGAGGAGAAGTTCTTTTGCATCTGACAGGGCTGCATAGGTGTGAGTGGGAAACCCGTAGTACTTACCCATTTGTGCATAGGCACAGGAAATCATTGTTGCTTCGACTGCGGACATGGGAGTTGTTCCTGTTCTCATATCAAAGATAACTGGTGCGCCGCCGTAAATTACCGGAGCCCCTGGGCGAACTTGCTGGGCAGGTGTAATTCCGCTTAATGTTTCTGCTACGTGTTGAACAACAGATCCTGTAAGAGTTGCTGGAGAACCAGCTCCTGGCATTGGCATTGAGACGAATTCAATCGGGAGTCCGAAGCGAGCGCAGTCAATGATATTCTGAGAACTGATGTGTGTCCTCTTAAGGGAGGTGAGGGGCAAATGTCGAAAATAGCGTAAGGCTTCTGAGCCAGGTCTTCTTCTGATTTACGCATTACCTTCATTAACTCCCGCATCCAGCGTACACCAGAAACACTAAAGGCGCCAGTAATTACAGGTTTCTTTGATTCCTTCATAATCAGGTAAAGCCTGTAGAGATCACCAACTTCGTAGGGAATATCAGCACAAACAACTGCTGTTGACTGGAGGTCAATCTGGGGTAGATAATCGACAACCTTAGCAATTAAGCGCATGTCTTTAGAGGTTGATTCTTTGATTGTTTGTCCATCGTTTTGAAGCATTTTTGTTGAAGCAGATCCTGGGTCGTAGTAGCAGGTGTTGTTTCCAAGTTCTGCATAGAAATTTCCATCCCGATCATAAAGTTTGATTGTTTCTGGGGCGGCTTCAATGCTCTATAGAACTAGCGAACGTGGGAATTTGACAATTTTCTTGCTTTCGTCGACCTGGCAGCCGGCGTTCTTTAGGATTTTCAGTGCTTCCTCAGAATCAAAATACACCCCACAGTTTTCGAGGACATCTAAGGCTGTTTCGTGAATTGTTTCCACTTCTTGCCGCGTTAGAAAAGCCAGCCGCGGCGTTTTCTCAATTTTCTCAAAAAGAAAACTTAGGCATTTCAGCACCTCCCTGAGTTAGTTATCAAATGCTTTCAGGCATTGAGAAGGGTTTTGGCAAGCTCAACGGCTTCTCCTGCGTTTCTGGCATAGCCGTCTGCATTGACTTCTTTTGCCCATTTTTCAGTTACTGGGGCGCCACCTACGATTACCTTGAATTTGGCGGGCAACCCGCTTTCTGAGAGTTTGTCAATGACGTATTGGCTCTACGTCAATAATTGTGGGATCAGATTTTGGGGGCAACATCCCAGGAATAATTTTTTCTGTGCTCCAAGACCTGATAGTGCGGGCCCAGACTCATCTTGCATTTTCGGCGCATTCTGCATTTATGAGCCAACGGCTTAAAGCGGCTTGAGCTTCTTCTACCCGGTTCATCTTTAAGATTTGTCTCGAGTCTTCTTTTAGCCGGTACAGCTCGTAGAGGGACGGGTATTTATTTTTGATTTCTTCCAGCTTTTCTCGCTGTCTTGGTGTGAGGTTTTCCTCAGCCTTAATCAGGGGCAGTCGGGGTATAGGCTCATTGCTTGCTTCTTGCTCTATCTTCCGTGCCTCATTTAAGCGGCGGTTAGCATCCTGAATTACATGGAAGGGGTCTACGATTATCTTGGCTGAAGGGAAGACTGCTTTTATTAACTTACGCCAAGGGTCTTTCATATCAATCACAACCGCTTCTACTTCGACTCCGGCTCTTTTGAGTTCCTCCAGGTAGCTCTTTATGGTTGCCTTCTTGATGTCTTCTAAAATAGCCAGAGGCTTCCTCTCCGGCCCCAATATCCCCACTACGCATACGTAATCATTCCCACTAAAGGACAGTTCATCTAGAGCTAACATCAGAGGCCCTTCAGTGTCCAGCGGAAGCCTGGCCTCGAAAAACTTTTGACCAGCCTCGCAACCTCAAGACAGGAGTAAGGTTTAGTATTTGGGCAGCAAAGTTAAAACTCATCCTCCGAACATAATAGACTACTGTCTGCACCCCTAATTTGGTAAACCTGGCCCAGGGACTGGTACCTGGAGGACGAAGGATATAAGTCTTGTGCGAGGAGAAGCATTTGTAGCGCACAGGAACCCAGGATAAAATAATCCATCTCCCGTATAAAAAAAGCATGGCGAACTTTCCTTTCCTTAGGCCTCTGGTTTTCTCTCAAAATGCCGTGCCTGTGTAATTTGCCTTTCTTGCATACAGGGCAACCTTGGGAGCATCTATGGCTACCTTTAACACAATATCTCCAAACTCTTGCGGTTCTTCCAAAATAGGCTGTAGTATTCCGAGGGTGAACGTGGTAATCTTATGCATGGGGGCACTCCTTTCTTAGGGTTTGTTTTTCTCCTAAAACAACCTAATTTGGATGTGCCCCCATCTCTTTCCTTCCTTACATCTAAAATCTCACCCCATCTGTTTACTCTCTCCTCCGCTCAACCCTATCCCACAATTTTTATTATAGATAGAGCCCACACAGACTTGACAGGAAGCAGAGTTTGGTATAAAATTCTCCTTGAGAAAGTAAAAACTTTCACAATTTAAATCCGTAACAGCACTCGGGATAGCCAAGCTTCCCAAGGAGGTGATCAAAGCTTTCTGCCTCTACGAGAAATATTTATTCAAGTTGCCTCAAGATTCCTATGTGGTTGTCAAGGATAAAGTCTATTGGCTTGGAGCTAATTAAAACCAACTATAGTACTAAGGAGGAGAAAAGAATGAGTAAGTCGTTTGAAAAGTTGTTTGAACCTGGGCAAATAGGGAAGATGAAGTTAAAAAATCGTATCGTAATGGCACCGATGGTAGTGAATTATGCGGGGTTAAATGGAGAGGTAACTGACCGAATGATTAATTACTATGCAGAAAGAGCAAAGGGTGGTGCAGGGCTTATAATTATCGAGGCTACAGAGGTAGACTATCCAAATGGTCTAGCTACTGCAATTCCTCCAACAATTCACCAAGATAGGTATATCGCTGGTTTCAGCAAGCTGGCAGAAGCCATTCACATGTATGGTGCAAAAGCCGCCGTTCAACTTCATCACGGTGGAAGACAGGCATTTACAATGGAGGGGCAACAGCCTGTAGCTCCATCTCCAATTCCGTGTAAAGTTAAACAGCAACAGCCTCGAGAGTTAACAATCGAAGAAATTCATGATCTCGTTGAGAAATTTGCAAAGGCAGCTTTAAGAGTAAAGCGGGCAGGTTTTGATGCTGTAGAGATACACGGTGCTCATGGCTACATTATCACACAGTTTATGTGTCCTTACACTAATAAGAGAGTAGATATGTATGGTGGAACTTTTGAGAGACGGATGAGATTCCCTCTTGAGATAGTTCAGCGGACAAGAGAACTTGTTGGAGATGATTTTCCAATTATCTTTAGAATAAGTGCTGATACATTTGTGGAAGGCGGTTTAACTCTTGAAGATAGTAAACGTATTGCTAAAATGCTTGAGGAAGCTGGTGTTGATGCAATACACGTCACCGCCGCCATTTACGAAACAATACCCAAACTTATTGAACCAATGCGTTATCCCGAAGGTTGGAAGGTTTATCTGGCAGAAGAGATAAAGAAAGTCGTAAATATTCCCGTGATAACAGTTGGTCAGATACGTACCCCTGAGCTTGCAGAACGTATTATTGCAGAAGGAAAAGCAGATTTTGTGGCCCTAGGTAGACAGTTGATAGCAGATGCATATTGGCCTCAAAAAGCGAGAGAAAATAGAGTAGATGATATCAGAAGGTGTATTTCCTGTAACGTTGGTTGCGTAGGAAGAATCTTTGAGTGTCTACCGGCAGCCTGTACTGTTAATGCACAAGCAGGAAGAGAAAAAGAGTTTGAGATTAAGCCAATTGAGAGGAAAAAGAATGTAATGATCATCGGTGGAGGACCTGCTGGGATGGAAGCAGCCAGAGTAGCTGCCTTGAGGGGACATAATGTGACCTTATATGAGAAGTCCGAGACCCTGGGAGGGCAACTGAATATAGCATCGATACCTCCTGGAAAGGATAAAATAAACTGGTATAAAGAGTACCTTATTGGTCAAATTAACAAATTGGGTGTGAAAGTTAAGCTTGGTATCGAAGTAACACCCGAGGTAGTTGAGAAGGAGAAACCAGATGTCGTCATCCTTGCAACAGGTGGACAACCCCTCATTCCAGATATTCCAGGGGTGGACGGTGATAATGTAGTAACTGCATGGGACGTTTTGAATGGTAAAGTAAATATTGCAAACAAAAAGGTAATTGTTGCGGGTGGGGGAATGGTTGGATGTGAAACTGCTCTTTATTTAGCAGAAAAAGGCAACGAAGTTACTATTGTCGAAATGCTTGATGAAATAGCACCGGATATGGACTTCATCAGTCGAATGGATCTTCTAGAGGAAATTGGTAAGGCTAACATAAGTGTGAGGACGAAGCTGCGCGTCGATTCGATAACAAAGGACGGTATTATTGTAATGGATAAAAAGCAAAGAAGACAATCTATTAAAGCTGATATAGTAGTCTTATCACTTGGTGTGATTCCTGTGAATAAGCTGGAAAGTATGATAAGAAATAAAGTTCCGGAACTATATGTGATAGGAGATGGTAAGCAACCGGGGAAGATAATTGATGCGACATATGATGGTTATCTTGTTGCCAATATGATATAAGAAAGAGGGTAACTAAAAATCTCATTTAATCAAAAATTTAGGTTCTTCTCCAAAACAACACAATGAACCTTAGCAGGAAAATAGAAGGATGACGGCTAAGAATCTAGGTAAGAGCAACGTTTACTGCATTACCAAGCGAGATTTATTTAGTAACAACTGGTAGTAAGAACTGGGGGCATAATTATGCCCCCAGTTCTTACGTTTTGCGTGCCCGGCATGGGCGTTGGCTATAGGGTGAAAGTCCCGAACGACGAAGGTAGCAGTAGTCGTTAGCTTAAGGCAAGGGTGT
>LGFL01000010.1 GCA_001508855.1 Thermoanaerobacterales bacterium 50_218
TCTTTCAGGATCTCGCCGTCTATTTTGATGGTGACTTTTTCTCCTTCTTCCTGGGAAGTTAAAGCCTTATCAGGCACCTTTGCCAGCGCTACGGCGAGGAGGCGCGCAGCCTCGGAGAGCTTACTTTTGAGCTCCTCCGTAACCTCGGATTCCTTGAGCTTCTCGAGGGTCTCCGCAAGACGCGACACCGCCTGCCCGGCGCTCACTTTGCCGCTCTGAAGCTCGGACAAGGTGCTTTCTACGCTCTTCAGGGCTTCTGCAGCAGGTATCGCACCCGTAGCTTGCTGCTTCACGAGGTCCTCCCACTTAGGAGGCTGCTGGTCCATGCTCTTGCTGTAGTACCAGATGACCTTGTCTCCGTCTTCCACCTGATACTTGTCGGCCGAAGTCATGGGCATGACGCCGTTGACCGTGTAGCACCAGCCCTCCATCCCGGAGCCCGCCTGGCCGGCGATCTCCTCCACGAAGCCCTCCCACTTGTCGGAGAGCCGGTAGGGAAGACCCGTGGCATCGAGCGCCCCGAGAGCGGTCAGGCCCCACCTGCCCTCTTTAGAGAGGAGCACGTAGCCCGGGCCAAAGAGGAGCTCGCCGTTCTTCCCCACCACGGCAACCCCGACTGTGCAGGTACTCGGAGATGCTGCACCACCTCCAGGACCTTCTGCTGCTTCAACTTTAAGTGTGGCTGTAACTGTAAGCCCGCCGTAAACCGCTGTTACTGTCGTCTGCCCCACACTCAATGCTGTGACTTGACCGCCATCGATACCGGCAATACTCGGGTTGCCTACCGACCATGAGGCTTCACTTGTTACATCGGACTCACCCTCAGCATCATGGAATTTTAATGTGTACTCACCCTTACTCCCCACTTCCAATGACATAATGGAAGGACTTATGGTCAATTGCTTTTCGACTGGAAGCCCAAGAAGATGGTACCCATAAAGCGCCCAGACAGCATCCATGACGTTCCTGGATGAGCCAAAGCTCCCGTCTTCGTTGAGAGCACCTTCCTCCATGTAGTCAACAGGGGTCTTCCCTGTCGATTCGTGCGCCCACGTAGTAGGTTCAATTTCTAAAACATCCAGTGTAGCAATGGCTTCCACCGTGTCGATCAGGGGATCGTCCCAATCAGAAGCTGCAAAGCTTCCATCTTCCTGCTGCTGAGCCCGCATCCAGTTAAGCCCAGCTTGGATTGCCTCTTGAACCTGCTTGTCTTCCCCCTGAGGGTCCAAGTAGTGCAGCGCCCTCACTGCCTGCGCCGTAGTCATGAAATCAGGATAAAACGTTTCTCCCCAAACAGAACCAAAAGATCCATAGGTTTCACTTTCAGGGTCTGTATCCTGAGCACCCAAAATATAGTCTCTTGCGTAAACTTTTGCCTCAACCGTGTCGAGAACAGCACTCAGATAACCAGCCCTACCTAAAAGCTCGTACGCCGCAACGTCACTATAAATGTTACCGTCAAAACCGGACTCGCTATGGCGCCCTCGAAGCACACCCAGTAACTGCTGCACTAAATCACTCTTACCCAACTTCTGAGCCGCGAGGACGTCCTGGGCAAGCTGTTTTGCCGAAACTCCTGTCGGTTCGCCTGCATCTTGCGAAATGGCTTGAAGAACTGCGTCATCCAGACAAATGTCATCTCTCTCCCAAATACTGACATTAACACCTGCTTGTTTAAGGACAAAGAGGGCATAAGAACCTACTGCATTATCTCCCTTCGTCACTCCATTCAACAGATAGGAACTGTATATATAAGCCCCTGCTTTCTCTGCAAGGTTGGCTTCCTCCACTTCAGCCGTAGAAAAAGAGAAGAAGTAAGTATCTTCAATGCTTTCCTTGTCTTCCAGGACAGCTTTTGCTGTAACTGTGCAATAATAGGTACCACCAGCCTGTATCCCAAGATTAGCGAACGCCACCTCGTAAGAGGTTGCGTCAGGTTTAGTCTGAACCTCTTGGGTCAGATCATCCATACCGAAAATACTCAAAGTAACTATTATGCTCGCTCCATCGTCAGAAATTCTCGAAAGCTCTACAATGATCGAGTCTGTATTGGGGTCATACTCCGCAGAAAGAATCTCGGGTTTTTCGACAACATCCAAAAGAAATGTCTGAGACACCGCCGAAGGAAGCGAACTCTCGCTTATCGCTCCGCTTGCTTCGACTTTGACCTCTAATTTTGTTGCTGTTGCTGTTAAAGTGTAAGTCCCTCCCTCGGCAATGTCCAGGTAGGCCTTAAACCTGCCGGAAGCATCTGCAAATACGGGCTTAGACGCTACCGCCTCCTTGCCACTACTGTCAACAGCGGTGACCACTACCTGCGCTCCCGGGTCTGCGCTCCCAGAGACCTCGATCCCCTGACTGCCCCTCGGGACCGCTGAAGTTATACTCGGTTCATTTGGAGGTGTTGGGTCTTGCTCAACCACATTGATTGTTACCGGCTCCGGTTTCACCATTTCCGGAAACCCGTCTTCACGGAATTTTTCCGCTCTAAGTGTATACTCACCAGGAGGCAGCGGGTTCCCTTGATCGTCAGCGAAAACTACAGTATATGTTCCATCTCCAGTGTCGTAAACCCTACTGTAAACAGAAGCATCAACAGAACTATAAACGGATAGACTGACCCCGGTTATCGGTGATGAGTCACTGGAGAGTTCAACGTTGAGGTAACCATCTTTTTCAGTGAACTGGTACACATCAGGATACTGAGTCCCGGCCCAATCACCGTAATACCATAAGACGGTATCACCTTCTTGAAGAACATAACTAGCAGCACCGACATTTGGTGAATACCCATTGACCCGATACATCCACCCATCCCAGCCGCCGAAATGGCCACTTGCCTGCCCTCCTATTGAAGTGACAAAACCGTTGCTTTCTACATCTAAATCATATTCAGCAGCGGCACGTATGAGGGCATCAAGTGCTGTGCTCCCCGCAGGAAGAGACACCTGGCGCGTGGGGAGGATCGTCCCATCAGGGTAATTAGAATCTCGATATCCTTCAATCCTCACGTTTACTGTTATCTCACCATCCGAAGCTCGAACCGGCCCACAGGGAATCATAAAAGTGGCTATCATTAACACAGCAAGTAATACTCCCAGGGCCCTAAAGCTCCTTCTTAACCAGACCACTGTTTTCTCCCTCCACTTTGTATAAGCATGCAGGTTGGAACCACCAAATTAAAAACCCGGCCTACGAGAGACCGGGTGCATCGCGCGCTCGAGCAGAAAACCCGAACACGTGAACACCTCCCTATCTCGCGTAGATCAACGGTGTCCGTCGAACAGGCAGGTTTCCTGGCTCGGGTTCATCTCCAGCCTTGCGCCTTCCCATCCCGCACCCAACTGCTGCCTAAAACTTGAGCTGGGCTGCCGGACAGTGGCATCCTGCAAGGCAGATCCCCCTCACAGTGGCGGGACCGCGCCGGATTCGCACCGGACTTCCCTTTTAAGCCCTCGTTAGGGCCACCTGTTCCGCACTATTCAGTTTGGCAAAATACTAATGTTAGATCTTCGCCGTCCTCACCGAAAATCCTCCCATCTTTCCGAAATTTTTCTCAGCTGCAGCTCTCCCCCCGCTCGATCGCCTCCAGCAGGTCCGACCTGATGATGCCGGGGTCGAGCAACTGGAGGTGATAGCTGAAGTAGAACCCGAAAAGCGTTTCAAAGTTTCACCAGCGCAGGCCACACCCCACCGGGCGACCCGGAGTGAACGCCAGGGGCATTTCGCCAAGGCAGCTTCCTAACCGGGAGAGACCTCCTGTGTAAAATGCATAGTGAGGCCTTACTCGTGATTGCCATGGCAACATTTTCTTATTCGTGCAGCTTTTAGCTGGTGCTGAGACACTTTTCCCCACTTGTCGCTGTCTTGCCAAAAATTCCATAAATTTGATTGACTTTTACTTCTTCCCGAATGTATAATTGGAATTGGAAAATGCTGCCGATGGACGGCAGTAAAACCTTCAGGGAGGAGGTTATTAACAATGATCCGGCATACCCACGAGCACACCCATCCTGCGGTTAGACACACTCATGCTCACGCTCACGGCGATTTGGTGCACGAGCACGAACACGAGCACAAGGCCTACACCCACACCCACGAGCACGAGCACGCCCCGGGAGCTGAGCATGAGCACGACCACGAACATCCGGATGACCATAAGCACAGCCACTAACCTCGGGCCGCCGCCAAAGGCGGCCCCTTTCTACCCCGGCGCGGCTGTGCTGGAGCTTTTGATCAGCGTGTTTACGCCGGAAATGAAGGCCCAGAGCAAGGAGGCTGCCGCGTCCTTTTCCCAGCCTCTGGGAAAGGTCCAGGGGAGAGAGTCCGCCGGAAGAAGCCCCCAGTCGCGCTCGTCCAGGAGGTGCAGAAGAGAGGCGACAAGGGCGGCCAGGCGGTAGAATTGCGCGAACTACAGGTCCGAGTTGGACACGGCAATTATCTGGAGCGTTTCAGAAGAAATGCTGGCGAAGCCAGGCCCGGCAGTGGTTAACGAAACGGGCTGCAGCCCGGGGCAAAGAGGCGAAATGAAAATGGAGATAGGAAGCCAAGAGATTGCCGGAAAAATAGCCATCAAACCTTTCCCCTTTTTCCCCAAGGAAGGAAAACGCCCAGGGGAAAGGGGTGCTCTTCGGGGTAAAAGACGAATAATGGAATTCGTGCCCGCGAAGCACCTCATTTGCCCTACAAAGGAGGTTTGCTTCCAGGGCCCGGGCTCTCCGATACCCCATTCCCACAAGACGCTTTTCCATCCGACACTTGCCAGGGATCAGCCCCACCATCGGAAAAGAACGTCCTTCCCAGTCAACCAGTTCTTCGCAAAGGTAGATAAACCCGCCACATTCGGCATAGATAGGCATTCCCCAGGCGTGGGCATGGCGGAGGCTTTGGCGCATTTCCGAATTTGCCGCAAGTTGCTCAGCAAAAAGCTCTGGAAAACCGCCTCCTAGCAGAATTCCCCCGACTTCAGGAGGGATTCTTTCGTCCCTCAAAGGACTGAAAGGGACGAGCTCCACCCCAAGCCCTTCGAGAAGTTCAAGGCCATCCCGGTAATAAAAATTGAAGGCTTGATCCCAGGCAAAGGCGATCCGGACCTTTTCACCAAGTGGAGGATCACCTATCACCTCTTCAAAAGCACGATCAGCAGAGTGAAGTCCGGATTCTTCTTCAAAAGCGGCACCGGAACTTTCCAGAGCAGAGCGGGCAACTTCGAATACTGCCGCGAGATCAACCTGCCTGGCAACTGCTTCCACTAATTCCCCCAGCGCGTTTTTGATCTCCCGCTGCTCCAGCACAGGGACAAGACCGAGGTGGCGCTCCGGAAAGCGAGGGATGCTCCCTTCCTGGATCGCTCCCAATACTGGAACCCCGAAATCCGCAAACCCCGACTTCACTATTTCCAGGTGGTGGGGACCGCGAACGCGGTTGAGGATCACTCCAGCGAGGGTAAGACCTGGATCCATCGCCCGGCACCCCAGAAACTCCGCCACAGCGCTCCGTGCCTGGGCACTGACATCAACCACCAAAATCACAGGGCAGCCGAGGAGTTTGGCAACTTCCGCGGTAGAGGCCCTTTCCCCCTCACCCCGAACCCCGTCAAAAAGGCCCATCACTCCTTCAATAACGGCAACATCAGCATCTGCAGCAGCCCGCTCAAAAATCTCCTTCACCTGAGAATAAGAGAGAAGCCAGGTGTCCAGATTGCGCGACCAGCGCCCAGTCACCGCTGTATGATAGCCGGGGTCGATAAAATCAGGCCCTACCTTGAACCCCTGCACTCGGTAGCCGCACCGGGCCAGCGCTCCCATCAAACCGGTGGCAATACTCGTTTTGCCGGCACTACTCCGCAGCGCTGCAATCACCACACAAGGTTTCTTTCCCAAGTTCCTCACTCCCCACGCCGCTCAGGAAGTCCCATCAACTCGTAGATTCCTGCCAGATCCAGGCTCTCCCGGCACCTAGCTGCCAGCCGGTCGATCTCCTTGTCCAAGAAATCCCTGCTGCTCCAACTGCCCAAGGGATGATCCGGCAGCCCCTTGCGTCTGCGGAGCCACCGCAACAGGTAGGCGCGGAACTGGTCGTTGTCAAAGATCCCGTGAAAATAAGTTCCCCAGACCAAACCAGTGGCATCTACAGCACCATCCCAGTCCTCACAGGGAACTCCCTGGCGGGCGCGAACCCGCAGCAGAGGACGCGCCCCTTCCCCCAGAAACGTCCTTCCCATATGAATCTCATAACCACTCACACAAAGACCCCGGACCTCCCGGAAGAGCTCCCCTTCACCGCAGATTTCCCCTATTGCCTGGGCAAGCACCTTTTCCCTGGAGAAAGTAGTAACTGTATCCAAAAGGCTAAGACCGGGCAATTCACCGCGGGAAGACTCCACATGCTCGGGGTCCCTTAACTGGCGACCCAACATTTGATAGCCCCCGCAAAGCCCACAGACCGGAACCCCCTGAGCCGCGGCCTTTCTCACTGCTGCCGCATAGCCTGTCTCGTAGAGGTAAAAAAGGTCCTCAATGGTGTTCTTTGTTCCCGGGATGATGATCAGATCTGGTGAACCCAGGGGCTCCCCGTCTTTGACATAGCGGACACGAACCCCGGGTTCGAGAGCGAGAGCATCAAAGTCGGTGAAATTGGAAATCCGAGGCAGGTAAATGACGGCGACTTCGATCTCACCAGGAGGTTCCGGAGATGGTTCTTCAAGACAAACAGAATCCTCGGCAGGAAGGCGCAGATCTTGAAGATAGGGGAGCACACCCAAAACCGGCTTTCCCGTCCTTTCTTCCAGGAAGTCGAGGGCGGGTTCGAGGAGGGCGGGATCCCCCCTGAATTTGTTGAAGATGATTCCGCGGACAAGCTGCTCCTCTTCTGGTTCCAGGAGGGCAAGGGTTCCCACTACCGAGGCAAGGGCGCCACCGCGGTCAATGTCTGCCACCAGTAAAACAGGTGCTCCAGCCAAACGAGCAGTCCGCATGTTGGCGAGGTCGCGCTCCTTGAGATTAACTTCGGCAGGACTGCCTGCTCCCTCGATCACGATAATCTCAAATTCCTCATCCAGCTTCTGGAGCACATCTCTAATTACTTGAAAAAGCTCCAGATTACGACCCAGATGGTAATCCCGTGCACTCATGTTCCCTATGGGCTTGCCTAACACGATCACCTGTGATGACGCGTCTCCCGTGGGCTTCAGCAGAATGGGGTTCATTTCCACAGAGGGCTCAAGACCAGCAGCCTGCGCCTGAACCGCCTGGGCGCGTCCGATTTCCCCTCCTGACGGTGTGACAAACGAATTAAGAGCCATGTTCTGCGCCTTAAAAGGAACGACACGGTAGCCGTCCTGACGGAAAATCCTGCACAGGGCCGTGACGATGATGCTTTTTCCCACATTGGAGGCAGTTCCCTGAATCATAATTTTCTTCGCCATCAGAATCACCCCATCTTGATCCTGAGTAAGAAACCAAGCAACCTCACTACCCCCATCTGATTGCTACAACCCAGCCTGACCGCGGGCAAGCGCCAGCAAAGCGTTTACAATCGCCACAGCCACCGCACTACCGCCCCGAGAGCCGATCATCGTAATGTAGGGGATCGATTGTTCTGCCAAGCGTGCCTTGACTTCCGCAGCCCCGACAAAGCCAACCGGTGTTCCGATGATTAATGCCGGCCTGATCCCCTGAGAGGCCTGGCGGAGGACTTCTGCAAGGGCTGTCGGAGCGTTTCCGATGACAACCACATTATCCTGAAGTAGTTCCCGAAAAAGACGAACAGCAACGAGAGCCCGTGTCAGACCTTCAGCTTGAGCAATGGCTATAACGCGAGGGTGGTGGGTGTAACAGACAACCCTGCCTTTCAGCTCCCGCAGAGCCCCTAGGTTGACGCCCGCCCTAACCATGCGCACATCAGCAAATAAGAGAGCACCACGCCGCAGAGCAGCAATCCCGGCATCAATCGCTTGGGGATGGAACCGCAGAAGATGAGCAGCACCGGGATCACCAGTAGCGTGAACAACCCTGCGGACTACCTCCCCTTGACTTCCGGGGAATTTCTTTTGGAAGGCTTCACATCCCACAATTCCTTCAATTAAATTCCTACTCCTGGCCACGATATCCTGAGGGTTCACCAATTCCTGATCAAGGTCCAGACCAGCAGCAGCGCGCACCCTTTCTCCTAAAATCTCCGCAATCCGAGGATCAGGCCCCAGACAAGGAGCTACAATCAACTGAACCTTTTCCCCATAGACGGCCTGCAACCCAGCGATTTCTTCGGGAATATCCTTCTCGATATGGACACCTGGAAAAAGAAAAGCAGGAACAACGATAATCCTCTCCACTTCATCTTCCACAAACCGAGCCACCCCTTCCGCCAACGAAGGTCGACCGAATTGAAAAAAAGCAGGGAGCACCCGCATCCCGAGGTTTTCCTGGAGCAGTTCTGCCAACTTCAATAGCCCATCATTGGCAGCATTCCGCCTGCTGCCATGTCCGAGCAGCAAAACCCCGCACTTCGCCATTTCTTTCCCCCTTCCTTTGTCTCCTCGCCACTCATCCTGCTCAGCTTACCCCTCTGCATCCCTTGTGCCCAACCTTTACTCTTTCTTTTCTTCTGCCACCTTTTTTGCCCAAAAGCGCACGTAATCCACATCTGACGCCTTTTCAAAATTTGCGGTTCTACCTGAACAAACCACGGGTCGCTGCACCACGACCACGGGAATACTTAAAGCACAGGCAGCAGCGACTTTCTCTTTCGTGCCTCCCAGATCACCGCTCTCTTTGGTGACCAGAACCTCTGCCCGAAACTCTTGCAGCAGGGCCTCGTTGAGCTTCTGGGTCCCGGGTCCCTGCAGGGCAACGATCTGATCTGGCCTTAACCCAAGTTGGTAGCATACCCTTAGAGATTCCGGAAGAGGCAACACCCGCACCGCAAACTGGCAACCTCGGAGGGCGGGATGGGTCAAGAAAAGTGAAAGCGGTTGGACTCCAACAGCCAGAAAAACCCGGTCTACGCCTAAGGAAGCCACTTTCGAAACCGCCTCTTCCCATGTCGGCACCAGGTGAACCAACGGGTGGCCCTGCGGCAGGGGTGTCTCCGGGCGCTCCCAGCGCAGGTAAGGAACCCCACAGCTGGCTGCGACCTCCTGGGCGATGCGAGTAATTTCAGTGGCAAAAGGGTGAGTTGCATCAAGGATTCCTTTAACACCCTGATCCCTGATTAAGGCAGCGAACTGCTCGGCATTCAGCGCTCCTTCCCAGACAGCCACCCCTGGAATTTGCCGGAGAAGTTCGGCACCGTAGGAGGTGACTGCACTGGCCATCACCTGGTGGCCCGCACTGACCAATGTTGCTGCCAATTCTCTTCCTTCACGGGTTCCTGCGAGAACAAAGATCACAACTGATACCCCCGGGGAGTAACCATGTATCCCTCTCGGACGTAAGTCTGGGAGTTCCCCACAATCACCAGGGAACTCATGTTGATTTCCATATCGGTAAAATGCGCTAAATCAGAAAGAACCACCTGCTCCCCAGTCCTCCCAGCATTAGTGATAATCGCTACAGGAGTTGCCGGAGAGCGGTAGCGAAGGAGGAGTTTCTGAGCCTCGGCAATTTGAGTTACCCGTCTGCGGCTTTTGGGATTGTAAAAAACAACCACAAAATCACCAGCAGCAGCAGCCTCAATCCTTCTGAGGATCACTTCCCAAGGTGTCATAATATCACTGAGGCTGATCACGGCAAAATCGTTCATTAAAGGAGCCCCCACCAGGCCAGCTGCGGCCAAAGCTACGGTAATCCCGGGGACAACCTGAAAATCGATTTCCCCGTGCAATCCCGAACTTAAGAGAACTTCCAGCACCAATCCCGCCATCCCGTAAACCCCGGGATCGCCGCTGCTGACAACAGCCACGCGGCAACCATCACCGGCAAGCTCCAGAGCACGCTGGGCACGCTCTACTTCCTGCCGCATCCCACTTCCTTCCCGGTGTTGGGCAGGAGAAAGCACTCCTTCAAGGAGACGTAAATAGGTGTGATAACCGATGACTACGTCTGCCTCCCGCAAGAGCCTGTATGCACGCAGACTCAAATCCTCCGGATCACCTGGCCCGATCCCGACCACAGCAATCCGGCCTCGGCGAGGGCCACGGTCACCCTTCCCCTTGCTGTTTTTGGTAAAACCAACTGTCCTTCCGACACAGCCGCCAGTGCTGCCGGTTCGCATACCCCTCCAACCCCCATTCTAGACTCAACAAATTGCGAATATTGAAGGCCCTGGTGTTTTTGGAGCACCATCTGCAAGACCCCTGGGGAAAAGAAGAACAAGGGAAGTTTCATCCGCCGCGCCGCCTGGCGCAAACCCAGTTCATCAACTTTAGCAGCATGGGTGGCTAAGGCAACCAAACTGTCGCGGTGGCGCCCAGCCTGCTCGAGGGCATAAGCTACCGCATCTTCTACCTCTTCAGGAGAGACACCCCGACGGCAGCCAATACCTGCAGCCAAACTGGGGGGGCAAAGAAACAGACTACCCGCCGGGAAATCCCCGCTTTTCCGGCTCGTAGCGAAAACAAAAGGGCCACCTTTCTGCTCCAACCGCACCTGGGAAAGAGAACCAAAAATGACCCGGAACTCTTTACCTCCATGAAACTCATCAGGAAGTTGCCATTCTGTGTAAAGAATCACCCGTCTTCCTGCCAGGAGGGCGCTGTTTACATCTTTGACTCGCTCCCGGGGAACAGGAAGAAATCCCCAGCTCCGGGCCAGCAGGTCCACGGAAGTCTTTCCCCAAACATCAGTCGCAGTTGTTATCACCGGGACCGCTCCCAACAAAGAACCCACTCTGCGGGCCAGGTCATTGGCACCACCCCAGTGGCCACCCAGCAAACTGACAGCAAAATTACCCTTTTCGTCCACCACGACAACTGCAGGGTCAGTCCACTTGCTCTGCAGCAGGGGGGAGATCACCCGCACGGCAATCCCTACGGCCATAATTAAAACCAGACCCTCATAACTATCCCACAAATTCCTGACAAGTTCACCTAGAGAAAGACCGGCACAGGAATCTGCCTGAAAAACATCAGCCACCCCACCCCTCTCTCCCCAGGCTGCTGCAAGACGAGAGGCAAGTGCAAAACCAGAAGGTGTCACCGCAACGATGGCGACTCGACACCCAGGGCCCATTACCCGTGCTCCCTTCTTTTCGAAAGCTGGTTTCAATTACTTCGCACCTCGGAAACCGTGGCTGAAACCTGGATCATAAAGCAGCGAACGCCTGCCCTTAACTGCCAAAAAGTCTCCCACAAAAATTAACGCTGTCCTGCGGATCCCCGCTGCCTTAGCGCGCTGCTCAATATTGCCCAAAGTGCCCAGAATCACCCGGGCGTCCGGCCATGAGGCCCGCTCCACTATAGCGACTGGAGTTTCTTGAGGATATCCCGCCTTCAAGCCGCGGACTACCTCAGACAAAAGATGCACACTCAAGAACAGACAAATCGTGGCGCGGTGGTGGGCCAATTCCGGAAGCGATTCTGCTGCCGGAACCGGTGTCCTTCCCTCCTGTCGCGTCAAAATCACAGTCTGGGTTCCTCCTGGCACGGTCAGCTCTCTGCCCAGAAGAGCAGCAGCAGCAAGAAACGAACTCACCCCGGGAACGATTTCATAAGGGACACCCGCCTCTTCGAGAAGGTCCAACTGCTCTTGGAGGGCACCGTAAAGAGCAGGGTCTCCGGAATGAAGGCGCACCACCAACTTCCCCGCATTTACACCGTCCTTGATGAACTCCACGATTTCCTCGAGGGTGAGACCTGCGGTATCGATACAGGGAACCCCTTTTCGGACCACCTGCAGAAGGGCAGGATTGACCAGGGAACCGGCGTAAAGCACTAAATCCGCCCTTTGCAGCAATCGCTGCCCCTTCACGGTAATCAGTTCAGGATCACCGGGGCCGGCACCAACAAAATAGACGATACCCTTGCCGCTCGAGTCAGCCACCAACTAGCCTCCTTTCCTCACCTGCGTCACTTTTTTAAATTATTCCCTCCCGTGACCTGGAAACGAGGATCAGGGAAAAGTAGTCTTCAGGTAAGTCCCCGGCTGTAGCCAGGTTGTCCACCAGCAACTGCTCTGTCAGCCCGCAGCGGCAGACAAAAGCACTCTCTTCCAGCCTCCCCAGCTCTGCCAGAATACCGAGCACCCTCTGGAGCACAGGGGCAACTTTTAATAAAACCACATTATCAAAAGCAGACAAAACCTGGTAGAGAAACTGTTCGTTTGCCGTGGCCGGAATAACTGCCAAGCTTTCTTGACCAACCGCAAGAGCCCGGTTCAAAAGGGCCGCTGCTGCACTAAAAGAAGTAATTCCAGGAACTGTCTCTACCTCGAGATCACTACGGATTTTCTTCAGTTCTTTCAAAAGATAAAAGAAGGTGCTGTACAAAGTGCTGTCCCCCATAGTGACAAAAGCCGCATCCCGACCTTCATCGAGAACACCAGCAACACTGAGGGCAATCTCCCTTAATGCCTTCTCCCTCTTGTGGGCAACTGCAGTCATCGGAAAGACAAACTCCCGCACTTGATGATTAGGGTTGATAAAGGGCGCAACCACCTCGCGGGCGAGACTGGCCTCCCTGGAATCACTCCTGGGCACAAAGATCACCGCTACATCCTGTAAAACCTGGACCGCTTTCAGGGTCAGCAGTTGCGGATTCCCCGGCCCCAGACCAATGCCGTAGAGCTTTCCCCGCTTCCTCACCCTGTGGTCCACCTCCGGCTGGCGCTCAAGATAAATACAGGGTTTTCGCCCTGCCAGCAGTTAACCCTTCCTTTGCGTTGGACCCGCGCTAACTGCAGCAAAACAGCATCCCTCTCTTCCCAGGCCTCATCCTGCAGTAACTGCCAAGCAGTGCTGAATGTTTCCGGAGTAACAGCAGTGATCACCAGGCGGCCTCCCGGACGCAGCCAATCTTTTGCCGCTCTCAGGATTTCCTCCAGCCTTCCACCGCTTCCGCCAATCAGAACACAGTCCCCTGGGGGGAAGCCCTCACAAGCTTCAGGTGCTTCTCCCTCAACGAGAACAACATTGGTAAGCTGAAAATGCTTCAGATTGGCCCGCGCCAGGGCCAAGGCCTCGGGGTCTTTTTCGAAGGCATAGACTTGTCCCGGTTTAATAAGGCGGGCAACTTCAACAGTCCAGGAACCACTGCCCGCTCCGATCTCGTAGACCGCCATCCCTTTCCGCAACCGTGCCTTGCAGAGAACGAGTGCCCGAACCTCTTCCTTCGACATAGCGACATTTCCCCGGAGAAACAAATCATCAGGAAGCCCGGGAGTCACAACCTCATGACACTCCGTTTTCCCCATCTGCGAATTCTTCTGGCTGCTCTCCCCGTGCCAGCAATCGTCTTGATCGTCGAGTCGCTCTCTCCCAAGTCCTCGCCGTTCCTCGCAATCCTTTACCAAAATAACAATACTGTTCGCTCTGCCCTCGACCCAGGCACCCTCTTCGAGAGTCGTCGAAGTCACCTGCTCTCCAGGCAACCCTAGATCTGTGAGGATCCAGACTTTCTGGAAGTCGCTCCCTTTTTCCAGGAAAAAGCGACAGACAGCAGATGGCGGAAAACGTTTTTCAGTAAGCACAGCAACCTTCGGGCAATCACCAACCTTCTCCAACTGGTCGAGCCCCCGGCCATGCAGGCTGACATGGAGGAAATCTTCCCAGTTCAGGCCCAGCCTGGCGCAAGCAAGCTGCAGAGAACTGATGCCTGGGATGACGATCAGATTTTTTTCACCAAGGCGTGCCCGCAGCCGCGGAAGGAGGCTGAAATAGCCCGGGTCCCCGGAAAGGAGGACAGCGACACGCTGCTTCTCCCTGACTCTTTCGATAAAATCTAAAGCTGCATCCAGATGGCGGTCGATTTGGTAGCACTGCTTGCCAAGGTGGGCAAAGAGCTCTAAAGCGCGCGCCCCGCCAACCAAAACATCAGATTGGAGAACAGCCTCCTCGGCAACAGGCAGCAGGTATTCTCTGCTCCCTGGACCAACTCCAACCACAGTTACCGGGTAAGCCAAAAACACCACTCCTCACAGGTGTCACAGCCTTTTCCTCAAACTACCCCAGTCTGCTTGCTCGAGAATCTCAGCAGCAGACTCATCCCAGCCCAGTATCCCCTCCTTAAGTGAAAGCAGAACAGTTCCTACCCTCAGAGCCTGACGCGTATAGGCAACAGCGCGCTGGCTGGCACGGGCAGCAAGGTCACTCCAGACCTCCTGCAACCCTGCCCCTTGCAAGATGCTGACCATTCCCTCAACCGTAGGAAAAGCCAAGACCTTCTGGATCAAAGAGGGATCTGCGCCCCGTGCCGCTGCCAGCGCAGCCACAACCTCAGCCCTCCCATCACTTATGCGGTTATGAGTATGGAAACAGCCAGCAGCAACCTTCGCCAGCTTCCCAACATGCCCCCAAAGAACGGCCTGCCGAAAACCCAGCTCCACGCATTGCTCCAGCATAAAGCCCACAAAGTTGCTCATGAGAACGACGGCATCAGGAGGAGCCTCTAAGAACTTGGCAGCAAGCTTCTTTCCCTGGCGCCCCGGCGTGAGAATGACGGTGTCGTAACCGCAAGCTGCCGCAATTTTCAGTTGTGGAACCAAGGCCTGCATGAAGGCTTTTTCGGAAACCGGTTCCACGATCCCTGTCGTCCCCAAAATGGAAATACCACCAACAATTCCCAATTGGGGATTCATGGTTTTTCGCGCCAGTTTCTCCCCTTCAGGGACACTGATGGTGACCTCGGCTCCTGTTCCAGGGGGCAGAACTGCGGCCACATTTTCCCTGATCATCTCCAGAGGAACCGGGTTAATCGCCGGCTGACCCGGAGGGACAGAGAGGCCCGGTTTGGTCACAACCCCGACACCTCGACCCCCCCGCACAACGACCTCACCTGGCTGAAGGCGAACCGTAGCCTGGATACGTGCCCCATCAGTGACATCCGGGTCATCACCAGCATTCTTGATTACCCAGGCAGTCGCCTGGTCTCCCTTCCTTTCCCAACCTGCAACAGGAAGCTCGCAAACATCGCCCCCGGGCAGCTTCACCTCAACAGACGTCAGCTCCTGCCCCTGCAGCACCAGCACGGCAGCACGTGCCGCAGCAGCAGCGCAGGTTCCGGTGGTGTAACCCCGCCGCAGTCCTACCTGCAGATCCTGAGGGTGATTTTTCCGGATCAGCGAAAACAACTCCTTTTTAGTTCGCGGCAGTGAACCCACAAACAACCAACCTTTCTTGCGCAATTCCTGATGGACCTCAAGCACCCACGGCCTATCAAGAGCTGCTGCTCGCAAAAGCCTGTGGTCAGCAAACACAGCCTCTGGAGTCCCTTCTCCAGCAACCTTTCCCTCCTGAAGGACGACCACGTAATCAGCCCAGGAGTAAGCGAGATCGACATCATGAGTCGAAAAAACGACGGTTGTTCCTCTGCTGTTGATCCTGTCCAGCAACTCCATAATTTGAGCAGAGTGCTGAGGATCCAGCCAGGCTGTGGGCTCATCACAGATGAGCACCTCGGGCTGCATGGCTAATACATCAGCAAGAGCAACACGTTTTTTTTGACCGTAGCTCAAAAAATGCGTTGGCCGGTCCTTGAGGTGATAGACATCTGTAGCCAGCAGGGCTTCTTTAACCCGTTCCCAGACTTCTTCCTTCGGCAATCCCAGGTTGAGAGGGCCAAAAGAAACCTCCTGCATAACAGTTGCCGAAAATAGCTGGGCGTCAGGGTCCTGAAAAACAACCCCGACCTTGCGGCGCAACTCCAGGAGGGAAGCACGATCATAACGAACAGGCTGCCCATGAAAACAGATCTCTCCTCGCTGAGGTCTTAAGATGCCGTTAAAGTGGAGGAACAGAGTTGTTTTCCCAGCACCATTTGGTCCCAAAAAAGCCGTCTTTTTTCCCCTGGGAATGGAAACACTAACATTTTCCAGGGCCCGGGTGCCATCGGGGTAGCAGAAGGTCACCTCTTTAGCTGCTAACACGGGATCACCTTTCAAGATCCCCCACCACCTTGCAGCACTCGCCAGCCCAAACCTACCATTAATAAAACCAATTCTGTGGTGATGATCAGCAGCATTCTTTTCGGGGACATGTGATAGGGCCTCTCAAGGACGCTGAGTTCACCTGTATAGCATCTGGACAGGAGAGCGAGGTAAAGCACTTTTGAGGTGTGCCACGACTTGGAAAACAGGTTAGAGATGAGCTGACCCATGGAAACATATGTTGTTTTGAGATTGGTGTAGCCCCCGCGCGATGTTTGGGAAATGTAAATCTTTTCTGCCGTCTCCAGGAGCACGAAAATATAGCGGTAAACCAGTGACATCAGCTCAACGAGCAAAGGGGGCAACCTCAGCCTCCTGCACATAGCGAAGATCTCCACCATTGGTGTTGTTAAAGACAGAAAGTAGAGGCAAGACACTGCCGCAAGAGATTTCGTCAAGAGCATGGCCGACAACATCAACCCCTGTCGGGAAACGCCCAGGGTACAGCTTCCCACCTGAATCCCCCAGAAAAAGGACGTGGCATCTTTGGCCAGATTAACGGCAACTGCCAGCACCCCGATGAGCAAAAATCCCAGGGGGACGAGCATGAGCTTGAAATAGAACCTGAACGGTATCCCCGCTTGCCAAACAATCAAACCGGTCATCAGCAGGATCACCAAAAAGGAGACGACTGGTGAGGGAAAAGCAAGACAAACGAACATTGTGGCCAGCGCCAGGACCATTTTTTCCGCTGGATGCACATGGGATAATCTGTTAATATAGGCATACTGGTCAATTTTCAGCAAATTTGCAAACTACCCCCTACCTCTGCTCTGCTCCTTACGCGCTCTGGTAAACCCCAGGAAATAGCCAATAAAACCGGCACCGACTGCTGCCTGCAGGGCAAAAAGCAGGCTTTCGATCTCCCCACTAGGCGGCTCCCACAGAGAGCCAAACCAGGGTTCGTAATCAGGTTGGAGCTGGACGATAGCTTCTTCAGCCTGCTCGTCAGCGCCGCCAAACTCGGCTCCGCTCTTCAGCCACAAGGGAAAAACAGCCAGCAGAACCACCAAAAAAATCAGAACTAGAATTTTTGCTCTCATTGGGCATCAACCCCTTTAGCACCAACAAATGTCTTAGGAATTACTGCCAATTCCTCTAACTCCCGCTTGCTGTGAACAGTCAACAAGTTAAACACCACTACTGTGAGCAAACCTTCGCTGACCGCCAGGGGAATCTGGGTAACCGCAAAAATCCCCATAAACTTTACAAATGATGCTCCAACCCCGCCGACCTCAGCCGGAAAGGCCAGGGCCAGCTGCAAAGATGTGGTTACATAAGTCATCAAATCCCCCAGTGCTGCTGCCAGAAAAACTCCCAGCCACAAAGGCACTTTTAACTTCAAGCACGCTCTGTAGGTTAGATAAGCGACAAATGCCCCCACTACTGCCATAGAAAAGGTATTCGCACCCAGGGTAGTTAGACCTCCATGAGCCAACAGCAGGGCCTGGAAAAGGAGCACGATACAACCCAGGACACTCATTGTTAGGGGACCAAAGAGAATAGCCCCAAGGCCAACTCCTGTCGGATGAGAACAACTCCCAGTTACCGAAGGAATTTTCAGAGCTGAAAGAACGAACACGAAAGCTCCTGCCAATCCTAAGAGCATTTTCATTTCTGGATGTTGGGAGAGCCTCTTGTTGATCACCAGCACACCGGCAATAAGAAAAGGTAGTGTGACAACTCCCCATACAATACACCAGTGGAGAGGCAGAAAACCCTCCATTATATGCATCGCATAGGCGCTACCCGGACAGAAGGCAAAAATACCTAGCAAAACCATCAGGAAGACAACCATTCGAGAATTCATCCTCTTTCCTCCCTTCTCTCCCCAAAAACCCAATATTTTAGCTTTTTAATAGGTGAACAACAAAAAACCCAGCCCTACGGGCTGGGGTAGTAACCAAGACACACGAACATTTCCCACCTCCCTATCCGCGTAGGGTTCGGCCGGGGCAGGAATAGGCAGGTCTCCTGGCTCGGGTTCACCTCCACCTTACGCCTTCCCATCCAGTTTCTTCCACTGGACAGTGGCACCGTGCAAGGCAGATCCCCCTCACAGTGGCGGGACCGCGCCGGACTTGCACCGGACTTCCCTTTTCGGCCTTGATGGCTCAAGGCCACCTATTCCCGAAGCACCCTATTTCAGACTTTGTTAAAGAACCTTGTTTTATATTTAGTTTTATATTTATTCGACGAACTTGGTATTTTTCCTGCTCAGTTTTTCGAAAGCAAAAGCAGCCGCCTCGATCGTGCGGTCTAAGTCCTCTTCGGTGTGGGCTAAAGAAACAAACAAGGCCTCAAACTGGGATGGGGGGAGGTAAATCCCCTGCTGCAACATCAGCTTGAAGAACTCTTTAAAATACTCCTGATCCGCGGTCACCGCGGTTTCGTAATCAACAACTTCCCTTGCGGTAAAAAATACGGACAGCAGGGAACCGATCTGGCTAACTTTTACGGGAACTCCAGCCGCACTTGCTGCTTTCGAAAAACCTTCTGCCAACTTTTTGCCCTTATTTTCCAGTTCTTCATAAGTTCCAGGAGAGCGCAGCAGTCTCAAGGTGGTAATCCCCGCCTGCATAGCCAGAGGGTTTCCGGAAAGCGTCCCTGCCTGGTAAACAGGCCCTTCAGGAGCAACCAACTGCATAATCTCCGCCTTGCCCCCGTAGGCCCCTACAGGCAAGCCGCCCCCGATAATTTTGCCCAGGCAGGTTAAATCCGGCTCCACACCGTATACCTCCTGAGCACCTCCCCAGGCAAGACGAAAACCGGTGATCACTTCATCAAAAATGAGAACACTCCCTGCTTCCCTGGTTATCTGGCGCAAACCTTCAAGAAACCCAGGTCTGGGCAAAACAACTCCCATATTGGCAGCCACAGGCTCGACAATCACCGCGGCAATCTCTTCACCCCAGCGGGAAAAGGCCTCCTCAACAGACTCCAGATCATTGTAAGGAAGCACAATCGTAAGTTCACCAGTTGCGGCAGGAACACCAGGGCTCGTCGGGACACCCAAGGTCAAAGCTCCAGAACCTGCCTGCACTAAGAAGGGATCAGCATGGCCGTGATAACATCCCGCGAACTTGACAATTTTCGGTCTTTTAGTGTAGGCCCGGGCGAGGCGGATGGCACTCATCGCGGCTTCGGTTCCCGAATTGACCATCCTCACCTTTTCTATCGATGGCATCGCTTCGATGATCAGAGAAGCCAAAACAACCTCGCGCTCAGTGGGCGCTCCATAGCTTATCCCCTCGGCAAGGACAGCCTCGAGGGCAGCAACCACCTGAGGGTGCCGGTGCCCCAGGATCAAAGGCCCCCAGGAACAGACATAATCGATGTATTCGTTACCATCAACATCATAGATTTTCGAGCCATCTCCCCGGGCTATGAAAAGGGGGGTGCCACCGACAGCGCCAAAGGCCCGCACAGGACTGTTGACCCCACCAGGCAATAATTGGCAGGACTTCGCAAACAGCTCCAGGGAACGTGAAACCTGCTTCAACGCTTCTCCCTTCCTTTCAACCTTGCCGCAACCATTGGGCGGCATCTTTGGCAAAATAAGTGATAATGAGATCAGCTCCTGCCCGCTTGATCCCAGTCAAAATTTCCAAAACAACCTGTCTCTCATCCACCCAACCTTCGGCAGCAGCAGCCTTTACTAAGGAATATTCGCCACTGACATTGTAGGCTACCACAGGGCACAAAACCGTCTCCCGCACTTCCCTGATCACATCGAGATAAGCCAAGGCGGGTTTTACCATGACCAGATCAGCACCTTCCGCCACATCGAGCAGAACCTCCTGCAAAGCCTCCCTGCGGTTGGCCGGGTTCATCTGATAGGAGCGGCGATCCCCAAAACCAGGACTTGAATCTGCAGCCTCGCGAAAAGGTCCATAGAAAGCGGAAGCAAATTTGGCGGCATAAGCGAGGATGGCCACCTGAGAAAAACCGTGGGCATCTAATTTTTCCCGAATCGCCTTGACCCGACCATCCATCATATCTGAAGGGGCAACAATATCTGCACCTGCCCGGGCGTGGGAAAGGGCAATCTCCGCAATTAAGGGCAGAGTCTGATCATTATCCACCTCCCCATCTCTGACAACTCCACAGTGGCCATGACTGGTGTAACCGCACAGGCAAACATCAGTGATCACCACAAGATCAGGGAAGTGCTTTTTTAACATGCGCACCGTTTCCTGAACAATCCCCTGGTCGTCATAAGCAGCAGTTCCCAGCTCATCCTTATAGTGAGGCAGGCCGAAAAGGAGCACAGCCAAAATGCCGAGGTCAACTGCAGCAGCCACTTCCTCCAAAAGCAAATCTGGAGAAAAGCGAAAAACTCCCGGCATTGACGCAACCGGACTCTTGAGACCGGAACCAGGCTGCACAAAGAGGGGATAAATCAAATCTTCAACACTCAGCCTCGTCTCTTGAACCAACTCCCGCAGAGCCGGCGTCCGCCGCAAGCGGCGAAGCCGAACCTGGGGGAAGCCACGCTGAATCAAACCCGACGTCATTTCCAGCTACAAACCTCCCTTGCAATCTTCGATAATGGCCTTCAGCAAACCATCTGTCGTGTATTCGGTTGCCACAACATCAACCCGAAGACCCAAAGCTTGCGCAGCTGCCGCGGTAACAGGACCAATACAGGCGATCCTGCTTTCCTGAATAAGTTGCCGGAGTTCACCTTTCGGGAAAAGTGAAACAAAACTTCTCACCGTAGAAGAACTGGTAAAGGTTATGTAATTAACCCGACCTCCTTTGGCCAGGAGTTCCCTGAGAAGAAAAACCCTCTTCTCGCCAGCTGGGACGGTCCGGTAAACAGGAACAACATCCACCCGAACCCCCTTAGCTCTCAATCCTTCAGGTATTACTTCCCGCGCCTCAGCAGCACGGGGAATCAAAACTCTGCATCCTGGTGGAAGAACATCGATAATCCCTTTCAAGAGAGCTTCAGCGCGGTACTCCGGAGGGATGTAGTCCACCTGGAACCCGTAGTCGCGAAGGGCCTGGGCAGTTGCGGGACCCAAAGCAGCCAGCCTTCCCCGCAGCCGACGGATATCTACTCCTTGATCTCGCATCATCTTCATAAAAAAGAAGACCCCGTTCACACTCGTAAAGATCACCCAATCATATTGTTCGAGCTGCTCCAAGGCATGCACCAGGAGCCCAGGGTCTTCAGGAGGGAGAAAGTCAATCATCGGAAAGCACAAGGGCTCCCCTCCCAGCAGCAAAATCCGGCGCGCCAAATCCCACGCCTGGCCGAGAGGCCGGGTAATCAGAATCCGCTTCCCGAAAAGGGGTTTCTTTTCCCACCACTGCAGCTGCTGGCGCATCTTGACGACCTGACCCACAACTAAAACAGAAGGTGGAGCAAAACCTTCCGCCAGGGCTTTTAGTTTTATGTTCTCTAAATTTCCCGTTACCGTCCGCTGTTCAGCCCTGGTCCCCCACTGAATCAAGGCTGCAGGTGTGTCCTTGGGCCAGCCTTCTTCCAGGAAGTGGTTAATAATTTCCTCCAAATTCTCGCAACCCATGAGAAAAACTGCTGTTTCACCCTGACTGCCTTCAGTTCCTCCTTTTTTTCTGTGCCCTGTCGCAATCAAAAGAGATGAAGCGTAATCCCTGTGGGTCACAGGAATCCCAGCATAGGCGGGGACTGCCACAGCCGCGGTAACACCAGGCACAACCTCGAAAGGTATTCCCCTCGCAGCTAAATAAGCTGCCTCCTCTCCACCCCGACCAAAAACAAAGGGGTCTCCTCCCTTGAGGCGGCATACAACTTTACCAGCCAGGGCCTGTTCCGCCAGCAGAGCATTAATCTGCTCCTGGGTAAAGGTGTGGCAACCCGGCTTTTTGCCGACATATTTTATTTCAGCATCAGGGCGGCAGTAAGAAAGAAAAAATTCGTTCACCAACCGGTCATAAACGACAACATCAGCCTGCTGTAAACACCATTTTCCCTTAATCGTGAGCAGCCCAGGATCACCTGGCCCGGCCCCCACTAAATACACAATACCTGTTTTAGCCTTCATTTTCCAGAATCTCCTTTGCACCTTTGGCGAGCAGATCGTTCGCCAGCATTTCCCCCAACAGAGAGGCTTGAGTCGGATCTCCCGAAATCTCGCCTTTGACCAGGGCCTTCCCATCTCTTCTAATAACACTTCCCCTCAGCCAGAGCCGATCATCTTCAACCACGGCAAGCGCCCCTACAGGTAGTTGACATCCACCTCCAAGGCTTTTGAGGAAGGCTCTCTCTGCAGTTACAGCATAACGAACCGGGGGGTCATCCAGGACCGCGCAAACATCCTGCATCAAGGGGTCATCCGCCCTGACCTCGACGGCGAGCGCTCCCTGACCTGGTGCAGGAAGAAAAACTTCAGGTGGCAGTTGGCAATAGTCCCGGCTGCTCCATCCCATCCTCTCCAATCCTGCAGCAGCCAAAATGAGGGCATCAACAAGCCCCTGTTCCAGCTTGCGAATCCTGGTATCGACGTTTCCCCGAAGTGGGGTAACAATTAAGTCAGGCCGAGCATGGCGGATCTGGGCAGCCCGCCGCAGACTGCTCGTCCCGATCCGGGTGCCGCTAGGCAAATCATCAAAACTTACTTTATTCCTGGTGACAAGCGCATCGAAGGGATTTGCCCGAACAGGAACAGCTCCGAGAGTAAGACCTGGCAAAAGTTCTGTGGGGAGGTCTTTCAAACTGTGAACCGCAAAATCAATTTCACCATCTAATAAAGCCCTCTCCAGTTCCCTGGTGAAGAGCCCCTTTTCTCCCACCTGAGGGATCAAGGAACCAGGCTGGCGATCCCCTCTCGTGGAGATGGTTACTACTTCAATCTCCACACCAGGAAGCTTTTCTCTGATTTTCGCGGCAACCCACGATGTCTGGCGCTGGGCAAGCAGGCTGCCGCGCGTTCCTGCCCGCAGTACTCTTCTCACTTAACCCCACCACACCCATGAAGCTTTACCTCTTCCTTCTCTTCCACTTCCAGAGCAAACAGGTTTTCCAAAACTTTGCTGTAAAGCTGGCCTTCCTCACCCAGAGCACATTCCTTTAGGCGGAGTATAGGTGTGCGCAGCAGCTTATTAACAAGGGAATGCGCAAGAGCACGAATCAATCTTTCGGTGCGTGGGTCTACAGGCCCCAAACGATTGAAACAGCGTTTCAGTTCTTCCTCTTTGATCAACTCGCCTTTTTTCTGTAAGGCCCTAATCGTGGGAACAACAGTCAGTGTTCCAAGCCACTTAAGAAATTCTGCTACTGCCTCCTCGATCAATTTCTCCGCAGCGGCAGCAGCTTTTCTTCGCTCTTCGATGTTTTTAAGGACAACGTGCTGCAAGTCATCGATATTGTACAGTTTCACACCAGGAATCTCCGCTACTGAAGGTTCGACATCTCGGGGCACAGCAATGTCAATCAGCAAAAGGGGGCGCTCCCCGCGGTCGGCAACCGCTTGCCGGAGCTTGTCTGCAGTGATCACAAAATGCGTGGCACCGGTACAACTGATGACGATGTCCGCCCGGTTCAGCTGGGAGAAGAGAAAGTCATAGCGAATTGCCTCACCACCATAAGTTCGGGCCAGGACTTCGGCGCGCTCGAAAGAACGGTTGGAAACCAGGACAGTACTCACACCCTGGGCAACCAGGTTCTTTAAGGTGAGTTCCCCCATCTCTCCGGCACCAACAACAAGAACCGTCCGCCCTTTCAGTTCCCCAAAAACCTTGCGGGCAAGTTCCACTGCTGCATAACTCACAGAAACAGGATGCTGATCAATTCCAGTTACAGTTCGCACCCGTTTGCCGATTCTGATGGCCTCCTGAAAGAGGGTATTAATAACATGATTCCCTGCTTCGTTCTGGCGGGCCACTTCATAAGCACAGCGCACCTGCCCCAGAATCTCCGTTTCCCCGAGAATCATTGAATCGAGACCTGCGGCAACACGAAATAAATGGGTGATCGCCTCGCAGTTCGTCCACACCTGAAAACAGCGCGAGGCCTGCTCTCTATCTAAACCTGCCTTTTGCCGGAGATACTGCTGAAGATGATTAACCGCTTGCTCCACTTGGGTAACTGCAGCATAGACCTCGGTCCGGTTGCAGGTAGAAAGCACAACACAGCCCTGGATACAGGGCAGTTGTTTAACCTCTTGGAGAACAGAAACCACACCACTTTTACTAAAAGCCAGCCTTTCCCTGACCTCCACAGGTGCAGTTCGGTGATTTACTCCGATCGCAATGATAGACATGCTTCCACCTGCTCCTTTAAAGAACTGCCATCACTTGGCTTGTACGTCTTTAGCAGTTCAGGAGTAAGGATTTTTTCCCAAAGGGCCTGCCGCTGGGAGGCATCAGGTATCTTTTGCCGAACCCTGGACCTCAGCTCCCCAAGCAAAGAGGCGAGCTCACCAAGTTCATCGCTGATCACGTTTTCTAAAAGCTCCCGGACCCTCCGAGCAAGAAGGGGGCTTGTGCCACCAGTGGAAATGCTTATACTCAACGGGCCGCGGCGCACCACTGCAGGAACGAAAAAGGTGCTCAGCTCCGGCTGGTCAACTACATTGACGAAAATACCGCGGTCTCTGCACATTCGGGCAATTTTCTCGTTGACTTCCGGGTCATCGGTAGCACAAATGACAAGTTGAACCCCCACCAGGTCTTGCTCCTGAAAGCAGCGCTGCAGATAACGAAATTCACCGCGCCTTGCACTCGCTTCTAGCTCGGGTGTTAACTTCGGGCTTACAACCGTTATCTCTGCTCCACATTCCTTTAACCCGACAATTTTCCGCTGGGCGACAGCACCACCACCAACCACCAAACAGCGCTGGCCTGCCAGCTTGAGAAATATCGGGTATAATTGTTCCCTTTTCATAAGCGCGAATTCCACCTCAGAACAACTATCAAATTGAAACCCGGCCTACGTAAGACCGGGAGATCAGGCGCTCGGAAAACAGCACAAATATTTGAACACCTCCCCGTCTCGCGCAGATCAACGGTGTCCGTCGAACAGGCAGGTTTCCTGGCTCGGGTTCATCTCCTGCCTTGCGCCTTCCCATCCAGCACGCAATATCATTTCAAGGTTCCAGCCGGTCTGCAGGTTATCTATTGAATGCCGGACAGTGGCATCCTGCAAGGCAGATCCCCCTCACAGTGGCGGGACCGCGCCGGATTCGCACCGGACTTCCCTTTTCAGCCCCTGAAGGGCCACCTGTTCCCCACTATGCAGTTTTACTTTTGCAATTCGCTAAACTGGCCTGATTTCCTCCCCAAGCTCGACAAAAAATTTTCATTCCCGCAAACCTTTCAGCCAATCTTCCTGCACCAATTCCCTGGCAGCCGCTCCCCTCTGCCCTCACCGGGCAATCGCAGCGATTATTCCACCCGCAGGGTTACCCAGTAGCCCAGCCAAAAGAAAAAAACGGCATAGGCCGCTAAAACCAGCAGAGAGACGAGAGGAAAACCAGCCTCCAAAGCGATCATCCGCAGAGAAATCGCCGAGTGGGTCAGAGGGAGAACCTGGACGATCTTGGCAACGACCGGGGGGAATCTGTCAACTTGGAAAAAGGTCCCACAAAGGAAACTCATCGGGAGGATCACAAAAGTAGAGAAGCGCGCCATGTCCTCATGAGAATTAATCACCATCGCTGCCACGAGACCCAGGGCAGAAAACAGAAAGCAGGTGAGAAACAAAGCAACAAAAAACCACAAGTCGCAGTGCAAGCACGCCCCATAGAGATGAGCGAGAACGAGAATCACTACAGATGAGAGCAAACCCCGGAGACAACCTCCGAGAACGTTTCCCAGTGTCAGCGACCAGGTGCTGATGGGAGCAACCAAAAACTCCTCAAGTGTCTTAAAGTAAAGCCTGCTGATGTTCAGAGACATACCTGTGGCATTGTAGCTGGAATTCATGGCGCTCATCGCCAGGATCCCTGGAACAACAAACTCCAGATAGCTGGTTCCGCCAAATTGGATGCTCCTGCCCAGCCCCCAGCCGAAAGCAGTCAGAAACAGCAGAGGGCTAACCAAACTGCTCGCAAAAAACCGTAGCAATTTCTTGCGAAGCAAAAGCAGCTCCCGCCAAATGATAGTATACGTGTCACGCATCGGAACCACCTACTCTGTGACCAGTGAGTTCTATAAAAACATCTTCCAAATTGCTCTCCCGGATTACCACATCGTCGGCCAGTGTCGCCGCAAAGCGAAGAGCCTGGTCCCTATCCCCAAAAACCCGGTACTTCGTTTCATCTCCATCACGGACTTCAACCACGAACCTCCCCACCTTGGCTTTCAACTCTTCAGGTGTGCCCAGAGCAATAAGCCTCCCTCTGTCCAAGATCCCCACACGGTGACAAAGAATTTCAGCTTCTTCGATGTAATGAGTTGTCAAAAGAATGGTTATCCCCCGACGATTGAGGTTTCTAATCAAGTCCCACAGCCGACGCCTCACCTGAGGATCAAGTCCAACTGTGGGCTCGTCCAAAAAAAGAATCTTGGGATTGTGCATAAGAGCACGAGCAATCATCAGGCGTCTCTTCATCCCCCCAGAAAAATGCTCCACAGGGGAATGAGCACGATCCCCTAATTCGACAAAATCAAGAAGCTCCTCAATCCGCTTGCTCCGCACCTTCGAAGGGATCTTGTGGAGTCTCCCGTGTAGCTCAAGATTCTCCCAAGCGCTCAGCTCCAGGTCTAAGTTAAAATGCTGGGGAACTACTCCGATCTCCTTTTTCACCTGCATCGCCTGGCGGGTAACCTCAAAGCCATTAATAAAAACCTTCCCCGCAGTGGGCCTGCTCAAGGTCGTGAGAATGCGCACAGTCGTCGTCTTCCCGGCACCATTGGGACCCAGCAACCCAAAGATTTCCCCCGATTTTACTGTCAGGTCAAGACCATCAATGGCCTTGACCGAACCATAGTACTTACAAAGCCCGCGGATCTCGATCAATTCTCCCACTTCCCAGAAATTAGGGCAAACTCTTGAACAGCGCAGTTTAAAATCGAACGTAATTAAAATAATTTTCTATTTGGCTAAGATTTTCCTGCCCTGATCTCGAAGCAGATCACCACCTGGAAACCAGAAACTCTCGACACCGGAAATCAGAGGCGCAACATCACTCCGGGGGGAACAAAAAAAGGAGAGGTTGCCCTAACATAAAGACTTCGTGCCTTTATGTTAGGGAGGGAAAGGGGTACTACTTAGTGTGGGAGGTTAAATATATGCCTCAAGACCGGGATCAGGACTCACTTCCTGTGAGTCATCGGAAACCTCCACGGTCTCATTGCCGGTTTCTATTCCTCTTCAAGAATAATCTTGTGATCAACCAGGGCAAGTTCTTTGATTCGGGCCTTGATGATCTTCTGCTGCCCGAAGATGTTCTCCAGGAGCAACCCATCTTGATGAGGTCGCACACGGTCCACATTTTCCATGAATAGTTCTTCTTTATCTCCGCGGCGCACATAGGCGTGGGATTCACACATCTTTTTTCACCTCCAGTAATTCCTTTAATCTGGCAACCAGCATATCCACAAGGTGGGGCAAGGGTTCCATTGTCACTCCCACAACTTCTACCTTCGACAAGGTCAGGGGTAAAAGAATCTTCAGGGCTCTGCTCTTGGCAATGGCCTCGGCCATGCGGGGTGTCAGTTCCCCCCGCATCGAGTGGGCTAAAATGATGCCCAGAGGCCCAACAATCACATCAACCTCATCCGCATTCTGGACAATGGCGTTTTCTCCGCTGGCTCCCTCATTGGCGCCAGCCTTCAGCATCAATGAGGTGGCAACAGCATTGGTCCCCAAGGCAATGATCTCTGTCTCTGGAGGTAAAACCTTTCTGATTTTCTCAGTAATAACCCTTCCTATACCGCCTCCCTGGCCATCAACGACAGCGATCCTCATCATATCCCCCTACCGCGACTGAAAAATAAAGACCACGAAGCCCGCCTGCTTCTGCAGGGCAACCAGACCTCCGTGGTCTCTCCCATCCAAACTCTCTATTTTGCCCTTTACCCCATTCACTATTTTACTTAATTCGCTCCTTACAAAAAAACTCCTGCTGCGCCAGAAAAAATTTTTAAAATTTTTTGATAAACCGGTTTTATAATTTATGCTGCTGGGACTTCAAAAAAGACAGAAATTTTTCCAAGATCAGGCTTTTGTGCTGGTGCTTCCTGGTGATTAAGAACAAGCCCCGCTTGAACGAGAGGCCCTTAAGGCGAAGACAAGCAAGCTCCCCAGAATCTGCATGCAACTGGGCAGCAAGACGTGAAACAAGAGAAATTCCCAGCCCCGCGATGACGGCATTGATCACTGCCTCCGTGCTCCCCAGCTCCAGCTTTACTTTGAGGGACCTCGGATCAACCCCTTGCTCAGCGAGCCTGCCTTCGATCACCCTCCTCGTCCCTGAGCCCTTTTCCCTGACCAGCAGCGGCTCTGTCAGCAGCTCTTCAAGGGTGATTTCCTGCCTCCCGGCGAACCTGTGGTTCCTCGGAACAATGACCACAAGTTCATCTTCGTAAACAAGTTCCTCCTGAAGGGCCCTGTTGGTGACAGGAACCCCGACAAACCCCACTTCAACCTCGTTGGCAAGAACTTTGCGAACAATCACTTCACTATCGGCAATCTCCATCTTCACTTTAACCTCAGGATAAAGCTGCTGGAACCGGCCGAGGAGATGAGGCAAAAGATACTCCCCAGGGATCGTGCTCGCCCCAATCAACAACTCACCCTTCACACAACCAGCAATATTTTTAACTTCTTCCCTGCTTTTTTGGAGCAGCCCCACAACCTGTTTACTGTAGTGATAGACCACCTTCCCCGCCTCAGTCAATTCGATATCCCTGGTCGTCCTGTGAACGAGGGTCGTCCCGTAATACTGCTCTAGAGAACGGAGGTGCTTGCTGACCGCCGGCTGCGTCAGGTGAAGGGCTTGTGCTGCTTTCGTTAAACTTTTCTTTTCGACAACCATGTTGAAAGTCAGCAGCCAGGAGAAATTCATAAACCCACCCTTTGAGCCCCATATTTTCCAGAGCCTTTCTGGTTTTAACTGGCTTTTGCCCTGTGCTGCGCCTTTTGCTGAGATTTCTCTATTCCCCCCTCACTTTCCTGCAAACCAGCCATTTTTAGAGACGCAATTTACTTCCTGATGCGGCACTCCAGGCGGAATCTTCACCAGTGCGAAGCGTGATGAAAAGGTGGCTCCGAAAAATACTTCATACTGGTCTTTTTCAATTCTTCCACACTGAACAACATCTGGTAATCAGTGACCCCACTGAGTTGTGAAAGAGCTTTCACAGCCCGGTAGCACTCTTCTGGTGTTCTTCCATGAATCATAGTGTACAGGTTATAAGGCCACTCCGGCAGGGAAGGAGAGCGCTGGTAGCAATGAGACACCTGATCGAAACCAGCCATCAACTGGCCGACTTCTTCGAGGCGTTCCTCAGGAACTGCCCAGACCACCATCACATTGGCTGTATAGCCCAGATCCCGGTGGCAAACTACTGCTCCAAAGCGTCGAATAATTCCTTGAGCAAGGAAATCCTGAATCTTCGCCAGCAATTTTTCTTCACTTATTCCCAATCTTTGAGCAAGCACGAAATAAGGACGCTTCACGAGAGGAATACCTTCCTGCAGCACCTGGACAATCTCTTTATCTAAATCGTCCAACACTTCGGTCATCCTCCAGAGGAAAATTAACCCGAATTTTAAAAACTTTTTGAGCTGGAAGATTGAGGATATCAGTAATCCCAGTTCGCTCTTTAATTTCTTCTAAAACAGCCTGCAGTTTCTCCGGAGACTCCGCTAAAAGGGTAAACCACATGTTATAAGTGTGGTTTCGGAGATAATTATGAGTGACTCCTGGAAAGCTGTTGATCACTTCAGCCACTTCCCTGACTTTTTCTGAAGGGACCCTAACTGCACAAAGAGTGCCGCTATAGCCTAGTTTGCTGGAGTCAAAAATTGGCCCCAGCCGCCGGATAATTCCTTTTTCCATTAACTTCTGCAGCCGCGCAAGGACCTCTTCCTCGGTGGTGCCCAGGATTTTTGCCAGTTCCTGGTAGGGCTCAGGAACAACAGGGAAGTGGTTCTGAATTAAATTTAATAATCGTCTATCCAGACGGTCCAGTGTCATCGTGTTTTCTCCACCAGGACATTTTTCCCTTTTCGGTAAAGACAGCACGGGTCTTCAGCCATGTAATCCCCATAGTAGAAATAGGCCCGGGCGCGGCAACCACCACAGATCCTCTGGTAGCTACAGGTTCCGCAGCCGCCCTTGTAGTTCTCGGCGCGCAAGTGCTGGAAAACCGCATTATCTTGCCAGAGGAGGGTGAAAGGGGTTTCCCGAACATTGCCCACAGGAAGATCAAGGTAAGCGCAAGGCTGAAGATCTCCTTTAGGGGTGATTAGGCAGTAACTAATCCCTGCGAGGCATCCCTTTTGAAAACGGAGTTTCAAGCCCATCTGAGCAGCAATGCGCATAAACTGGGGAGCACAGGTGGGTTTAATTTCAATAGGAGCTTCTTTTTGCTTCTTCATTAACCGGTAAAGCAGGTGCTCGTATTGCTCAGCACTTAAAGACTCCTTCACAAGGTGCAGCGCCCGTCCCGTGGGGACAAGGAAAAACACGTGGTGGGCTTTGGCCCCCAGGCGGATAGCCAGATCTGTTACCTTTTCCACCTGTTCGTAGTTCCACTTCATTACCGTGGTATGGACCTGAAAAGAAAGACCGGCACGGCGACAGGCTTCCATGCCCTCAACTGCTGCCTTCCAGGCACCGGAAACACCGCGGAAGCGGTCGTGCTGCTCCGGATCAGGGCTATCAAGACTGATTCCAACAGTCATAACCCCGGCTTTTTTCAGCCTTTCAGCCACCTCCCCGGTAATCAAGGTGCCGTTAGTGCCGAGGACAGGCCGCAGACCATGGGAAGCAGCATAAGCAGTCAGTTCGTAAATATCCGGCCGCGTCAGCGGCTCCCCACCACTGAAGATCATCATTTTAAATCCGCTCTGGGCAGCCTGAGCAATCAAATTTCTCGCTTCAACCGTTGTCAACTCCTCATCGATCCGGGCACCAGCATCGCGATAGCAGTGCCGGCAGGAAAGGTTGCAGGCATTAGTGGTATTCCAGGAAACCAGCACCAATTTCTACCTCCTGCAGCCAGAACATCACTACTGGTTTGAAGTTGTCAGCCACACCTACTACCCCATGTGTCCCTAGCGATCAGTGTTTACTGTCCCATTTTTCCGCAGAGAGTCCATGTTTTTTCAGCAAGGCTGAGGAGCAATCCCAATTTCTTCATCAGTCAGATAACACGCCGGGTCAGGGGCCCAAAAATCGTGGAATACTGCTTCCGCCCGACTTCGAAGATTTCCATTACATACCTCCAACCACTGGCAACGAGCGCAGCGACCTTTGAGCAAGGGGCGACGATTCCTTAACCCGGCAAGAATAGGATGAGAAGGAACTGTCCAGATTTCTGGAAAGCTTTTCTTTCGGATATTGCCCAGAGTATACTGGGGGGTGAACTGATCTGGGTGGACGTTCCCCTCCCAGTCAACAGCGGCAATAGCTATACCTGAACGGTTGCCTCCGTTGCGGAGAAGCAACTGGTAGGCCCGCTCGGCCTTCTGGGGATCACTCTGGCGCAACTTCAGGTACACATAAACCCCATCAGCATGGTTGGCCACAGTCAAGATTTCCTTATCCCATCCCCGCAAGTGAAAATCCCACGTCTTTTCGATGATCATGTCGAGGGCGGCGCGGGTTTCTTCATGAGTTAGGTCATCGCTTAAGAGTTTCCGGCCGCGACCACTGTAAGCCAAGTGATAAAAGCAGGCCCGAGGGATGTTTTCTCTTTCGAGAAGTTCAAAAATCGCCTCCAGCTGGTGGTGATTGTGGCGACTTAAGGTAAAACGCAGCCCCACCTTCTGCCCAACCGCCAGACAGTTGCGGATCCCCTCAAGTGCAGCCCGAAATGCCCCTTCCTTCCCTCGGAAATGGTCATTAGTCTTTCCCACTCCATCCAGGCTGACTCCCACATACCCCAACCCGGTTTCCCTCAAGCGTTGAGCCACCGCAGGAGTAATCAGGGTGCCATTGGTGGAGAGGGCGGTGCGGATGCCTCGCTCTTTAGCATAAGCAGCTAGTTCAAAAAAATCCTGGCGCATCAAGGGTTCACCGCCAGAAAAAAGCAGCACCGGAACCCGAAAAGAAGCCAATTCATCAATGAAACTTTTCGCTTCCCGTGTGGTCAGCTCATGAGGGTGGCTCTGGCTGTTGGCACTAGCATAACAATGAAGGCAGCGAAGGTTGCAGGCTCTGGTGATGTTCCAGACCACTACAGGACCGCGGCCATCTGCTGTCCCATGAATTTGGTGCCGGGAAGAAGGGCTGTAGCGCAACTCGTCGCCAAAATGATTTGTATTCCCAAGCAGCTTGCTAATGCTGATCACTTCTGGCTGTTCCTCCTACTCCTTTAGGACAAACCGCAACTAGAAAACCAAACTGGAAGCAACAAAATTACAAAGCCGGAATCAGAATCGTAAAAGTTCGAGGCTTAACCATAACTGTGCAAGCCACCCATCAAATAATTCACTCCGAAGAAGGTGAACAAAACCAGAACAAAGCCGAGTAAAACCACAATGGCTGAAATTCTGCCCTTCCAGTGGCGTTTTCTCCGAAAATGTAGATATAAAGCATAAACTATCCAGGTGAACAGAGACCAGGTCTCCTTCGGGTCCCAGCTCCAGTAGGACCCCCACGCCTGCTCGGCCCAGACAGCGCCGAAGACAATGGTGAGCGAGAGCATGGCGAAACCAAAAACGGTGATCCTGTAGACAAGTTCTTCCAGCTCCCTGCTGGCTTTCTCGTCCTTTCTAACTAGGGAGAACCCCGCAAGACCGGCCCCAGCAGCAAAAGCTGCATAGGCAAGGACAGCTGTCAGGACATGGACGGTAAGCCAGGCACTCCTCAAGGCCGGGGGAAGGAAGAAAACTTCTTTCTGGGAAGCCGGGAGAATGAAAACGGCCACCCCGAGGAAGAGAGCTGCCAGGGCAAGCACTGCTCCTCCTGGTGTGCTTCCGGCGCGCCGCAGGAGCACAAAAAAGCTTCCCGCTGTCGCCCAAGCGAAGCAGAGGAGGAATTCATAAGTGTTGGCAATCGGCAGTCTACCGCTTTCGAGCACACGCAGCCCAAGGGCGACTGTGTGACAAGCAAGGCCAACGGCAGCAAGCCAGAAAGCAACTCTCCTTCCCCGCTCACTCCCGAAGAAGCAGCATCCGGCGGCAAGGACATAGGTCAGGAAGGCAGCAACGAGTAGCACACCACCAAAAGGCATCAACTTCCTTCCTCCTCATCATGCTGAATTCGGGTCCTCCGGTAAAAGGTAGAGGACAAAATCATGAGGACACCACCAGCGAAGACAAGGCCTCCAGTGAGGACGAGCGGCTGACCCGGGTCAGTTTTCACAAGGAGCACCGCGACCGGACGCACACCAGTGAAAACCACGCTCACTCCTCCATCCAAGGCCACATCTTCTCCAGGCGCCGCTATCCCCACCCCGAGCCGCTCTTCCCCGCGGTAGACAGAGAAGAGCAACCTCGGGTTGTCGGGACGGACTCCCTTGGACTCCATGCCCCACTCCGGACTGAAGTTGGGGAGGTAGCGGTAGACCTTAAGGTGAAGTCCAGCTTCCTCAACTGGCAGGATGTCCCCTTCCTCTACCTCTACCTGCCGCACCCCACTGGCGCTTCTCACCTCTATCCGAACGCGCCAGCGGTAACTGTATTGGTAGAATTTCATCCCACGGTAGTAGAAGGGGTGGTTAACAGCAGCAACCCCCCGTATAGTGGTACTTCTGTCCTCAAGGGCAAGCCGCGCCGTGAACTGGGCCGGTGTGCCATCGGGGTGGTAAGAGATGGCAAAATCCTCAAGTCGTAACTTAAGGTCCTGGCCGGCGCGAAGGAAGCGCCCGAGGCTTACCTCTCCCCCCTCGGCAAGAGGAACTCGCGCCCTCTCACCCTTCGCCACTGTGATAAAGCCCCCAGCCAGCACGAAGAGCAGACCCGCGTGCAGAACGAAGACGCCTATCTGCTTCAGCCCGAAGCACCGCGTCCTCAAGTAGGTGCTCCCTCTCTTCAGGGTGCAGAGAAGAAGGTTCAGAAAGAGGGCGCTCAATAGTGTGGCGAACCAGGAAGAACGGTAGAAGTCTTCCTGGAAGGCGCTCCCAACGGCTGCGCTGAGCCCAATGATGACGACCAGAAACAGGCCAAACTGGAGGGACGCCAAAAAGTCATAGGAAAGCCGGAGCAAAGAAGGCACGACCCGCTCCGGCTTTCCACGGCCTAAAGCTCCGTTTGGGAAGTGCAGTTCCTTTTTACGCCCACGGCTCTTCATTGGCTGCTTCCTTACCAGCGATCCGTCCAAAGACAATACAGTCGGCCATGGCCACGCCGCCCAGACGCACTGCCCCGTGCGTCCCTCCCATTACTTCTCCTGCTGCATAGAGGCCTTTGATCGGTTCGAAGTCTTGGTTGAGCACCTGGGCTTTGGTGTTCGTCACCAGCCCGCCCATGCAGTGGTGCACCTTTGGCCACAGTCTGACCACATAGAAGGGCGGGGTGCCGAGGGGCTTGGCATCTTTACCGATCTTGCAGTTGAAGTCGTCGTCCTTGCCTTTCGCTACGAAGGAGTTCCAGCGGGCGATCTCGGCTAGGAAGGGCTGGAGCGGGATGTTGTAGGTCTTCGCCACCTCCTCGAGGGTGTTATACTTCTTAATTGCCCCGTTCTTAAGACCTGCCTCGAGCGTTGAAGGCACCACCTGCTTCTCGACTGCGTAGGAATCGGCGATATGGATCACCGGAACACCAATGAGGATGATGGCATCCGCCCGTTCTTTGCGGTTCCCGGTCTCGTTGACGAACCGCTTTCCTGTCTTGGGGTTAATGATCGGCCCATACCCGATGACGCGTTCAGAGAAGAGAGGCACATACCCAAACCCTTTCTCATCCGGGCTTGCCCAGGGGCCGAGCTGGATCCAGTCCATGTGAACGTCCATAGCACCGATCTTGAGGGCCTCCCGAAGGGCCTCCCCTGTGGCTCCAGGCTGGTTCGTGCTCTCAAATTCTTCGGTAAGGCGCGGGTCGTGAATTGTGCGCATCTTGACATCCTGCGAGAAGCCGCCGGATGCCAGCACCACTGCTTTCTTCGCCTTGATGAAGACTGGGGTGCCGCTCTTCTCGTCACCAAACTTGTAGCCGTCGCGCACCTCGATCCCAATAACCCTGCCTTCCTCGTTCTGGATGAAACGCACGAACTTGCGTCTCAGCTCAACATTGACCCCCAGCTCCTTTAGCTTCGCCAGCATCTTGTTCACGACCTCAGAACCAGAGGCGCTCTCTGTCTGGTGGGTCCTGGGCACAGAATGGCCACCGTGATAAGTAAGTCGGGCAAACTTAGCACCGAGGTAGTTGATTGCCCACTCGAGTGCGTCCTTGGACTGCTCACAAACGATGCGTGCCTTATCAACGTGGTTGAGGTAGAGTCCTGCCTTCAGCATGTCCTGCAGCATCAGCTCGGGCGAATCTTCCACACCCTGCTCCTTCTGCATCGCAGTTCCCGCGGCGGCGAAGTCCCCGCCGTTGATGATCGAGTTCCCGCCCGGGGTAGGCATCTTCTCGATCACCTTGACAGTCGCCCCAGCGTTTTTCGCCTCGATTGCCGCAGCCAGACCGGCAAACCCAGAACCGATGACAACTACGTCTGCCTCCTCGTTCCACTTGATGCCTTCAGTCGTCTTTGGCCCACATCCAGCAAGGGCAGTTACTCCGGCGACCGCAAGACCAGCAGTCGCTATGCCCTTCAAGAAGTCACGCCTTTTTATTTCCTTCTCGATCACCTTGATGATCCCCCCTAAAGCTATTTTCTCTACCTAGCTCCCAGCAAGCTCTGTCTTCCAGCTTTTATCCAGGTCCTTATACCAGGAGAAATCATGACATTGAGCGCAGTAAACCTCAGACTGGCGGTGCATTTTGTGGCAGAGGTGGCACTCAATCTCCCCCAGATGCGAGTCGTGGGGATTTGATTCCCCGAAGTCAGTGGCAGCAACCGCTTCAGCGAAGTCATCCTTGTGGCAGGAGAGGCATTCCTCCATGGAGAAATCCCGCTCCTTCAGGGGATTCTCGTAGTTCCCGGTGAGGTAGTTGATCCCTTCCCCAATCTTGGCGACAGTTGACTTGTGGTGGCAATCCAGGCAATCTACACCTGCTTCAGCGTGCTTGGCGGCGAGCAGGTCACCCCCTTTCCACGAGTTGTAGTAAGGCTCGATGATGTGGCAGGTAGCACAAAAGCTGGGCTTCTTGCTGGCCTGAAAGAGGACACCTCCTGCGACAGCAGCGACAACCACCAAGGCAGCAAGCACACCAAGCAGGACCTTCGGCCTAAAGAAAGCTTTTTTGCGAACTTCGTTTGTTTGTCCATTATGAGCTTCCATCGAAAGACTCTCTCCCTCCGTCTTCACAAGGCTTCCATGTTGTTGATTTTGTTCCTAAAGGCGCAAATTCCTTTGTTTTGCAGGACAAATCGAAAAGTGATATACTGTATGAAACGACAACATACGACAATTTACGCGGCACCGTCCCAGCTCTACTTTCGAGGCCGAACACACAAAAGACCCTCAAGGGGGGATCTCCCAGTGACAAAGGGCCAAAAGAGGATGAAGGACCTTCTCGTGGAATCGGTGCTCGAAGGGGAGGGCCTACACAAAGTCCTCACCTATCTCCAAGAAGCCACTGGAAGATACATCACCATCGCCGACTACAGGGGGAAGATCTATGCCCGCACCGGAGGGAATGTAGGTGCCTCCCCGGACGACCATTACCTTCCCTTGCCCTGCGCAGAAAGTGACGACCACCTCTTCTACGAACCCCAGACAAGAAGGCTCTTCTACTGCACAGGACACGGCAGGAAGAACGGCTACATTATCGTTGATG
>LGFL01000011.1 GCA_001508855.1 Thermoanaerobacterales bacterium 50_218
TTCGTAGTGCCTTATGAACCGCCGTATACCGAACGGTACGTACGGTGGTGTGGGGGGACGGGGGTTAACCGCCCCCTCCTACCCGATTTTGAGCGCAGCAACGACAGGAAAGGGGGGAGAAAAACATGCTGAAAGAATCCCACAAGCAGAAGCTCTTGGAAAACTACGGAATAGACCCGCAGAATCCGTCAATCACAGACATGATCGACCGCGGCCTCCTGCGTTCGGTCACGCGGGAAGAGGCCGCGGCGCTGTTGGGGTTAGACCTGAACGACCCCGGGCTGGAATCTGGCGGGGTTTATCTCGAATACCCCGGCACTGACGGAGCAGCCTTCACCATCCGCTTGGACGTGCCCTACCGGAAGGACGGCAAGGAGCGCAAGTACATGCGCCCGGCAGGCCAGGGCAACCGCCTCTTCGTGCCGCCGTGGACAGACCTGGAGAAAACGCAGGAGTTGTGGCTGACCGAGGGCGAGTTTAAAGCCCTGGCGGTGTCCCTCCGGGGGCAGCCCTGCGTGGCTGTGGCTGGAGTGTTTAACTGGCGCACAAATGTTGTGGAGGCCGAACCCCTCGCCGCCGCGCTCGAACTGGAAGGCGAGAAAACCCCCGACCGCCTGGCGATCATACCGGACTTTCAGGAGGAGTGGGTAGGTGGGAAGGCGTTCGTGCTCTGGTACGACTCAGACATCCGGCCCGATCACCAAGCCTACCCCGCCTTCCAGCGACTGGCCGAGCAGCTCTACCGCCTGGGGGCGGTTTCGGTGAAGATCCTGACGGTGCCGCCGGTGAAAGGTAGCGGCAAGACCGGCTTAGACGATTATTTTCTAGAGCGTGAAAAAGCGGGAAAAAACGCTTTAGCCGAACTTAACGCTCTGGCTGATGAAACCGAAGAATACCTGCCGGTTGGGGACGGGGCCAGGGCCTACGCCGCGGCCGTGGCCGGCGACCGCAACCCGCCGGTGGCGAAGTGCGTCCGCGCCGTCGCCGCCGTGCTGGTGGCCGAGGGCGAGGCCGCCGCCGAAGAAGTAGCCGAGGAGATCGACCGCCGCCGGGCGCGGGCGCTCTTGAAGGACGCCAAGCGCCTGGTTAAAGCTCTCAAGGAGAAGGAAAAGCGCGCAGACGAGGCTAGGGCGAGAAAACGGGCAAAAAAGGAGCTGGAGAGGCTTTTGAGCGAGGCGAGGCAGGCCGACGAGCTCGAGAGGCTGCGCGAGGCCGTGCAGGCGATAAGGACGCAGGAGAAGAAAAAGGCCGCCGAGGTGCAGCGGGAAGTGTTCGAGCTCACGGCGGCGGTGCTGACCTCCTTGGGTAAGTTTTATGTGGACGACCAAGACCACACGTATTGGTTCTCCACGAAAGAAAAGATACTCTACCGCATGGACTCGCGGGAGTGGAACCGCCTGCTTACTAGCGCGACCGGACTGACGGACTCCGAGGTCTTAGGCAACGCCGTGCGCAAGCTCCTGGACGCCCACGCAGCCCAAACGGGAGAAAAGGTTGTTATAAACCAGATAAGTTACTTCGACCGGGAAAGTTTAAACCTATACCTACACCTCTACAATGGGCGAGTACTGCGTCTGAGCGGCCAGCAGATCGAAGAGATCGACAACGGCACCGACGGCGTGCTCTTCCTCGCACGGCGTGAGTGGGTGCCGTGGGACTTCGTGCCGGAAATCCTGACGGACGCGGCGAAGAGAGCCGAAGCAGCACGATGGTTCGAGCGCTTCTGCTTGAATGGAAACTTCGATCCCACATCACCGCTTTCTCCCCCCGATGCCAAAACTGTTCTGCTCACCTGGTTGCTGGCGGGGTTCTTCAGGAGCCTCCTCCCCACGCGGCCGATCCTGCTCCTGCGCGGGGAAACGGAAAGTGGCAAGAGCATGCTGGCGAGGCTCATTCTCAGGCTGGTGTACGGCGGTTTGGCGGACGTGGGCAAACAACATGAAAGGGAAGAAAACGCAATGACTTACCTCACGAATTACCCCTGGACCGTTTTTGATAATGTAGATGAACACGTGGACTGGCTGCCGGACTTGCTTGCCATTGTGGGGACGGGAGGGGAACTGCCAAAACGCAAACTTTACACGACCAACGAGCTGGAAAGGTTCAAGTTCGACACCTGGCTGATTCTAACCGCCAGGACGCCAAGATTTAAGCGCGACGACGTGGCCACGCGCCTGCTCCCCCTGAGGCTGGCTCCCCTCACCAAGAAGGAGCCCGAATCCCGCCTGCTGGCCGAGGTCGCCGATCCGGAGAACCGCAACCTGGCGCTGAGCTATCTCGTTATCCTTCTGAATCAGATTGTGGCCGTTTTCCGGCAGTACGGCCTGCCGGACACCGACGAGGACATCCGGCTGGCCGACTACGCTGCATTCCTGCGCGCCTTCCTCCGGGGGAGCGCGGGAGACCGCCGAGAGGCAGACGCCGCGACCAACAGGATAATAACTGCTATACAGCAACTGCAAGCCGAGTTCCTGGCCGAGAACGACCCTCTGCTCGACATACTCACGGAAGCCATCGAGGACGGCGCGGTGGAAGAAGGAAAGCCGATAAAGACGAACGAACTCTTCGCCGCGCTGGCAGGGTACTGCAGGGCAAAGGACTACGAGGTGCCCGTGCGCCACCCGGTCTGGTTGGCGCGCAGGTTAGTGGAGATGCAGGCAGCCGTGAAGGTGCGCGGGCTGCAGGTCTTGATCACCACCGACGGAAAGACGAAGACCAGCACTTTCACTTTCGAAAGAATTTCTACCTGACAGCTTTCGGGTGTTTCGGGGGTAAACGAAGAGTTTACCCCCGAAACTGAAAACCTAGAAAAATCAAGGCTTCAAGGGTTTAAACTGAGGTATTGTCGGGGGTATCGGGGGTATTTTCGTATTGTTTTTTCTACGAAAATCGAAAAAAATTTTTTCCTAAAACCTGGTAAAAAAATTTTCAGATTTTACCCCCGATACCCCCGAATTTCCATTTTCCTTCCAATTGTTTTTTCGGGGGTATACACTGCATCCATCGCGTGGCGCGCGCGTGCGCGGGGTTTTTTTTCTTTTAATTTTTGTAGGAAAAACAATAGAAATTTACCCCCGATACCCCCGAAACACCTCCGATGCCCTACCAGTGAGAGCGAAAAAACCCAGACGCACCAAGGGTTTCGGGGATCGGGGGTTGTCGGGGGTAAACTTCCTGTTTACCCCCGAAAAGAGAGAAAGATGTCGGGTAGGTTTTAGGGAATATCTGTCATTACTAACAGCAGCTAGGGAAAAAAGTTACCCGACAGCTTTTGATTTGATAAAATAGTATTTGCTTCCAATAGTTTCAAGAAAAGTTTGGAAAGGTGTCGGGTGCATTTACCTGACATCTTCCGGTTTGATGAAACGGTGTTTATTTCCAAAAACTTCTAAACAAGTTCGGAAAGGTGTCGGGTAAAAGAAAGGAGGCCTGTCTGGTGCTCCCGGACATAGAAAACGAAGCGCGTCTGGAGTGGCATGAAGACCCTTTCAGGTACCCCTACCTGCGGGAGACGTGGGTCATGAAGCCCTCGCGGTCCCGTCCCGTGGCACGAGACGCCTTCGGGGCGGGGAAGCGCGTGGTCGGCTACGCCGTACTGCGGGAGGATACCCCACCCTCCTCAGTCTCGCCCTGGGGCCGGACGTTCTGGCACCGCAGAGTTTGGTGGCTTTACGAAGACGATGCCGGGATGCCGAACGACAGAGGGGCCTACGGCCCCGTCACGGGCGTCTATCCCGTGGAGGCCGTGTCCCCCCAATCTATTCGGACTGCCCGTCCTTCCGTTTTTATAAACGAACGTCCGTCCGTTGCCGACCTTGAGGGCGAAGACCCCCGCCTGCGCTGCTTGTTGGAGTGGTTGGCCCGGAAGGGTGGAAAGGCGTCCCTGCGCGAGGTACGGCGGGCTAAGGTCCCCGGCCTGGGGAGCACCCGCGAAGTCCTGACCGCGGCGGGCCGGCTGGCCGAGCTGAGCTGGTGCTGGCTGCGGGAGGAGAGGCGGGGGAGGACGGGGCAGAGGAGCTTCGTGATCGAGTTGATCGATTTGAGGTAAAGGAGGTTGATCGGTTTGGGGATCGACCTGAGAGACCTCTTGACCCCCCTGGGGATAGACCCCGCGTGCCGACAATGTAAAGAAGTGGAAGAAGAAATGAAGGAGGAAGATGTTTTAGCCGAGGCCCACCGTCTTGCTTCTGAGTTCGCCGAACGGACTGGACTGAGGCGGTTAGGGCAAAAATACACGACCGAGGACTTAGAGGAGTTCGCGGAGGACCCCGATGCCTTCTCCCACTTCCAGGAACTCTTCTGGGAGGCGATGGGTTTCGTGCTTGACCCCCCGACGCCGGAGAAGCTGGAGGAGTTCCGGCGCCTGCTGGCCGAAGCCGAGGGCGCTTGGCGGGAGGCCCGGATGAGGCTGCCTAGCGACCCCAAAAAAGAGCCGGCCCCTGAGCTTCCGCCTTCCGATGGGCAGACGGCGGTGGTGCAGGAGACGTTTTTCGGTGGAGTCAAAGGGAGAGCGGAGGAGGCGGACTTCGAGTCGGCCCCTACTGTTTGGCGTGATTGGCTTGAGAGTGCGGAAGTCGTGGTGGTCAGCAACTTAGAAGACTGGCGCCTCGCCGTCGAGGAGGCGCGGGAGGTTGGGGTCTGCGCTCTCGATTTTGAAACAACTGGCCTCGATCCTTTGCAAAACCAGATCCGGCTGGTTCAGCTCGCCGTGCCGGTCTATCCTCCAGGCGGACGACGCCTCGTGGCCGAGGACGGCAGGACGCCTGTGCCCGCCTCGAGTGCGAGGGTCTACATCGCCGACCTCTTCGTCCTCCCTGAGACAGAGAGGGCCGCGGTCTTGGCGGACCTGGCGGACCTGGTGGCCGATCCTGAAACCGTCAAAGTCGGCCACAACCTCAAGTTTGACCTAGCCTTCTTGCGCGCCGCTCTGGGCCACAGGATCGCCTGCGAGCGGCTATTTGACACTATGCTCGCCAGTCAATTATGTGCTGCGGGCGATTTCATCCCCGGAGGGCAGTGGGAGGGCTGGGTGAGAGAGCAGGGCTACTCCTTCGCCAAGAACGACCGCGGGCAGGAGCTGAAGACGAAGCTGCTGGACGAGCACGGTCACGTGCTGGAGTTCGAGCATGACAACCAGAAGGAGATCAAGCCTTTTTACCCAGCCCACTCCCTCCAGCAGGTGGCGCACCGTCACCTGGAGGTGTGGCTCCCGAAGGATCTGCAGGCGTCCGACTGGGGAGGCGAGCTTCTTTCGGAAGAGCAGATCCGCTACGCCGTGAAGGACGCCGCAGTGTTGTTGCCCCTTTACGAAATTTTGAAAACGCTGTTGGTCAAGAACAAACTGGCAGGCGCGGCGAAGGTTGAGTTCGACTGCCTGCCCGCGGTGGTGGAAATAGAACTTTCCGGTATGCCTTTTGATGCGCCGCGGGCGAGGGGGCTTCTCCGAGAGGCCGAGGCGGAAGCCGAAGCGCTCCGGGAGGAGCTGAGGCGGCTCGCCCAGGCGGCTGGTTTTAAACCCAAGCCTAAGAAGTCCAAAAAGGTACTAGGCTTCAACCCTGACTCCGGGATCGACTGCACCGACCTCCTCTGGCTCCTCGCCGAGCGGGAAGGTCTGCTGGCCGGGGAGAAGATTGCCGTTGGAGGTGAGGAGTTCGACGTTGAAACGCGCGACAAGACGCTGAGCCGCCTCACCGGACGGCTCCCTGAGGGGAGCGCCGTCCGGCGGTTCGCCGAGGGGCTGCGGGCTTACCGGGCGGCGAAGAAGCGGGTGGACTTCCTTAAAAAGTGGTTGGAGTTTCTACACCCCGCCGACGACCGTCTGCACCCTGAACTCCGGCAGATAAACCCGCAGGGTGTTGGCCGTTTCTCGGCGAAGAACCCGAACCTCCAGCAGGCCCCGCGCGGTTCGGAGGTACGGGAGCTGTTTCGAGCCCCGGAAGGCAGAAAGCTTATTGTGGCGGACTACTCGGCCATCGAGATGAGGATAATGGCCCAACTCTCAGGAGACCGTACGCTCCGGCAGGCGTTCGCGGAGGGCGCGGATGTGCACAGGTTCACGGCTTGCCGGGTGTCCAGTAAACCCCTGGAAGAGGTGACGAAGGAAGAACGCCGGGCGGCCAAGGCGTTTAATTTTGGTCTGATTTACGGCATGACAGCGGAGACATTCCGCCACTACGCCGAAACAAACTACGGGGTGAAGATGACCCTCGAAGAGGCCGATGCCGCGAGGGAGGCCTTCTTTAAAACCTACCCCGGCATCGCCGCCTGGCACGCGCGGCAGAAGAGGAAGATTTACGAGGATAATTTTGAAGATTTTTGGCGCCACGAATACAGCAGGGGGTTCTATCTTGAAAAACGCCCCTGTACTCGAACCTTAACCAAACGCCTGCGTGTTTGGCCGACAGTCGAACGAGAGCGGAGGGGCGGGACTGGCAAATACAGGTGCAAGGCCGGCTCTGTCACGGAAATTTTCAACACCCCCGACCAGGGCACCGGGGCCGACATCCTGAAGCTGGCGATGGCGCTCCTCTACCGCAGACTTCTCGAGCGCGGCTGGGAGGACGTGAAGCTGGTGGCGACGGTCCACGACGAGCTGGTTTTGGAGGCCCCCGAAGGCCTGGCGAGGGAGGCGGCTGTTCTCCTCAAGGAGACGATGGAGGAGGCAGGGCGGAAGCTGCTCCCCGACGTGCCTGTGGAGGTTGAGGTCGGGGTCGGCGACAGTTGGGCGGAGAAGGCTTAGGGATGTAGTGCTGCGTGAAGCGGGCTCGTTCGCATGGGGCATATAAGGCTGAGCTGAGAAGCAGAAAAAAGCAGAGTGCGCACGCGCGTGCGCACTGGGTCGAGCCTACGCGCCCGGCTTTTTTTATTCTAGCAAAAACGGAGAGAAAAGGGGGGAAGAGGACTTGGACACTGGACTGCTTTTTACCCTAGAGGAAATTTTCCCAGGCCCGACAATAAAGGGTCCCTGTCCCCACATGCCGACCACCCTACACCTCCGGCGTTGCGGCGACGAGCTTTACGTGTTGTGCCCCGTCTGCGACACTGTTGGGGTGCTGGACTGCCCCGTGTGCGGCGGCAGGGGCTGCAGTCGGTGCACTGCCGGTACTGTAGAATGCCCGGCCTGCCTCGGCAGGGGCGAGCTTGCGTGCGAGCGCGCCGGTGAAGTCCTGCGGGCGCTCGCCTGGCTGGAGGCGAGGGCGGAGTGCTACTAGACGCACAAGCCCGCTTCTAGGCGCGCACGCGCGTGTTCATGTTGTTCCATTTTTTGGGGTTAAAAAATTTAACCCCTTTTTCTTCCATCTCTTCCGAGGAGGTATTTGAGGGATGAGCGCCAACACCAACAGGACGAAAACGAAAGACGTGGTAAAGAAGGTGGCAGAGAGGATGTCCTGCTACCAGAAGGACGCCAAGGAACTCCTGGAGCACTTCACCGACCTGATAGCCGAGGAGGTCTCGCAGGGGAGGCAGGTCCGCTTCGCCCCCCTGGGCACCTTCTACGCGCGTCCGGCCAAAAAGCCGCGGCGCGACGGGACCCGCAGGCTGTTGCTGCGCTTCAAACCGTCGAAGGCGGTCCTCCGCAAGCTGGAGGAGGTTGCTGGAGAGGGTGTTAGAGATGGATTCCATTAAACATTTGGCTTTAGTGGTGATCGCCCAGGCTGCACTCGACAGCCGCAAGAAGGCGGCGCAGAGCGCTGACGCGGTTGCCTTCTTCCAGCGGGCAGCGGCTGGCGGAGACGAAAAAGTGTGGTTTGACCTGGCGGACCTTCGCCCCGGGGCAGTGTTCGGAGGGCTCCGGGAGCGCCAGGAAACCTCGAACGAAGGGAGGAGAGTGAAGTGGGAGTGCTCCTAATGACGCCTTTCCCTCTGCTCAAGGAGGCTGGAGTGGACCCAGGGGGAGTGTTGATTGACCCTGGCGAGCGAGTCGTCTACCTGGTCTTTTCGGAGTGGGTGAAGCTGTCGAGACACGTCGGTTGGGACCCCCACTCAGAGAAGGAGAAGTATGGGGGGTGGAATTTCGAGAAAGTCTCAGGGTTATTCAACCCGTCCGGGAAAGCGCCAGAGCTGACCCCCGAGGAGAGGAGGCAGATGGCCGAGGAACTTGCAGACTTACACGGGACCGAGGTTGAGGAGTGGATGCTCTGGGAAGGTTGGTCCTGGCGTATCGGCTGTGAGCGCTGTAACGACCTCGGCCCCGAGGCGGACTGTTGGGGCCGCGCGGGGTGCCACGGCTACTTCTGGGGTTGCGGCTGCAGGGAATGTGCTCAGAGAGACAGCAAGAGGTGATCGGCATACGGAAGGCTGACCGTAGCTGTTGACGTTGGCTACGGCTTCACGAAGGCCGTCTCAAGCGCGGGCGTCCGCGTCTCTTTCCCGAGTGTGGGCGCGCCTGCAGCTGCGGATCTCCTCAGTGCCTGCGGTGGGGTTCGCTGTTGTGGAGAAATCACTTTTAGCATAGGCTTCCGGGCGAAAAGGCGCCCGGCTTTTTTGTTTTTGCAGGAGGTGTCCCAAATGGCATTACCTTTGCAGCGCCTAACCGCCAAAATTTCCCGCTCAAGTGAATATTTCTCGACGCGCGAGCTTCAGACCCAGACTGGCCAACCGGCATCCCGCTTCGCTGCGGTTGTCCTCAAGGAGCTTGTTGACAACGCTCTCGACGCTGCGGAAGCCGCTGGATCCGCGCCAGAGGTGGAGATTACAGTTGCCACCGAAGGGGCGAACCTCCGGATCTCAGTCTCCGACAACGGCCCGGGGATCGGCCCGGAGGTCGTGCGGCGGGTGCTGGACTTCTCGGTGCGCGTGAGCGACAAGCACATTTATCCCAGCCCCACCCGCGGGGCGCAGGGGAACGCCTTGAAGACCGTTGTAGGGATTCCCTTCGCTCTGGGGCTGTCCCTGCCCATCGTGATTGAGTCCCGCGGCGTGCGCCACACCATCCGCGCCTGGTCGGACCCCCTCGGCGAAGTGCGAGTGGAGCACAGGGAGGAGCCCTGCGGCAAGGTAGCAGGGACGCTCATCTCGGTCCCGGTCCCGGCTGAGGGGCAGGAGTTCGGGCCGACCTGGTGGGCGGAGGCGTTTGCAGTCTTTAACCCCCACGCTTTGGTAAAAATCCGGGTTTTTGAAAAAGCCGGGGTTCCGGATTTAGCTTGCTCAATCGAGCCGCGAGGAAAGGGCGAATTTTTACCGACCGCGGAGTTCCCGAACGGATGGCGCAAGTTCCTGCCGACAGACCCGACCTCGGCCTGGTGGTACACCGAAGAGGCCCTCGCCCGGCTCGTCTTCGCCTACCTCAAGGAGGGGAGGAACCTGACCTTGCGCGACTTCGTGCGCGAGTTCCGGGGGCTTTCCGGCAGCGCGAAGGTAAAGGCGGTCTGCGACCGGCTGCCGGGGATCTCCAGGCTGAGCGACTTTGAACTTCACCCCGAGCTTGTGTCCACCCTGCTGGCGGTCATGAGGGAGCATTCGCGGCCTGCCAGGCCGGAGCTCCTCGGCTGGTGCGGGGAGGAGCACTTCAGACGGCGGTTTGAGGAGTTCTACGGGGTCAAGCGCTTCTGGTACAAGCGGATGACCTGCGACGTGGGCGGCGTCCCCTTCGTACTGGAGGCGGCCCTGGCGGAAACTGAGAGGGAAGGCAGCCTCTTCCTCGGGATCAACTTCAGCCCCACCTTCGAAGACCCGCTGGCGTCGACCTTCCTCCAGGGCCCCGAGTTCGGCAGCTACGGTGTTGCCGGTTTCCTCTCCCGCGCCCGGTGCCACCCACTTCCCTCGTGGGAGTGGGAGCGCCGGAGCCACGTGGCAGCAGCGTTCCATCTGGTCAGCCCGACCCTCAACTTCCTCGACCGCGCCAAGACGCGGCTCAAAGTGCCAGCGGAAGTGGCGGAGACAGCGGGCCGGGTGCTCTGGAGCGTCTGCAAGACCATCTACAAGGAAGAGAAGCGCCGGGAGCGCGACGCGGCCCGGGCCGAAAAGGCCGAAAGGGAAAGGGAAAAGGCGCTGCGTAGGCTTGAGCGGACGCTGAAGGACGCGGTGTTCCACGTCCTGCCCGAAGCCCTGGAGAAGGCTACCGGCGGCAGTAAGTACCCGGTGAGCGCGAGGACGCTTTTTTATCAGGTGCGGCCGTTAATTCAGGCATACACGAGCAAAGAGTTGGATTACAACTACTTCAGCCAGCAACTGCTGGTGGAGTACCAGGAACTCTTCGGTCCGCTGCAACTTCTTTACTACGACCCACGCGGCTACCTTTACGAACCGCACACGGGCCGAACATTGGCTCTGGGGACGCGGGAGGTGGAGTCGTATGACTTTCCAGAGTGGACGTTCGACAAGATCCTCTATGTCGAGAAAAAGGGCATTTGGCCGGTGCTGCAGGCTGCGAATCTGACCGAGCGCTACGACATGGCCGTGGTTGCTGCTGAGGGCTACGCCACCCAGGCGGCCAGGGTGCTGTTCCACCGAGCCGAGCGGGACCGCGAGTACCGGCTCTTCGTCCTGCACGATGCTGACCCATACGGCTACAACATTGCCCGCACCCTGCGGGAGGAAACGCGGCGGATGAAAGGCTACCGCGTGGACGTGGTGGACATCGGGTTGAAGCTTGAGGAAGCTGTCGAGATGGGCCTCCAGAGCGAAGAGTACACCCGGCAGCAGGACATCCCGCACGGCGTGAAGGAGAGTCTGACAGAACTCGAACAGGAGTGGTTCGTGGGATGCCAGGTGGGTAAGAGGGCCTGGATATGCCGGCGGGTTGAATTGAACGCCATGAGTGCGCCGCAGCTGGTGTCCTTCATCGAATCGAAGCTGGCCGAGCACGGGGCCACGGCCAAAATCCTACCACCGGAGGGAGTGGTAGTCACCCAAGCACGCGAGTTATACTGCACCTTGGCCGGGAGGCTGGCCGAGCAGCGCATCCTGGAGATGCTGGACGTGCCGGGACTGGTGCGCCGGGTCCTCGAGCAGGTGGGCGCGGCTGACTTCACCGGGCTGCGGGAGAGGTTGGCAAGAATGTTGGCGTCGAACCCCCCGGAGTCGTGGCGGGACCTCGTGGAGGCCGAGGTGGAGAAGGCTGCGCTGGAGACTGTAGAGGAGGTGGACTGGAAGAGGGTGCTGCGCGAGTGCCGGTGGTAGTCCGGCGTGCTTTCTTCACGGAGCAGCCCATGGCTCCCGGCTGCCTGCATGGGCTTTGCTTTTTTGGAAGTGATTGACGTGGAGCTAGAAGGCGATACCGTCCTCCGATTTCCCGCCCCGTTGCAGCTTGGGCGCTCCCCGCCGCCCGGATGGAAAGCGAGGTAGTTCCGTGCGCTGGGTTGGTAGTAAAGATAAGGAGGCGAACACCTGGTCTGGGGCCCGGCTTGGCCGGAACTAAAAACAGTCAGGTTTTTTGAACCAGGCAGGTACATTGGTGACAAGAGCTGCTGCACGGCCCCGAAGGACGCGAGCTGGTATGAGGGAATTTTAAAATTTTAAAGTATTTACTTGAGAGAGATTTCGATCTTCGCATCGAGTGCCTTGGCGACCTTCTTTAGAAAGCGGAGGGAAGGGTTGTAGGATCCGCTTTCCAGGCGGGCGATTGCTGACTGCCGGGTGCCGACTTTCCGTGCCAGTTCGGCCTGGGTCATTCCCTTGAGCTTTCGCCGTTCGACAATGGCCTTTACAAGCTGATACTCCGGTTCCAGGTTTTCGTATTCCTCCCGGAAAGCAGGGTTTTTCATCAAATCTTTTTTAAATTCGCTCCATTTCATTTCGTTTCACTCCTTCTTGCTTTGTAGTCTTTCATTCTTTTAATGGCGGTGTGCAGCTCCTTCTGAGGGATTTTTGCTGATTTTTTGGAGAATCCGTGCACCACAACTATTGTGTTGCCGTGCTTAAAAAACAAGAACCGAAACGCCTGTCCTCCGAAGGGAACGCGCAATGCCCAGAGACCTTCTTTTCCCGATAAACGCTTCACCCAGGGTCTTCCAATTCCAGGGCCGAATTCTTCTAGGAGATCAAAGGCACGGGCAATCTTCGCCTGTTCCCGGGGCTTCAGAGAGGCGATAAAATCGGCTACCGGCTGGTTTCCAGAAGCAGTTTCGTACAGCTCGATGGTCCAGGACATGGGGCTTCCCCGAATATAACGCTTATGTTATAATTGTAACAGGCAGAAGCACGAAAAGCAACTGTTACCCAGTGTCGGGCTTCTTTCCGCCGACAAGCAGAATTCAGGCCCCCTTCAAAAAGGGGTTTTTTCTTCTTTTAGGAGGTGGTTCCCACGCATTTGGCAGTCAACAGGGGGGTGATAATTGAAACCCAACGAGCTTTGGACCAATGCAAGCCTCAAGATCTGCCTGCAGACCCCGGTTTCCAGGAAGGGCCGGGGGTTTTCTTTTTTTAAAGGTCTGAACTGCGAAAAATTTAAGAAAAGGAGAGTGGTTTTTTGTGAACATCGCTGTAGATGTGGGCTACAGCTCGGTGAAGGCCGTCAGCGAGCACGGCGGCCGCGTCATGTTCCCATCTTTCATCGCTCCGGCAACGGAGCTGAGCCTGGGTGAACTTTCACAAACCTCTGTTGGCCACTTCGTCAGGGTCAAGCCGTTTGCGGGTGAGCCTCTGTCCTACTTCGTCGGTGAGCTTGCCCTCAAAGAGGGGCTGGAAGTGGAGTTCACCATGGAGCGCGAAAAGTATCTCGACCGCACACATGATGTCTTCCTTTTGACTGCCGTGGGTCTTTTGTTCAGCAACTGCAAAAGGGTAGCGGATAAAATCAACATTGCTGTGGGGCTACCGATCTCCTACTTCGCTAAGCAGAAGGACAGCTTGCAGGCCCACATCAGGAACCTTTCGGCTTACATCAGCGTTGACGGTTCAGAGTTCCAGTTGATCGAATTCAATGAGGTACTTGTATATCCCCAGGCGGCAGGCGCGCTGTTCAAAGCCCTTGAACTGCCGGAATCGGGGCTGGCTGCCCTGATCGACATCGGCTACAAGACAACCGACTACTTAGTTGTGGAGACCAGTCCGAAGGTGCGTCCAGTGTCGAAGCTGTCGGGCACAATAGAGATCGGCGCCTTCAACCTCTACAGTACGGTAGCAAAAGAGTACGAAAGGCAGACCGGTGGAACCCTCGACTGGGGCTACCTGCCGTATGTAGTGAAAGAAGGAAAGGTGCCCTACCGGGGAACGGTGATTGACCTGAGAGACACCATCCGCAGCATAAAAGCGGAGACGGCGCGGGTCATCGCAAGCAGGGTCCTGGCTGCCTGGAAGGGCACTGCCGACATCATCCAGGTGGTCTACCTCGCCGGTGGCGGGGCTTTAGAGTTTGGTGATCTGGTCTCAATGCTCCCTGCGGCGAAGGTGCTCCCCGACCCTCAGTGGGCGAACGCTGAAGGGTTCTTATCCGCGCTCCAGGCGAAGCTGCAGAAGAATTCCCTCAAGGCAATCTCCACCAGTGCAGGCACCTGAAGAGACCCCTGGTGACAGGCTTCAAAACCTTGGGCCACAAGGCTATGAACCCGATTTTTAGAGAGGGGTGGTGACTCAATTCTTCGAGTTCGGCTTCCAGCGAAAGGTCATGTCACCACCCCCCTGTGGAAAACTGCCTCAATCCCTTGCGCCGCAAGGCGGGAGGAGGTGTCACCACTCCATGCCCCCTGGCCGTGTAAGAGTCACTGTGCGGTTTCCCGCAGACCACTATATCGCAACCCTTCCCCCGGGGACGCGGGCCTACGTCGTCCGGCAGTTGGTCGACCAGGCGCTCAAGATTGACAGGCAGCGGGAGAAATTAGAAGAGATCAGCCGGAAGCTCGACCTGATCTTGAGCAGGCTCCAGGGAAATGTTTCCTTAGAGCAGAAGCCGTCCAATGTCAGCATTGACCCTGACGAGTTTCTGAGTTTCTTCTAAGGAGGTGTTTTTGGTCTTGAGCAGCTTGTACGAACTTGCAAGAAGAGTCGCCGCCAGAGCCGAGGATCTGCGCCTCGACTGTGAGGAACTGCTCTTGAAGATTGAGCACCCTCTGGAGGACTCCTTTCTCGAGGTGCTCCCACCGATGCCCGGCGCAGAGGCCAGATGGGACGGGCGCGTGCTGAAGTTCGTTGTGCCCGATTACCCGCCGAGGGTCAGTGCCCGCGGCAGCTACGAGCGCAAAGTGCGCGACAGGTGGCTCGGGGCGATGATCAACGCCTACACCGAGGCAGACTTACACCTGCGGTTCGAGAAGGCCTTTATCGTGATCGCTCTCTACCTGCCGTACTCCCTCGAATGGGACCCGGACAACAGAACGATCAAGCACATCATCAACGCCATCCGCTACCTGAGGCTGGTCGAGACCGACAGCTGGAGGCACGTCTCCTACGCAGTCGTTGGGGAGGTCGACAAAGCGAACCCGAGGACTGAGGTCTACGTCTTCGAATGGCCATGGAACGGCCCAGTGCCGCTCGTGGAAGCACTTACCAGAAATGGGAGCAAAGGTACCAGTTGAAGGCATTTGAGGGATGTCCGGTTTTCCAGAGTTTAGCAAAGATGCTTGTTCAAAAATTCCTTGAAGGGGTGTCCAAAAGGGGGTTCAAAGTCGCCAAACCTTGATATGCAGACTTTGACAGCTATCAAAAGACGGGCGGGGAAGGTGTTCCTTAAGCCACTTCCCGCCTGGCTTGGAGCGTGCAGGAGTCTTGCAAAATCGCGTCTTTTTCGGCGGCTTTCCCGCGGCGCTCAAACCCCTATGGTTGAGCCGAACAACGGTTCTTGGAAGAGAAAAGAAGAAGGAGGTGTCAAAATTGGCGAATAAGAAAGGGGCCGCACGCGAGGTTTTCTGGGGCTCTTGTACGAGGGGACAGTTGTTGTCGGGAGTTCAATTGCAGCCCCGGGACCGCCGTCTGCTGGAAGCGCTCTGCAGTTGTGAGGTGCTGACGACGCAGGAGGCGCGACGGCTGATGTATGGGGAGGAGGACGAGCGCGGCCGCTGGTATGTCTACCGGCGCCTGAAGAAGCTGGAGCGAGCTGGCCTGCTGCGCCGCGTGGGCCAGAGGATCTGTGTGACCCAGCGGACGCTCGACCTGTTCGGCTACGATGCTACGGCTTACCACGTGCTGGACAAGGAGAAGCGGTGCGTGGGTGAGATCTACATTGCAGCGGTGCAGTCCGGTTGGGAGTGGCTTCCTGCACGCCAGGCGAAGAAGGAGTACAACTTCAACCGTGGGGACGCGTTCGCTGGGTTGATACGCGGACGTGGAGCCTATCTACTTTACGTACTGCCCCGCAGCCCTCGCAAGAGCTATGTCCAGCGTGTGCGCTCGGAGGCAAGGCGCTGTGCGCTGCTGGGCTTCGACGGTGCGGTTGTCTTTTGCCCCACGCCCGATTCGATGTCTGCGTTTGGGTCTGAGCCTGAGTTCAGCGTGCGCCGCCTGATGGTGCTGCCCCTGCCTTTCGGCTTGGAGGTCTTGGGGCGTTTCAGGGAAGGTTTCGACTCCATCTACCGCGCTGCGCTGGTCGGCTGTCGCTTCCTGCCTTCCAACCGCACGTTTGCCGACCACGTGGTGAGGCAGGGCGAAAAGGAGTACTACCTCTGCGAGTTGTTCACGAACGACCTGAACGTGCGCTGTGTCTTGGCCGAGCAGTCGCGGCGTATCGAAGAGGTGGAGGGCAGGGGTTTTATCGTGTTCTGCTTCCAGAGCCAGCTTCGGCTTCTGGACTCTCTGAGCTTGGGTTGCGGCACCCAGGTCTGTGTCGTGTCAGAGGACTGGGGTCGCGTAGACAGACTCTCTCTCGAGGAGTTGAAGACCTGAAGCTGGTTGAGGTTGTGTCTGTTGAAAGCAAGCCTCAGTCGGTCAGGGCCTCGCTGCGTGCGCTTTAGCCTGTTCCCTGGGACGAGGTCGATGAGCACATGCAGCCCGGCATCCGTGATTTAGGTGTGGTGGCTCCTGCTGACGACCGCGAGGTAATCGGCAACGTGAAGCCGGGTTTTGCCTGTCGGGCGCAGCGCCTGCGTGTCCACCCGCAGGTTGCAGGTCAAACCCGCCTCGGGCATGCTCAAGAGGGTGCTGACGGTTTTCTTGAGAGGCAATTTCCTCGGCATGTTCGACTGCGAGACGAAAATTCAGCTTTCGGACCGTGTTGTCTGCTTCGACTTCCACGACATCAAGGACGAGTTCACCAAGTTCTACGCTATGTTCAGGGTGCTGACCTGGGTAAAGCAAAAGTTCGTGCAGCAGAACCGGGAGGTCCGCAAGAAGGTGGTGATGGACGAGGTCTGGAGCCGAGTTTCCGAGCAAAACCTCTCCTGAGGAAAGAAGAGGGGGTGTGAGAGTTGTTTTACTGCGAGAACACCGAACTCGAGCGCTTCGAGAAATTGATGAAGGGCGAGGCCAGCCTCACGGAGCCTTTTGTCGGTGAGACTCCGCCGTGGGAGCCCTTCAATTCCGACTGCTGCGGCGGCTGGGAGGTTCAGGGTTACCAGGATGGTTACGGGAACTACTGCCAGGACGGCTACGGAGACTACCTGCCGCCGTTCGGACTCGTCGAGATGTGCGCTGTGGCTGTTTTCGGCGCCCTCTGGCTGTTGTGGAAGGGACTGAGTTGGCTCTTCATAACTATAGTGGGTGACAGAAAGGTGGGGATGTATCTTGGTGAAGAAAACGGAGAAAAATCGTGCCGCAGCGCTGGATAAGTTGTTGGCGGAGCTGGAATAGGTCCAGTCTTCCGGGCGTTGAAGGTCGGTATCTCCCCGCCGAGCCTCCGGCTGCGGCAGGAGTTGCGCACTGCGGACGTGGAGATCGAGCATGTCTCCCGGCGGCACCACAGCGACGCCAACATGGTCTACCAGGTGGCGTCGCTGCTCGGGGCCGACCTGCGGGCCGAGGCGGAGGCCGTCCTGGCGACCTACGGCACGGGGGATTCGTAGGCCGAGGCCGTGCCCTGGCTGCCGAAGACTGAAGCCTAGTACGGGTCCGCAGGGCCCGAACCCCAGGCCCCAAGGTCAGGGGCTTGGAGACCGGCACCTTCACGGTGCTGGAGGTGTGGGCCGGGAAGTTGGGGCGGATACTGCAATGAAGGTGAGAAAGGATGCCGGTTATATGCGAGTTTTCCCGGTGTAAAGATATGCATGTACTATAACGATCACTTTCCCCCGTATGTACACGTTTTCGCTCACAGCTTTTCGGCCGTGGTGTCCATTCCTAATGGGGAGATCCTGAAAGGAAAACTGCCAGGGGGAACTGAAGCCGGGATCAGGAAGTAGCTACAGAGAAACGCCGGGGTGCTAATGGAGAACTGGAACCGGGCACGACGGGACGAGCCGTTGTTTCAGGTGCCCGCAGGGTGAGGTGACATGAATGCACGAGGACCGTGTAGAGTCTATGCTCCACGAGGTCCGGAGCGCTTATCCAGTGGGAAGCCACCACTTGATTCTCGAGTTCGAGACCGGCGAGTACCGGGTGGTCGACATCCGGCCTTTCCTGAAGGGCCCGGTGTTCGAGCCGCTCAAGGACCCGGTCTTCTTCCGGCAGGTGAAGGCGGATCCCGATGTGAGGACTGTGGTCTGGCCTAACGGGGCCGACATATGCCCGGACGTGCTGTTTGCTGAGAGCGTACCGCTGAAGCTGCCGGAAGAGTTGGAAGCATAGAGTCGAAAACCAGGTGAGTTTCAGAAGCGGCCTGAGCAGTCGGGCCGCTTCTTGTTTTCCAGGGCCGAACCCTGCCCGTAAACCCATTCCAAAACGGAAAGGAGGGAATGGGGCGGGCCGGGGAAGACCGCCCCGACTCATGGAGCGAGAGAGCGACGCTAGAAGCGGAAAGACAAGAGAGAGTGCAAAGTTATCGTGCTGAGTGCAGAAGATGCCGCACGATTCTAGTGCGACCTCATCAGGCAGCCCCGCTGGGCGTGGACCTACCACGATAGGGTCCTGATCAAGTGGGCGGTCGATCCACCCCTCCGCTTCTTAGAAGGGCGGCTTTTCTAAAAGGGGTAGAAGCCACTTGGCTTTGCCCGGTTTTTTGACACACACGGCTACAGACCCAGGAGTATTCGCACCCTGTCTTCCACCAAGGCCATCGTTTCGGCAGATACCCTTCCCAGTTTGGCTATCAGCCTCTCGGTCGAGATCGAACGGATGTCCTCGCACTTGACAAAGCTCGTCGCCTTCACACCTCCCTCCGGGGGGTCCACCCTCACGTGAAGCGGTATGCCTTTTTCTCTTGAAGTCATCGGCAGAACAATTGCGAGTCCTGCCGGCCCCGTGTTGAAGGCATCCACTGAGATCACCAGGGCGGGACGCTTCCCGGCCTGCTCGTGCCCGCGGACAGGGTTCAGGTCCACCAGCCAGACTTCGCCGCGCAGCGGGGAGGCCATCACCCGCCGCCCTCCAGATCGTCGGCCAGGGTTGCTTCCCATTCCCTGCGCTCGGCGACCTCTTCATCCCACTTTTCCGGGTCGTTCCTCAAGGCCGCATAGGCTTCGTTGGCCCTCTCAAGCAGCCACTGGCGGCGGTACGCTTCCACGGCCCGCTCCAGCACGCTCTGCATCGTCTCCCCCGTCTGCTCCGCGATCTCCTTCAACACTTCCCACGCCCTGCTGCTGACCCGCACAGTGGACGGCACGACCTATCCCTCCTTAGACAGCATTGCCTCCCTTTTAGTATACCGTTTTGTATACATCTCAGTCAAACAAAGTTCTCTTTGGAACGACCTCGGGATGCCGCCTGTACTGCGCGCGGTCCATAAACCAAGGGTCTCCGACAGGAGGTATTTCTTTAATGATAGATACGGTCAGAAAACCACCCGAAGGCAGGTTTTCACCCGACCTGAAGACAGGCTCCGCCTGGTGCCCCTACTGCAGCGGAGTAAAGGATTTCGTCTGGGACGCCCAGTTTGCCGTCTCCAGGTGCCCCACCTGCGGGACATCGAGCGAGGACTTCTGGTTGCGCGTCTGCAACTCCGGTACGGTGAAGGTCGGCAGGACCGAGCACAAGGGCCTCTGCTCCGACGCCGGCAAGGCGCGCTTCGACGCCGCCGTGAGGGAGTCCGGCAGGGCCCCGACGCGGACGCCAAAACCGGAGCAGCCGGAACCGGAGGTAGAGGCGGACGCCTCCATCCCCGGGAGGGGGAGGAATAAGTCGTCCCTGCCCCTCACCACCTGCCCAGTCTGCGGGCGGGAGCTCGCCGCCTACCCCGGAAAGGCGACCTGCCCCCGCTGCCTCGCGCCCCTGGAGGTCTCCAGGAACGGCGAGGTGCGCGCCTTGGAAGATGGCAGGCTGAGGTGCCCGCTGTGTGCTTCCTCGGTGGCCGACAGCCCGGAGCCGGGCAAAAGCTATATGTGCACCAGATGTGGGGTCTGGGTCAAGCCCGATGGGAGCGTCGACGTAGGCAGCACGGAGAAGGCACGGAAGAAGCAGCCCGCCCGGAGCGGAAACCCGGAGCCTTTCCCCGCGGAGGCGTCGGTCTCCCCGGTCCTCAAGGAAGTCCCCGGAAAGCCCGAGAGCGGAGCCTGGGCGATTGGAGACGACTGGGTTCTCTGGACCGAGAGCCCGGCGGGGGCCGAAGCCGCGAGGGAGCTGGGCCTCAGGGAGATGGCGGTGCATGCTGGGAACGGCAGGGCGGCCCTGCAGTTCGCCGGTCCCCCTGAGGCCGTGAAGCAGGCGCTGCGGGCCGCCCGGGAGGACGGCAGGGTCCTCATAGCGGAGTCCTTTGAGACGAAACTCGAACTCACCCTGGACGTTCCTCCTGCCCCGCCGAAAGGAGCAAAAGAAGAGCAGCCCGGAAGAACCGTCCGCCAGCCGCGGCTCTTCTTCGAGCCCGAAGGAGAAGACCAGAAAAGCGACAGCGAAACCCGCTGCGACTGGTGCAAGAAGATGTTTACCCGCAGGAACAACTTCGCCAAATACTGCTCCGAAGCCTGCCGGAGGGCGGCCGAAAGGGAGAAGAAGAGGCTCTGGAAGCGGAAAAGATCGGCCGCCAAGTAGGAGGAGCCGAAGACCCCTCAGAGGTAGAAAAAGGGGAATTTTTTCCAGCCCGCAAACCCTTGATTCTAAAGGATTTTTTTCTGCCCGAAAAGCCGATTTTCGGGCGGGGGTATATAATTATACCCCCGCCGGAAAAAACTTCGCTCAAATCGCCTTCTATTTTGAGGACCGAGAGGCGATCCCGGGACACCTTGAAAATCAAGGCTTTCAGGTTTCCAAGATAAAAGCCGTTTTTCCCGGTTTTTTCGGCGCGGGTTCGACCCCGCGTCTCTTCTTTTTTCAGGAGGTGTTTTTGCTGTGCGGTTCTACACTGTCTCCGAGGTGGCGAAGATCCTTCGCGTGAGGAAGTCCTACGTCTACGAACTCGTGCACCAGAAGAGGCTGCGCGCCCTGAGGCTCTCGGAGAGGTGCATCCGCATCCCGGAGGAGGCCCTCCGGGAATTTGTCGAGCAGGAAGCGGGCCGGACGGGGGCGAATTAAGATCCCATCCGGCCCCTCCCTTGTTTATTGGGAGGGGATGGAGAATTGGCGAGGGTGAGAAAGAGGGGTAAGGCGAACTCTTGGGAGATCGAGGTCTACCTGGGCCGCGACCCTGTGACTGGAAAGAAGCGCTTCTACCGCGAGACCTTCCGCGGCACGAAGACACAGGCGAAGCTGCGCGCCTCCGAGTTAGAGGTCAACCTCAAGCGCGCACCCGGCGCCGCGAAGGCCCCAGCGACCGTCGGCGAGTGCCTCGACAGGTGGCTCGCCCACGTCCGCGGTTCGGTCGCCGAGACCACTTTTGAAAATTACTCGGTCCACGCCCGGCGCCTCAAGCCCTACGTCGGGAGGCTCCCCCTGTGGGGACTCACGCCCGGTGCCCTGCAGGAGGCATTGAGCCCGATGTGGGAAAAATTCGTCCCGACCACCTGCCGCAAGACCGTCGGGACCCTCAAGACCTGCCTGCGGCAGGCTGTAGCCTGGGGCTGGGTCTCCCGCGACCCTACGCAGGGGCTCAAGCTCCCGCGAGTCGCGCGGTCTGAGAAGAGGGTCCTCGCGCCGGGAGAGCTGACCAGGCTCCTGGAGGCACTCAAGGGCTACAAGCACGGCCTCGCCGTGCGGGTGCTGGCGGTCGCAGGCTTAAGGCTCGGGGAGGTGCTGGCCCTGAGGTGGGAGGACGTTGACTTCGAGAAAGGCACAGTCACGGTGCGGAGGAGCGCCGACTCGAAGAGGAGGAAGCTGAAGGAAGACACGAAGACACCGGCGGCGCGCAGGACGATCAGACTCGACGCCGAGACGCTCAGGCTCTTGGAGGAACACAAGAGGAGCCAGAAGGTGCGCCCGCTCAAGGACGCTTTAGTCTTCCCCGCCGAGGACGGGAGACCTCTGAGGTGCAACGCCGTGAGGAAGACGCTGAGGCTCGCCCTGAAGAAGGCCGGACTGCCGCGGATCCGCGTGCACGACCTCAGGCACACGGCCGCATCGATCCTGATCGACGCCGGGGTGTCTCTGACGACAGTCGCCGCCTTCCTCGGGCACTCCAGCCCCGCCACGACCGCGGCCATCTACGCCCACGCCGTGAGGCGCGCCGACAGCGTCGCCGGGGCCCTGGAGTCGGGCAGCGAGTCGGGCAGGAAGCCGGGAAGCTAGAGCCTGTGCGGGTTTGCAGGTGGGGTCTCTTTGTTCAAATCCTTCCGCGCCCACCAGTAGGGAACCCTCAAACCCGCAAGGCACAAGGCTTTGCGGGTTTTTCGATTTTAAAATGCACTTCCTCCACCTACATCCTTTTGTTCTGCAGGAAAAACGGTTAAGTTTGGCGAATACCAAACCTGTCCAGCTTTTTCTGCTCCAAAACCGCAGGGCTGGTGGTCTTCCGTGCGGGTGCTGCTCGCTGTTATCGGGGTTTTAGAGTCTTGCCCTTCGAGGCATTGCTCCTTTCGATCGGAACGTTGTATACGCTAAAAACCTTGTCTGAAATTCGGCTCAGTGGCTTACCAATTATGGTATTATGGGGAAGGTGACTATGAACCAAGAAACAAACTATAAAGGTGAAATAATGTTGGAAAAAGCGAAGAGCATAGGTGATTTCTGGGCGTTTAAAGAAGAACCACTATCAAAGGATAAACAACTGTTACTTTTTGATAATGTTCAATTTATTTATGAGTTGGCATTGGCTCAACTTGAACTGAAATCCTTGGGTGTAAAATTTGAGTTAACTAATGGATTAAGAGAGTTCAGACTTTTGGAAGAACCCCAAGATGTGGAGTTGTTAAAGAAGAAACTTGCTTACTTTAAGTTAATTAAAGATAAGTATACAGACTATTTTTATATTGTGAGAAAAAACCGAACAAGGTCTGTGAATCAATATTTAACACATTGGATATACCCGTATAAAGGAAAATTTCATCCCCAGATGATTAGGGCATTGCTCAATATTATAGGACTCAATAAAGGAGATACGGTATTAGACCCGTTTTTAGGCAGTGGAACCACAGCAGTTGAAGCCCAATTATTGGGAATAAACTGTGTTGGAATTGATATTTCTCCTTTATGTGTGCTTCAAAGCAAGGTGAAAACAGAATCAATAGAAGTTTTACCAGAGATCTTAAAGTGGAAGGATAAAATTTCAGAGAAAGTCGAAGTGAATCTATTTAACCCTGATAACAGGGCTTTGGATAAGGCGATAGAAGACCTACCCAATGAAAAAGTTAGAAACTTTTATCTTATGGCAAAATTAGTGGCAGTCAGTGATAATGCAAGAAGGAAGAAAGACTTTACCAATGCATTCAGAAAGAATTTAGACTTAATGATTTTGTCAGTTAAAGATTATGTTGATGTGGTAAATAAACTTCAATTAAAAGTTGGGAATGTTGACATAAAAGTTGGTGACTCAAGAACATTGCCTTTGAAGGATAACAGTGTTGATGGAATAATAACTTCTCCTCCATATTCTATCGCTTTGGATTATGTATCCAATGACGCTCATGCATTAAAGACATTGGGTTATGATTTACAGGAGCTACGGGAGGAATTTATAGGAGTTAGAGGTAAGGGACAAAGAAGAATAGACCTTTACAACGAAGACATGAGGAAAAGTTTACAGGAAATGCATAGGGTTCTCAAGCCTCAAAAGTGTGCGGTAATTGTAATTGGAAATGCCACCTATCAGGGAAAAGAAATAAAAACTGTGGAGTTTATTATAGATTATGCAGAAAAAATCGGGTTTAGATTGGTGAAAAATATAGATAAAATAATTTTCGGACTTTATAATGTGATGCAGAAAGAAAACATATTGATTTTTGAAAAAGAGGGAGAAAAATGAGTGAGCATGAAGAATATATAAAACAGCTTGAAGCAGTAATAAGTAAATTTTTAGAGCCTCTCAAAGGCATTCCATATCCAGTCGCAATAAAAGCTCTAACCGGTTGCAAAGTATTATCTTTTGATTTATCAATCAAAGAAAATCAGGAATTATTAGAACTTCTAAAAACTGCTGCACACCTCGCGGGAAGTGAAGCTTATAAGAAAGGAATCTTTACAGGAAGACCTAATGAAGCTGGAAATCATATGGAACCTTTTGTAGTATCAGCTTTAAGAAAATTAGGGCTCAGAGCAGATAAACCTCGGTCAAGAAGTGGTAAAATCAAAGTGGTTGGTTATCCTGATATTGAAATTATAGATAACAGAGGAAAAATTATTTACCTTGACTGCAAGACTTATAACACAGATACAAAAAATCAATCATTTAGAACATTCTATTTTTCGCCATCTAGGGATCCAAAAATCACAAGAGACGCTTTTCACTTGCTTTTGAGTTTTGAATTAACAAGGGAAGCAAGAGAGGCTGAAATGGCTTTTGTTCCAATTTCATGGCAACTTTATACGTTAGAAAATCTACAAGTGCAAGTAAAACACGAATTTAATGCCAGTAACAAAGACCTCTACAAAGAGGAATTTTTATTGGCAAAAGGGAAGTTAAAATGATTCCGCCGAGCTGAACTCTCCGCCCTCGCTTTCTTGATCACCCGAGCACTTTCGCTCAAGCCTGTTGTGGTGCACCAGATGAAGGGGGAGAATTTGATGAACCGGGACGAAGCCCTCGCCTTCGTGAGGGAAAAGGTCAAAGACGAAGACCTGATTAAGCACCTGCTGGCGACAGAGGCGATCATGAGGGGGTTGGCCAGGCGCCTCGGTCAGGATGAGGAGAAGTGGGGGCTCACTGGGTTGCTTCACGACATCGACTACGAAGTGACCAAGGACGCTCCTGAGAAGCACGCCATCATCGGGGCGGAGTGGCTGAAGGAGAGAGGTCTGGACGAGGAAATCGTTCACGCGGTCAGGGCGCACGCCCACAGCGAAATTCCCCGCGAATCTCTCCTCGACAAGGCCCTCTACGCCACCGACCCTCTGTCTGGCCTGATCACTGCGGTGGCCTATGTGATGCCTTCACGTACCCTCGCCGAGGTCAAGGTGCGCTCGATCAAGAAGAAGTTCAAGGACAAGTCTTTCGCTCGTGGTGCCAGCAGAGAGCAGATCAGAACCTGCGAGGAACTCGGCATCACCCTCGAGGAGTTCTTTGAGATTGCCCTCAAGGCGATGCAGGAGATCGCCCCGTCTCTCGGCCTCGCCTAGAAAAGTTCACGTGTTGGCAGGAATTGCGGGGTTTTCGTAGAAACTATTCTAATTTGAGCAAAAGTCTCCTAGAGAAAAGGCCTTTTTTTGTTGTGCTGGGAACACTACCATTGTGTCCTTTGCACTTAACTTGTTGCTGTAGGGGCGGAGAGTTTGTATGGCTGGAGGAAGAAAAAAGCGCAGCAAGAAGCAGAAAAAACCTGCAAGAGCTGCTTCCGTGAAGAGGACCGCCAAACGGGAAAGTGGAGAAGGAAAGGTCTGGTTAAGCAGAACTGCAAGCAAGGGTACCAGGAAAACGGCCGAAGAAGCTTCGAAAAACCGTTATGTGGTGGCGAGTGGGACGAGCCTGCGCCTGCCTTTTGCTAGGGAAGAGAGGCGCCTCGCTCTGCGGCCTGCGTTTTCCAGGCTGCTGCCGCTGCTGCGCCAGGCGCTCACAGTAGAGGGTCTGGTGGCACTGCTGCTGGCAGTGCTGCTCTTCTATCCCCCCTACTTCCGCGGTCTCTTCTTCGCCAGGGAACTACTGCCGACGCATGTCTTCACCGCGGTGATCTTTTCCATCTTCGCTTTCTACAAGCTCACCAAGGGGGAACTTGTGTTTTTCCAGCGGCCCCTCGATTACGCTGTTTTTGCCCTGCTTGACCTCTACTTCATCTCCTGCTTTGTCGCCTGGAACGACCGTGATGCCGTCGCCGCTGTCCTCAAGATGGCCAACTATGTTGCCGTCTACTGGCTGCTGGCCTACAGTGTGCGTTCCCTCCGGGCTGTTGAGAACTACCTCAAGGTGTTTTTCGCCAGCGGCACCGGAGTCGCCCTGCTCGGTCTCGGTGCTGCCTTCGGAACCTTCCATTATAAAGACGCCTTCGTCGGGGGGCGGATCTACTCCAGCCTCCAGTACCCGAACACACTCGCCTCGTATCTGACGGCGATCAACCTCTTCGGACTCTACCTCTGGGCGAGGGCTGGCAGCATTCTGACGAAAGTGGCCTTCGCCGTCGGCAACTACCTGCTTTTTCTCGTTTTCCTGGGGACGCAGTCCCGTGGCGGCTACCTCGTCTACCCCCTGGGACTGTTGCTGTTCCTGGTCAGCCTGCCTGGAGGCCTGCGGTGGCGCGCCTTCGGCCAGTTCTTCCTTCAGGTCGTGGCCGTCTTTGCCGTTGCCGGGAGGGTCGCTTCCTGCTTTGGTGGTCAGTCAGAACTGGCGGGCTGGCTCTGGGTGCTTGCCGGAGCGGCTCTAATCTCCCTGATCCAGGTTGGGTGGTGGCGCCTGGAAGAGAGCCTGCGCCCGCGCCTGCAGACAGTCTCTTGGCGGAGTGAAGCTGGTGCTGGAGAACCCGATGTCGGCCACGAAGGTGGCGGAGAACCCGGCACGGTCGGTGGAGAGAAGTTGGTGCGCAGGCGCCTCCGGCCCTGGGTACTTCCCACCGCTGCCGCCCTCGCGGTGCTGCTCCTGGCCTGGGGAGGCTACTCCATCTGGAAGAATTCCGAAGGGTCGGTCATCGCCAGGCTGCTCCCCGAGGCCTGGCTGGAAAGGGTGGAGTCGATCTCCCTCCAGGAGAGAAATGTCCAGGAACGGCTGATCTGGAGCCGCGATGCCTTCAGGATCATCATCTCCAGCCCGGTCAACGCCCTGCTCGGAACTGGGGGTGGCGGCTGGAACGCCCTCTACCACAAGTTCCAGGACTACCTCTACTTCTCCACCGAGGTCCACAACCACTTCCTCCAGGTCGGTGTGGAGACCGGCTTTCCGGGTCTGCTTACCTTCTGCGCCATCTGGGTGTTCTTCTTCTTGAGTACCTGGCGGGTCTGGAGGCAGCGTCCGGCGGCGATTCCGGCTGGACGAGGAGACGCCCGTGGAAGCGATCCCGGAACCACCCAGGGACCTGGAGAGGTGGAGGTCGTGCCGGAGGCGGCGCGGGGTGCCAGTTGGGCGATCTTCAGTAGTGCCGTTGCCCTCGGTATCCACTCGGCGATCGACTTCAACCTCTCGCTGGGTGCGGTGGCTATGCTCCTTTGGGGTCTGTTCGGGCTCGGGCGCGGCCTGGAACGCCTCTACGCGCCCCAGAATGCACCCCAAGGAGCGGTACCTCAGAAGAGCAAGCACAAGCGCTCCCAGAGATCGGTGGCGAAGTGGCTTGAGCTTCCCCCGGCGGTTCAGGGAATCATCGTGGGGATCGCCGTGGGCTTGTTCTTCTTCGTTTCTCTGAGCCTGATGGTCGGGCAGAAGCACGCCGCCGAGGCGGCGAAGGCAGCCAAGAAGCAGGACTCACAAGCAGTCGTCTCCAGCCTCGAGCGGGCTGTCAGCCACGACCCCTGGAATTCCTCCTACCGCGCCGACCTCGCCAGGATCTACCTCTACCACGGCGAGAAGTCCCAGGATGCCCAGGCACTAAAGAGGGCTCAGCAACTGCTCCAGGAGGCAGTCAGCCACAGCCGGGGCGACTTCCAACTGCGGCTTCTCTATGCCCGCGTCCTCTTTAGCACCGGCAGGTTCGAGGAAGGGCTGCGGGAACTGGAGACAGCAGTTGAACTGATGCCGCTCAAACAGGAGGTCTACGAAAGCCTCACCTCCGGGTACTTCAGCGCCGGTCGCTTCCTGCTGGAAAAGGCGAGAGAATTGTCGGGGAACGGCGAGAAGGAAGAAAGGGTAGCTACGCTCAGGGAGAAAGCCCGCGGCTACCTGGAGAAGGCAGTGGCCGTTCCCCAGCAGGTGGAAGAAAGGATGGCCGCAGTTCCTGAAGAGCACAAGAAGCTGTGGACGAGGGCTCCTCTTCTCGAGGTCTCCCACCAGACCTACCTGCAGTCAGGGAAGGCGGCAGCACTGCTCGGAAGGTGGGAAGTGGCAAGCAGTTACCTGGAAAAAGCGGCAAGAGCCCCTGGTTCTAAGGCCGAGGCCTTGCTCTGGCAGGGGCTCGTCCTGGAGAAGCAGGGGAGGTCTCGAGAAGCAGAGCAGCTCCTTGCCGAGGCTGTGAAGCTCCAGCCCGACCTGGAGAAGGAGCGCTCCCGCATCGAACCCCTCTTGCCAGACGCAGAGGGAAGTGCAGGTGGGAAGGATAATAGATAAAAATGTAGAAATTATAGTCTGGTGGTCCTAGAATTCGGGGAAGGAGATGGCCATGGAATTCGAAAAGAAGACCGGGAACGAGCAGGCGATAGATTCAAAGCCGATTCCTGCATATCCGCCTTATGAGGATGAGATCGATCTCAGGGACATCGTTCTCACCCTGTGGAAGCACCGGACGCTGATCGCCGCGGTTTTCCTCGCAGCAGTGCTCACCAGCGGTGTCCTTTCTTTTTTTGTGCTCTCACCCGTCTACGAGGTGAAGGCAGCGATTTCTCTGGGCTACCTCCCCTCGATAGGGGAAAACCCCATCCACCCCCTTTACACCTCGCCGAGTTACGCCCGTGAGGTTCTTCTCAGCGATGACCTCCTCCGCGAGGTGATATCTGGCCTCAATCTCGAGGTTCAACCGGCGGAGTTCGAGGCCTTCAAGGAATCGATCGAAGTGGAACCGGTCAAGGACACCAACATGCTCAGGCTGACCATCGAAACCGAGGATCCCGCCGAGGGGCAGAGGATTCTCAACAAGATGATCGAAATCTTCCGGAGCCGCAGCAGGGAGCAGTTCCAGCGCCAGCGGGAGCTTGTGGAAGGTGAACTGCAGAGGATCGCCAGCGACCTGGCAGAACTGGAGCAGCACATCGAGGCTACGAAAGAGACGCTGGCAAAACTGGAGGGAGTAGGTAACAGTACCGTGGTCGAGCTTCAAAGGGCGAGACTCCTCGATGCCCTGTCGCGGTTTGAAGAACAGAGGCAAGGGCTTCTGGAGAAGCAGGCACTCCGGCTGCAGGAACTGCACGGCATTGAGGGAATCCAGGTGGTGGAAAGCCCTCACCTTCCGGAGAACCCGGTGCGTCCCAGGAAGGTGCTCAACATTACCGTTGCCGGTGTCCTCGGATTGATGGTCGGAGTCTTTGCTGCCTTTGGGGTGGAATACTTCCGCAACAACCCCCTGTTGAGCAACACGGAATGATGGCTATCAAGTATGCCCGTGAGATCCTGGAATTCGTCAGTTCTCAAGTGGCCCGACAGGAAAGCGGTTGACCGCGCCCTGCGCCAGTGGGCTGAGCGCGTTGCCGCCTCCCGTCGGGATGTCAGAGGAATCGCTTATTTCGGCTCGTACGCGCGGGGTGACTGGGGCTTCGGCAGTGACCTTGATGTTGTGATCGTTGTCGAAACTTCAGACAAACCTTTTGGGGAACGCGGCTGTGAGTGGGACCTCACCGAAATCCCCGTTCCTGTTGATCTGCTCATTTACACAGTGGAGGAATGGGAAGCACTCGGAAAGAGCAGCTTCCGGAAGGCTGTGGAGCACGAAGGGGTTTGGGTGTATCGGTCTCATCTTAGGTAAAGAAGTAACCAGGTCTGCTCTTGTCAGCTAGCTCTTTTGGAGGATTTGGAGGACGAGCCTAAAGAGAACCAACTACTCCCTCAAGGTTTCCCTAAGGCAACTTTGTGCCTTGGCAAGGTATCGGCTAAGCATTAGCTTTAAGGACGAGAGCCTTGCGTGGCGAGGTCTTCTTACTCATCACCTTTTCGAAGAAGGCACCTACTAAATCTTGACGCGGACGGTGGTTCACACGGCTTTGCCTAGATGCACCAGATCCGGTATACTAGAACTAGGAAAACCAGGAACGATTGGGAGGAAGAGTGCAATGATGTCAAAAGCACTAACGAAAGAAACTGTTTTGAGGGAAATAGAAAAGTTTGCGGATGTCATCAAGGGCTACGGCGTCCGCCGGATAGGGGTTTTCGGTTCGGTGGTCCGGGGCTCCGCGGGAAGGGAGAGTGATCTGGACCTGCTGGTCGAGTTCTCGGAGAAGTCCTTCGACAACTACTTCGGGCTCAAGTTCTTCCTCGAAGACCTGTTCGGGAAGAAAGTGGACCTCGTAATCGCCGAAGATGTGAAGCCCCGGCTCAAACCCCGTATCTTCGCGGAGGTGGAGTATGTCCCGGGATTTTAAGGTCTAATTGGAAGACATCTTGGAGGCGATCGAGAGGATACAGGCATACACCAAAAAGCACTCTCTCGATTCCTTTTTGCAGAACACAATGGTGCAAGATGCTGTTGTCAGAAACCTGAGCATAATCGGAGAAGCGTCTAAGAAGATTCCTCAAGAGCTTCGAGAAAAACATGCAGAGGTTGAATGCCGAAAAATCGCGGGAATGCGGGACATTTTGGTTCACGACTATTTTCGTGTGGATATGGAAATTGTGTGGGACGCGGTGCAGAACAAGTTGCCTGCATTGAAGCGGGTTGTCGAAGAAATCCGGCGCGAACTTATCGAAGAAATTTCCTCCTAAGAGGGAAGGACACTTTGCTTTCTCCTGTCGGTGTTTCGGAAGCAAAAGCTCGGACATCGGAAAAGAGCCGATGTTTTTTCTTTTTTGAGGAGCAGAGAAACAAGAAGTTCATCCTATCTTTTTGAGAAATATGGGCGCAATCTGTAATTTTTGCGACAATTAGGCAATGAAAGCGAAAAATAACAGGGAGAGGCAATTACCGGTTTCTGTTGGAAAGGTTTGCATTAAAACCGGAAAATGTTAGTCAAAGGAAAATCAAACTTGAAAGGGGGAATCTCCCAAGGGGACAGGTCGATTTGACCCTACCACTGGGATGAAATTTCGGGCTATTAAGTGCAATATCCTGCTACCTCTATACTACAGGGGGAGCGAGCAAGTCGTCCTAACAGCCACCCTGATGGTGCTCTCTTTGAGCACTACGGACCCCTGCTGAGTGAGGTGGCCGTCAAGTATGCCCGTGAGATCTTGAAGTTCGTCGGTGGGTTGTGTGCGCGTTGTGGTATACTTACTGTAGGGGGTGAAATCCCTTGGTTGCAGTGCCGGAGATAAAGAAAAAACTGGAGGAAGTATTCCCCCCGCACCAGGCCCAAGTGCTGGTGGAAATGGTGGATTTGGCCAACACACTCGTTAAGGCAAGCGATCTTGCTGAGCTGAAGCAGGTTGTGCAGGAACTTGCCGAGGCGCAAAAGAGGGGCGAAACGAGGCTCGAGCGCTTGGAGGCAGTAGTGGGGGAGCTCGCCGCCCGCGCCAAGGGCATCGCCCTCTACTATTCCTACGAGTTCTAGCAACTACTGCTGATTCCTTTACGGATCCGCAGGCCATAAGGATCCCTCCTCACTCTTACGAGTTCTAGCAATAGGTACGCCCGGGAACCGTCCCGGGTTTTCTTGTTAACCATCACAAAGAATCGAGAAAACATCGCTGAGTAGATCTGTGCCTTGAGTTTAATTTGGCCTTCTGGTAGCACCTGATGAAGAAGCAACCAGGAAGGAGCATCCCGGCAGTTCGCCGCGCTCCCGGTGGTAGGCCACGCACTCCCAGCAGAGACCCTTCCTCGAAAGCTGCCCGCTTCCTCCTGCCGTTATATCTGTGCTGTTTTTCTGATCAAGCGACCTAAGCGACTCTGCTCGCAATACTACCTGTGCAAGGGAATAGCGGATGGCAAAAATTGTGTTTGTGTGGTATCATGATGATAACCTTAGGAGGTGATGTTCATGCCCAGGACCGCAAAAGAATTGACACCTGAGGATATGAAGCCGTATCGAGAGTTTCTCAAAGAGAAAGAAGAGAGGGAAAGAGTTGCATTAAAAATTAGATTTAAACGTGCTTGGGATGTAGCAGAGAAGGCCGCGAAAATACTGTCTCGCAAATACGGGGCGGCACGGGTAGCAGTTTTCGGCTCTTTGACCGACTTTGAACGTTACACTAGATGGTCGGACATAGATCTTGCGGTTTGGGGTGTTCCCAATAGTTTATTTTACAAAGCCGTGGCCGAGGTAATATCCCTGGATCCGGATTTCAAAATTGATGTTGTCGATCCGGAGGATTGTAGTGAGTCTCTGAGAAAGGTAATCGAAGAAGAAGGTGTTTTTTTATGATCAACAGGTATTTGACGTTGGTGGGACGTATACGACAGGAACTTTCGGATGTAAAAAAAAGCGTTGAGCGGGCGAAAATGGCGTGGGAAAAGGCAGAGAAAGAGGCAGATTCCCTATACCTTGATAGTGCAGCTTTAAATCTTCACGACTTTTATAATGGTTTGGAACGGATATTTAGACTGATTGCCGAGATTGTCGATGAGGTAACGCCTGCCGGAAGTAGCTGGCATGTTGAAGGCGAACTAATGGCCTTCTGCAGTTTTTTGGAAGGAAAGACCCCTGCAGAGTGAGGTAGCTGTCAAGTATGCCCGTGAGATCCTGGAATTCGTCAGTTCTCAAGTGGTCCGAAAACATCGGGCTCTTGCTGGAGGAGGTGTTTCGATGACGAGGTCCCCAGCGGAAGAAAGAGGTCACAGTTTGGAGCAGGTTGGAAAATTTGGCACCAGCGAAACGGGCGGCAGGCTCTCCGCGAAGTATGCTAGCTTAGAACAGATCCAAGGGCTCCTAGTGCCTCTCCTCAAGTCCAGAAGTGAAGTGTTGTTTGCCTATATCTTCGGATCCCTCGCCCGGGGCACTACTGGCCCTCTAAGTGACGTCGATATAGCTATCTACGTTGACGAGACCCTGATCCCGGGGGACCTGCCCTTTGGATACAAGAGCGAGTTGCTCACAGAGATCATGAGTTGCCTCAAGAGGAACGATGTCGATCTGGTGATTTTGAATCAGGCGCCGACCTTATTGCGTTTCCAGGTGCTTCGTTCCGGCAAACTAATCTATTGCCGTTCTCCGAGAGCCCGGGTGCGTTTCACTGAAGAGGTCTTCCGCGACTACCAGGATCTTCGGCCACTGCTCGATGTTCAGCGTTATTATCTCAAGAAGAGGCTCCAGGAAGGTAAGTTTGGAGTGGGTAAAGATGGTTGAAGTTACAGTAATTGAGCGCAAGTTGAAAGACCTTGACCGCTACCTCCAGCAATTGTCCAGATATCAGGGCATAACAGGAGAGGAACTTCGGCATGACCTGGAAAAGGCTTGGGCAGTTGAACACGGGCTTCAATTGTGCATTCAAATTCTTCTAGATGTTGGCAATCATCTTCTTTCGGAAAAAGGGGTTTTCGTTAGCGATTATAAAAGCATTTTCTTTGAATTAGCCCGTCTTGGGGTCCTGCCTATGGATTTTGCCAAACGGATCTCTGGGATGGCTGGGTTCCGGAACATTTTAGTGCACGCTTATGGAGAAGTTGACCTCGAGAAGGTAGCCCAAATGCTCAGCGAGAATCTTGGGGACTTTCGTAAGTTTGCAGAATATCTCTGCACCTATTTGCAAGAACAAGAAGAAGATGATGAACATTGAATTTCTGCTACCCACTCCTCCGAGTTCTGGCAACAGGCACCGCTCTATGCGGCAGCAAAAAGAGAACAACAGGCACTGCTCGGGAGCAATCCCGGCTTTTCTTATTATCCGTCGTCAGCTTGAGTTTTGGCTTCCTGAAACTGGGTGAGGAAGATGAAAGCGCGGTTATATGCAACCGCGCTTGGGGTTCAAGGCCTGTGCTTGCTTCTGGTAGCACCTAGACAAAGAATCGAAAAAAGCGCGGCTATGTGCAGCCACGCTTGGCTTACGACTTGCGCTTCTGGTAGCACCTGATGAAGGCCTCGATCGAGCGGTCGTAGGTTCGTTCAACCTCCGGTGGGAAGAAGCATCCCGGCAGTTCGCCGCGCTCCCGGTGGTAGGCTACGCACTCGCAGCAGAGGCCCTTCCTCTCACAGTGAGGGTAGGTGCAGGTGCACTTTTCCAGGTTCTTCTCCTTGCGGCACTCCACGAACAACCACCTCCATATAAATAGCTGTCAGCCTTTTATGGGAATATAGAAAAGTTCAAAAGTTCATCAATAAAAAGTTCGCCGAAAACTGCCCGCTTCCTCCTACCGTTATATCTGTGCTGTTTTTCTGACCAAGCGACCTAAGCGACTCTGCTCGCAATACTACCTGTGTAAGGGGACAGTGGATGGCAAAAATTGTGTTTGTGTGGTATCATGGTAATATCTAAGTTTGGAAAGCTCTGCTAAAAGCTTGAGGGGGAAAACTGGATGATCGACATTCACACCCACATCCTGCCCGGACTCGACGACGGCCCGGAAACGCTCGAAGAAAGCCTCGAGATGGCCGAAGCCTGTGTGAGTGCCGGCTTCACTGCGGTCGTGGCCACACCCCATGTGATCCCCGGGGTTTTCGAGAACAGCAGCCAGGAGATTCTCGAAAGCGTTCGAGCTCTTCGGAAGGCCCTCGAGGCCGAGAAGATCCCTCTCGAGGTTTATCCTGGTGCGGAATACCACATTACTCCTGATCTTCCGCAGGACCTTGCCGCGGGGAAGCTGGTCACCCTCGGCAACACTGGCAAGTATCTCCTCGTCGAGCTTCCGGTCCAAGAACTGCCTCCCTACACCGAGCAGGTGCTCTTCCAGATCCTGCTCAACGGGGTCACCCCGGTGCTGGCGCACCCTGAGCGCAACGAATACCTCGCCACTCATCCTCAAGCCCTCGCAGAACTCGTGCGGAAGGGTGTCCTCGTCCAGGTGACTGCAGGGTGTCTCACCGGCCTTTTCGGCTCCCTGCCGAAAAAGGCAGCCCAACGCTATCTTAAAGAAGGGATGGTTCACTTCGTTGCCACTGACGCCCACGGTCCTGGCAGGCGCCTGGAGGCTGCCGCCAGGGCAGCGGCGCTCCTCGGAAGGATCGCAGACGACCTCTTGCACACTGCCCCTTCTGCTGTGATTAAGGGACAGAAGCTGACCATAGCTACCACTGGGAGTGAATGTGAGGAAAGGCCGGCGCCCAAAATCTGGGACCGTTTCTTGAGGAGGATTCTTCCCTCCAGGTGAGCGACAAGAGAGCAAAAGGGATAAGCCGACGCAAGGACGGCTAAACGGAGACTGCGTGGCCTTAGAAACACTCTAGAAAATTTTTTGTGAAAAGGATTGCACTTCCAGCTCCTCTGTGGTAAATTGTTATCTAAGAGTAGTGTGTCCTTTTTGATCCTGCCGGGAAAGGAGGTGAAACGAGGTGATGGGCAAACTGCAAAGCAACCGCCCCCTTCTCGGCAACATCGGGTTGGTGGTGTTCCTCGCACTCCTGGTGACACTGACCTTCGGAACCGTCCCCCAAGCCCAAGCATTCCAACCTCAAGTGACCCCATCTCCAGGTAGTTTTAACCGCGTAGTCACTCCAGAGCAGCCGGTAGCAGTCGAAGGTGAAGATGGATGGGCATACAATGGTCAGACCGCAAAAGTCCAGGCAACGACTGATACAGAAGTAAGCTTCACAATACAGGTTTGCACTCCCAGCGACTTCAACAGCATCTTACTGGAGATTATTGGAGTAGGGAATCTTGATGACGGTAGCAAAGTTAGCAACGCCATTTACCAGGTTTATGGGAAAGTATATGGGATAACATATTATGCATACCAGTTCATCTATACTTGGGTATACGAGAATCTAAACTTTGATAGTAATTATACACTGGCAGTTTACGCTGGTGATGATCAACCATTGGCATCCATTACCCTCGACCTGGAGGCACCACCACCTAGGCCCAGCGGGGGCGGGGGCGGTGGCGGCGGTGGTGCTGCACCGACTGAAGAGGAAACTGCCACCGGAGAAATCACCGTTGAGGACGGTCAAGGGACCCTCATCGTTGATGCCGACAAAGTCAAAGAACTCATCGCCGATCCTGAAGTCGAAGCAATCGAATTCGAAATTCCCGCTGATGTCGCTGAAGAAGGAACCGTCGAACTTCCCGCCGATATCCTTTTATCTGTGTTCGAGGCCGCCAAGCCTGCAGTATTCGTAGTGGGCAATGTCCAACTGACCGTCGACCCTGCTGACCTCGCCGTGGAAGACCTGCAGACACTTGCTGAAGAAGGTGCTACTCTCAACGTCGTCGTTGTCAAGAGCGAGGCTCCGCTGCCGGGATACACCGCACTGAAGGTGGCAAGCGACATCTACGACATCAGGATCGATGTCATCGGTGCAGACGGAGTGCGCAAGGGCAGCATTGACTCCTTCAACAACCCGATCACGATCACCCTGCCATACGATCCTGACAAACTCGAAGGTGTCAGCGAAGACCTGCTCTCGATCTTCCGCTACAACGAAGAAACCGGTCAGTGGGATCTCGTGCCTGGCAGCAGAGTTGACAAGGAGAACAACACCGTCTCTGTTGAGAGCTATCACTTGAGCAAGTACGCGGTGATGGCCTACGAAGCAGCTTTCACAGACATTATCGGCCACTGGGCTGAAGCTGACATCAAGCTGATGGCTGCCAAGGGCATCGTCAAGGGTATGTCGGCGACAACATTCGCACCCGAAGCCCAGGTAACGCGGGCCCAGTTCGCCACACTCCTGGTCAAGGCGCTGAACATCCGTGAACAGGCAGCAACCGGTGAGCGATTCACAGATGTTGCCGCAGACGCTTGGTACGCTAGAACAGTTGAGACCGCGGCAGCGAACGGTCTAATCAAGGGTTATCCTGACGGAAGCTTCAGACCCAATGCCAAGATCACACGGCAAGAGCTGGCAGCAATGGTGGCCAATGCCCTGAAGTTCCGCGGCAGAGACGCCGAAGCCCTGACTGCCGAGGAAGTGAACACCATCTTGAGCACCTTCGCCGACCGCAACCAGATCAGCGACTGGGCAAGAGCAGCGGCAGCAGTCGTCGTCAAGAACGGCATCGTCAAGGGCCGTGCTGTAGACGAGTTCGCGCCACTGGCGACAGCCAAACGCTGCGAGGCCGTGGTGATGATCAAGCAGATGCTCTCCTTCCTGGGCGAGCTGTAAGCCGGAGTGACTGACGAAGCGACAACTGAGCTGTGCCGGAACAACCCGGACCCCGGTTCAGGGTGTCTGACCCTGCCGGGGTCCTTAATTTT
>LGFL01000060.1 GCA_001508855.1 Thermoanaerobacterales bacterium 50_218
AGAAGTGTATCCGGTATTAGCACCAGTTTCCCAGTGTTATCCCGGTCTTCCGGGTAGGTTGCTCACGTGTTACTCACCCGTCCGCCGCTGGGTAACAAGTACAGCTAAGCTGCACCCGCTACCCCGCTCGACTTGCATGTGTTAGGCACGCCGCCAGCGTTCGTCCTGAGCCAGGATCAAACTCTCCATCAAATCCTTAAACAAATTAGATAGAGAGTTCCCTCGCCCGCACGGCTGTTCAGTTTTCAAGGACCGAGTGTTTCGAGCCGGGCTTTCCCGGCTCCGGGACTTTATCTTAGCACAATCTTTAAGCGTTGTCAACAGGATCTTGCAAAACGTGAGTAGATCTAGGTTAAATGCATCACCGGAATTTTGTGTTCATCTGGGGCGCATCGTCGGAAAGAGAATTACGTCCCTGATTGACGGCGAATTCGTCAAGATCATCACCAGTCTGTCAATCCCGATTCCGAGCCCCCCCGCAGGAGGCATCCCGTATTCCAGTGCTGTCAAAAAGTCCTCATCCAGCATGTGGGCTTCTTCATCCCCCTGCTTCCTCTTCTCCAACTGGCGCTGGAAGCGCTCTCTCTGGTCGAGGGGGTCGTTCAGCTCGGAAAAGGCATTAGCGATCTCCCACGACATGATAAACAACTCAAAGCGATCTGTCAACAAGGGATTCTCTTTGTTGCGCTTGGCAAGTGGAGAAACGTCAACAGGATGCCCGGTAATAAAGGTGGGTTGAATCAGGTGCTCCTCGACGAGGGACTCAAAGACCTCGTTCAAGGTAATCCCCCAACTGGCATCAGCAGGGACTTCCACTCCGAGCTTTTCAGCCTGTTGGCGCGCTTTTTCGGGATCAAAGTGACCGAAGTCTTCCCCTGTAAACTTCGCAACCGCCTCCAGCATGGTCATCCTTTGCCACGGAGGGGAAAAGTCGAGTTCCACATCTCCGTAAACGACCTTCGTCGTTCCCAGCACTTCCCTGACAACAGTGCTGATCAACTGCTCGGTAATCTCCATCATGTCCCGATAATCGGCATAGGCCTGGTAAAGCTCGAGCATCGTGAACTCCGGGTTGTGCTTCGTGGAAATCCCTTCGTTGCGGAAGCTCCTGTTGAGTTCGAAAACCTTCTCGAACCCTCCGACGAGCAGGCGCTTGAGGTACAACTCCGGGGCAATCCGGAGGTAGAGATCCATGTCAAGGGCATTGTGATGAGTGACGAAGGGGCGAGCTGCCGCTCCCCCAGGTATCGGGTGCATCATCGGAGTCTCTACCTCAAGGAAACCCCGCTCCTCAAGAAAGCGCCTGATGGTGGCGATGATCTTGATCCTGGTGAGGAAAACATCCTTCACACCGGGGTTGACGATGAGGTCAAGGTAGCGCTGCCTGTACCGCAAATCCACGTCTTTGAGACCGTGCCACTTTTCTGGAAGGGGACGGAGGGATTTGGCCAAGATTTCGAAAGAATTCACGGCAATGGAAATCTCCTGGCGTCTGGTGCGGAAGACCTTGCCGTGGACACCGATGATGTCCCCAATATCCAACTCGGTGAACAGTTCGTAGTCTTGTTCTCCTAGGTCGTTAAGGCGGGCATAAAGCTGAATCCTGCCGGAAAAGTCCAGGAGATCGGCAAAACAGGCCTTGCCGTGGCTCCTTTTCCCGGTGATCCTTCCGGCAACAGCGACTTCCTGCCCCTCCAGCTCGGAAAAGTTGTCAACTATTTCCCGAGCATGGTGGGTGCGCAAAAAGCGCCCTCCGTAAGGCTCGATTCCCCGTGCCCTCAGTTCCTCAAGCTTCTCTCTCCTTACTGCGAACAAGTCCGAGGTCTGATCCTGGTTGATCTGGGTCATGGAACTCCCTCCCTGCTGACCGCTCTTCCTGTCACTTTATCTCCAAGATCTGATACTCAATTACCCCTGCAGGAGCCTTGACCTTGACAACATCCCCCACTTTGTGACCGAGGAGCGCCTTCCCCACAGGTGACTCGTTAGAGATCCTGAACTCAGAAGGGTTTGATTCTGCGGAACCGACGATCGTGAATTCGACTTCTTTTTCGTTTTTGAGGTTTTTAAGAAGGACCCTTGAACCTACGACCACAGTATCTACGGCAGCAGGATCCCGATCGATAATCCGCGCCTTGCGCAACATCTTCTCTAAGGTGATAATCCGGCCTTCGACGAAGGCCTGCTCATTTTTCGCCTCTTCGTATTCAGAATTTTCGGTGATGTCACCGAACTCAAGTGCTGCCTTGATCCGCTCAGCGATCTCCCGCCTCCTGGATTTCAGGTAATGAAGCTCCTCCTCAAGCCTTCTGACACCATCACCTGTCAAAAGAATCTCTTTCTCTGACAAGGCACTCGCTCCCTAATCTAAAAAATAATAAACTGAAATTTTTATTCCTCATTTTATGAACCACACCAGTTTTTTATACGGTCCCCGAAAAGGCAATAAAAAAGAAAAGCCTCAGCCTCCCGCTGGACCACACCGAACCCATCTTATGGGGTATTATATTTTTGAAGCTCCTACCTTGTCAAGGATTTTGTGGTAAACTTTGCCGCAGCTTGGCGAACACGCTCAATATCAGCATCAGTAAGAGCACGCTCGAAACTGCGGAACCCGGCGAGCTTAAAACCGTGCTTGGCAGCCAGACGGCTGATTTCCTCTACCTGCTCCACACTCAGCTCCCTGCCCAGGGTGTAGTTTTCGCACCTCCCCTCAAGAGCGAGGATCATCGTCTCTGCCATGCAGGCGTAGGCGGTTTTTGGAGGGAAGCCGAAATCGAAATTGAACTCCACCTCTCCGGGAACTTCGACGATTCCCCCCTCGATAACGAGCACATCGGGCCGCACCTCGGCGACCCGCTTGGAGACGTCGCGCGGTCTGGCAACATCGCAGACAACAGCACCTGGCTTCAGGTCCTCCGGCTCAATGATGGTATCGACAGCCGAAGTCACCGTAATCACCACATCCGCTTCCCGCAGGGCTTCGTGAACATCGGTGGTGATTTTGGCAGCAACACCTGTTTCTTGCAAGATCTTGTGGGCGAGGCGCTCGAGCTTTTCCGGCCTGCGGGCAACAAGGGTCAAGTACCCGGCCTCTCTGGCAATAATCCGGGCACAAACACTTCCAATGGAACCAGTAGCACCAATAACGACAACCCCGGCCTTTTTGAGGTTGATACCCATGATCTCGGCAGCCTTCCGCGTCCCTTCAAGTGCCGTAGCGACGGTGTAGCTGTTCCCCGTGGTCACAGCAATGTTCAGGTGACGGGAAATCGTCACCCCGGCATCACCGACGACCGAGGTCATTGCCCCCAGGCCAACGATCCCGGCACCCAGCTTTTCCGCCAGACGCCCCGCAGAGATGATCTTCTTAGTGACGTAGTCGACCGGAAGCTCCAGCATTTGCCTTGAAGTCAGGGGGCAGATGATGAACCACCCTTCGGTTTCGCTCCAGGGAGACCTGACACCGCGGATCTCCGAGGCCTTGTAAACGGGAAAATGGCGGACGACGTTTTCGACGAAGCGATCGGGGAAAAGCCGGAAAAACTTCAGCCTCTTAGTAATATCGGCAACATCGAGAGGATGAATGATAAAGGCAAACTTGACCATCGTTCACTCCCTCAATTCCTACAGTACTTAAGTACTTAACACTTACGTCAAGCACTTTATATCTTATTCAACCCAACAGCTGCAACAGAAAGCCAAACCCGGCCATTCAACCTGACAGGTATTCGAGGCGCGGCTTCACCTTGAGTTCATCGAGGAGCCTGTTGTAGTCTTCTGGGGTGATTTCCTCCAGCGGTTTTCCGATCAGGCTCACAAAAACCGCCTCCAGCACATTGGTGCCGAAAGAGCGGCCACCAAGCTCTGGAGTAGTTGTCACCAGAACCCTGACACCCCGATCCCGCAGCAGTTCCAGGTCATCCTTGGTTACCGTGTTGGTGACCACGGTCTTCCCGGAAAGCTGCTCAGGCAGGTACCTCCTAATGAAGTGGAAATCACCGGCAATGATCTCTGCTTCCTGATAGTAGCGCCTGTGAGAACTGGTGATCTTTTCCTGTTTGCTCCCTGTGGGATAAAGGTATTTGAAGGGAAGCCGGCACAAAATGGGCAGGAGCAAGCAGGCCAGAAATTCGATGGTCTTCAGAGAACGGATGGGAATGGGAATCCCTAGAGAAAAAATCATGTCCCCAAAAACCGTATCACAACCGGCCTCAACAAAGGCCTCGGCTAGGCCAAAGCGGTCGACCGCAGAAACAACGAGGACTTTCTTCCCAGCCAGTTGCCAGCCCAATTCCTCCTGGAGGTAGAAAACCACGCGGCGCTCGAGGGTGTTCTTGAGCCCGCTCCCGTCAACAACCGGAGTGACCTTCGCTGCCGAGGCGATCTTCTGAGCATCCCTGATCACCCAGCGCCTCTTCCCAGCAACAAGGTAAAGGTCGATCCCCCCCAGGCCAAAGGCATCGACCTTGCCGTCAAGCTCCCGGATGAGGGCAACCGCTTTCTCGAAGTCACCGTCAGTCCCCCGACGCTCGATCAGAAACTTCTCTCCCAGGAACTCGGCTTCTACCTGGTGGTCTCTCTTCGATGACCCCAGGCTCACACTGACAACGTGTTTCACCTTTCTCCCTCCAAAACCCAACATCCTTTTCGGAAATTTTTAACGGCCGGCAACCTGGAGCAATGCCAACAAACGCACAAGATCAACCTGGCGAACCCAAACCATGACTCCCTTCATCCTGGCGGACGGCAGAGATCAGCTGGCGAAGCTTTCGGGGGTCGAGGTACTGGTCACAAGTAAGCGGAGACTCCCCGAGGTCGATGCCGAGGACGTCTTTCTCCAGGAGGGCAGATGCCCACTGGATCCGTTGTCGGGAACCAGCCACTATCACGATGTCGCAGCTTTTGACATCAGAAAGGATCTGCATCACCTCGTTGAACAACTCCAGACCAGATTTTTCTTCAATAAAGCGCCAGCGCTCCTCATTGGTCATCACCAGGATGTAATCGACTCCCAAATCTTTCAAGAGTCTGGTGATTTCCCCCTTGTTCTTGACAGGGAAAGCGATTACGGCAATGCGGTTACCTTTTCTGACAGCACCAAGCTTCTCCAGCCTGGAGATGAAACTCCTATCAACCCCGAAGCGGTTGGCAACTTCCTGCTGCGAGCAGCCGCGGCTACGCAGAGTAAGCATTTGGGTGATCAGCCGATTGATTTTTTCTAGACTGATCAGCTTTTCCCCAACCCTGATGAAGTCTTCCAACAAACCACTCCCTGCACTCTCAAGTCCTATGTGCACAATTATGTGCTCATCTATTTTAGCAAAAATTCTCCCTCAAAACAATAGAAAGCTCAGCAACACTATGTGCTGAGAGTCAAACTGCTGAGGGAAAGTTCTTTCAAGAAATCGAGGAGGATCTTGTGGACATCCTCAGGGGTTCTTGCGGAGTTGATCAGCATCCTCTTCTGAGCGGCGCGGGGAAGGGCTTTCAGATACCAGGAGAGGTGCTTGCGCAGTTGGGGAACAGCAACTTCTGCCCCCTTCAGGGAGACGGCGAGGTCGAAGTGGAAAAGAGCAAGGCCGACCTTCTCCGCAGGTGCAGGCTCTGGGAGGAGTTCTCCTTTTTCGAGGTAGTAGACGGTCCTCCTGAAGAGCCAGGGGTTGCCGAGGGCACCACGCCCGATCATCACCGCGTCGCAGCCAGTCGTCTCGATCATCCTGAGGGCATCCTGGGGAGTGAAGACATCGCCGTTGCCGAACACCGGGATCTTCACCAGTTCCTTAACTTTTTTAATGATTTCCCAGTCAGCCTCGCCAGAATAGTACTGGTCACGGGTGCGCCCGTGGACAGTGACCGCATCTGCCCCACACTCCTCGGCCAGCAGGGCGAGCTGCGGTGCGGTCACTTCCTGCTGATCCCACCCTTTGCGCATCTTCACCGTCACCGGGACATCGACTGCCTCCCTGACAGCCCTGATGATCGCCGCGGCCCGCGGCAGATCCCGCATCAGGGCGCACCCTTCACCGTTTTTCACCACCTTCGGCACCGGACACCCCATGTTGATGTCGACGAGGGCAGCACCGTGCTCGACAACGACTTTCGCCGCATGGGCCACCTTTCGGGGGTCAGAGCCGAAGATCTGGACAGCCACGGGCCCTGTCTCTCCCTCCAGGTCGAAGAGCTGAAAAGTCTTCCGGTTGCCGTGGAAGATCGCCTCACTGCTTACCATCTCTGTATAAACTAAACCGCATCCAGCAAGCTTTGCCAGGATGCGGAAAGCCTTGTCAGTGACCCCAGCCATCGGGGCAGCAAGGACGGGATTGGGAACAACAAGGCTGCCTATCTTGACTGGTTTCATCAAACCACCTTCACAATATTTTTTAGTGGGCCAGGGTGATGCCCTTCCGTGTAACCCGGCAGAAGTTGAAGTGGAATAATGAGAACTTAAGAACGGTTGCGCTCATAGATGATCTTTAGCCCCCAAAGCGTCAGGTAGGGGTCAACATGGTCCACGGTTCGCGTCCCTTCGCAGATCAGCTCTGCCAGCCCTCCAGTGGCCACAACGACCGTATCTTCGCCTAGTTCTTCCTTCATCCTGGAGACGATCTCGTCAACCTGGCCGACAAAGCCGTAGTAGATCCCTGCCTGCATACTGGCAACGGTGTTCTTACCGATCACCTGGCGCGGTTTGACGATCTCGATGCGCGGCAGTTTGGCTGCCTTCTCGAAAAGGGCCTCGGTGGAGATGCCGATGCCTGGAGCAATCGCCCCCCCGAGGTACTCCCCATCACGGGAAATGGCGCAAAAAGTGGTGGCCGTCCCGAAGTCAACGACGATCACCGGCCCACCGTAGCGGCTGTAGGCAGCGACAGCGTTGACCACCCTGTCGGCACCCACCTCCCTGGGGTTCTCGTACCTGATCGGCATCCCGGTCTTGACACCGGGACCGACGACAAGCGGCTCTTTCCCGAAGTAGCGCCTGGACATCTCCACGAGGACAGGAGTCAGCGGAGGAACCACCGAGGAGATGACGATCGCCTCGATATCAGAAAAAGAGAGCCTCTGGAAATCGAAGAGGTTCTTGACGAGCATCCCCAGGTCATCAGCGGTTCTTCTGGTATCGGTCCCAATGCGCCAGTGGACGAGCAGTTGATGAGAAGAGAAGACACCGAGAACGATGTTGGTATTTCCGACATCAAAAACCAAAATCATTGCTAAACCCCCGCTTCAGGTTTTCCTGAAAAATCCTTCAACCCCGGGACTCCACCAAGAGACCAGGCCTCCCTGACAGCCCTGAGCACAGCCTGAGCGATGCACTCAACAGCGAGAACAGCAACCTGGTCAGGATCTGCCTCGACACTCCCCCTGGCGAGGACAAAAATGGTGTCACCGTCAAAACTGGTATGGGGCGGGCTCACCGTAAGCGCCAGCCCGTTGTGGCTGAGAGCAGCCACCCTGTTGGCCTGCTCCTTCGTCAGGCAGGCATTGGTGGTCACCACCCCGAGGACGGTGTTCGTTCCCGGGAAAACACACCCAGCCTTTCCCTCAGCAAGGACCTTCCTGGTGTTCAGAAAACCCCTTCCCTGAGGGTGGCGCAGTCCGGCAACAATCTCTCCGGTATCAGGGTCGACCACATCACCAAAAGCATTGACCACGACGACCGCCCCCACGATCAGGTCACCGCTCTTGAGAGACCAGCAGCCCAGACCGCCCTTCATCGCCCAGCGGGGGCCAAGAAGGTTCCCGACAGTCGCCCCGGTCCCAGCACCGACGCAGCCCTCGGCAACCCGCCCCCTCTTCGCCGCGAGGCAGGCCTGATAGCCCATCTCCCGGTTAGGCCGTGCCTTTCTGTCTCCCAGGTGGAGGTCGAAAATGATCGCCGCGGGAACGATCGGCACCCTGGCGATGCCAGTGTCGTAGCCATAGCCTTTTTCCTCGAGATACTGCATCACCCCGCAGGCAGCATCCAGTCCAAAAGCACTGCCTCCAGAGAGCACTACTGCGTGGACCTCCTGGACGCGGCAGCCGGGTCGCAGTAAATCGGTCTCTCTCGTTCCCGGGGCGGCACCGCGGACCTCAACACCGGCGACAGCGCCCTCAGGGCACAAGATCACCGAACAGCCGGTGATTCCTTCGTAGTCAGAAGCATGGCCGAGCAAAAAGCCTGGAACATCAGTCACATTCCGGAAGAGTTCTCCCACAAGTACACCTCCCGGGCAGCTCTATAACAATCGAAAGCCGCTCCCTTACAAACACTTGTTTGCACCTATCACAAATATACTTCCCCGGCAGCGCACCGCTTTACTGTCCCGTCCTCCAAACGGATCAGGAGACAACCCTCTTCATCAAGGTCGACTGCCCTGCCGCGGTATTCTTCTCTTCCCTCCTGGACGCGGACGAGCTTCCCCAGGGTCACCTGATA
>LGFL01000061.1 GCA_001508855.1 Thermoanaerobacterales bacterium 50_218
AAATGGGAAATCCTCGACACTTCCCCACCTTTTGCTGTTTCTCACGACCTCCAGGTAATTAAAAAACTGCAAAAGGGAGCAAAGGCAGCACTGGGAAGGTCGCTCGAACTAGGAGGCTTCAAGAGTTGGAGTGATGCTGAAAACTTCGTCGCGGCAGGCTTCCCAGCAATTGTCTTTGGGCCCGGAAAACTGGCCGTTGCCCACACCCCCTTCGAACACATCGACCTTGAGGAAGTGAAACAAGCAACCAATATCCTTTATCACCTCTTCTGCGATTACCTCGAATCCCCACTAAAGAAGAATAGTTCGGATAAGAACACCTGTTGAGTTTTTCGTTGCGCCACAGCTTCGATGTGAGAGTTCTCGACCTGGATCCAGACAACAGAGGCAAAACTAAATACGGTGTCTTAATTGAAGACGGAGAGAAAGACCTCGATGAAGTTATCAACTGGGCAGAGGTATTACTGGTTACGGGGAGTACTGTTGTTAACGGCACTATCGTCAACTTCTGACGACTTGGGAAACCAGACGGCCACTTTTTTAGGACACGCAAAAAGCCCCTTTAAAGGGGCTCTGCCTGCAACTCGGGTATTCTACACTAACCCCGGCTTCCAGTAGGGTCGTCACCATCCCGCTGCCCGGGTCCTGGTAGGAGTTGTGGGAGACACAGGTAGATAACCCTCCTGGTAACGCGGTTTGTAACCAAGATTCGGAATACTCTTCCCCAACTCATTGCTGCCGCTCCAATCATTTGGATGGTCGGATTTGGCTTCCATCATGTTCAAGCCAATTGACTTCATCAGAATTCGGGTATCGCCCGAGATGGTGTTTTTGCAACCCTTGTTTTGACAATCTTGATTCCTGGGATTTAATAAGGGGTATACAGGTTCCCGTAAGGCCTTTTGTTGAAAGGGATCAACTTCTTGAAAGGTTTCGCCACGATTCTCGAGAGATCATCACCAAAATAGCTGGCAAAACGAGCGACGTAATCCGCGATAAACTGCTCATCTTCACTTGTAGGCTCCACAACCCTGACTTCCTTGCCCAGTTTATAGGGCTCGACCTCACCGCGGATAAAAATTGTTCCCCCGTGCATCCCTGTCCCACAGAAGTTGCCGACGATCTCACGTCCTGGTTCCAGGTCAAGTCCAAGCAGAAGGATGACCCCTCCTGCCATGTATTCTCCTAAAAAAGCGCCAGCCCTGCCCCCGATCACGATGACAGGTTGTTTTTCCTTGTAAGCCTTCATGTGAATCCCCACCCGGTAACCAACATCACCTCTGATGAACAGCTCACCACCCCTCATCCCGTAGCCTGTGACATCCCCGGCATTCCCATGCACAATCACCCTACCTGCGTTCATGGTGTTGCCTACCCCATCCTGAGCATTCCCCATCACTTCAATCTCCAGCCCATCCATAAAGGCAGCAAGATCGCTTCCAGGTGTCCCTTCGATAACAATCCTCTGATTTCCAGAAATTCCTGTACCAATGTAGCGCTGCCCGTTGGCGTTCTTGATTAAAATCTCGGTAGCACCAGTTGCCAGGGCCTTCCTGATCTGTTCGTTCAGCTTGCGGTAGTGAAGACCTGAAGCATCAATGGTAATCATCATTGGGCACCTCCAAACTGTCGGGCATGTCGCAGACCATCTGGCAGATTGACCAGTCCTGGCGTTTCCAGCAAGGATTCCTTGAAGTCCCCCACTGATACCCTTTCACTCATCAAACCTGTGAGGATCCCTGATCTGTCGATCTCATTCAAGATGATGAAACCAACTATCCTGACCTGGTGCAAGATGATCTTTTTGTAAACCTGGCGCCTCTGCTCTTCCTTCACCAGTACTTCCCAACCATCACCACCAGGCTCTATAAGACCGGCAGTATTTATTGAAAGGCCGAAGAAGCCAATGGAATTCATTGGAAAGCCGCCGGGAAACTCCTTCTCTCCACCAGCCATGTTAATGCCAGCAGTCTTTCCCTGTTTATAGGCAATAGGGAGAACAGGCAGCACCCGTTGCTTTCCATAGATGAGGTCATAACCTTCGGCCACATCACCAGCAGCGTAAATATCCGGTAGGTTAGTTTGCATCCTCTGGTCGACAACAACACCCTTGTTTACTTTTAAGAGAGTGCCCTGAACAAGCTCAGTATTAGGTCTTACCCCAACTGCAATGACCACAAAGTCACAGTTTAAGATAGCGCCATTGTTCAGCTTAACTGCTTCCACTTCATCATTTCCCAAGACTTCCTCACAGGTGGTTTGCAGGAGAAACCTGATCCCCTGCCTCTCCAGGTGGTTCTGGACAATTAAAGCAGCATGTTGGTCAAGAATGGTGTTCAAGATCCAGGAACCCAGTTCCACGACTGTGACCTGGACGCCAATTGTGGTCAGTGCCTCGGCGGCCTTGAGACCGATCAGCCCGCCACCGATAACCACCGCCCTCGCACCTGGAACAGCAACACTGGAAATGGCGCGGGCATCATCAAAACTCAAAAATGTAAAAACCTTCTTCTTGCCCAAGCCATCAATAGGAGGCAGAAAAGGCTTGCTCCCTGTAGCCAGCAAAAGCTTGTCAAAGGCAATTTCTTGCACACTATCGTCTCGAAGTTCTCTGACTGTCAACACCTTGTTGACAGCATCAAGAGCAACCGCCTCCTTCCCCAGCAAGGCGCGCACCCTATTCCGTTCGTAAAAATCAAGAGGGCGGTAGAACATCTTCTCAGCAGTAACTTTGCCTGCCAGGTAGTAGGAAATCAGTGGCCTGGAATAAGTGTGATAAGGTTCCTTTGAAATCAAGGTGATCTTACCCTTTTGGTCAACAGAACGAATACCCTCAACAGCACCGACTGCTGCCGCCGAGTTACCGACAATCACGTATTCCACAGTTCATTCTCCTCTCTCTACAAAGATCAAGGCTTCATTAGGACAGTAGTAAACACAAGCAGGTGGTTCTCCCCAGTTACTGCAGAGATCGCATTTGACCATCTTCCCATTCTTTGTATCTCTCCGGATGGCACCATACGTACAGGCCAGAACACATGTCCAACAGCCGACACATCTTTCCTGTTCACAAGTCACCACACCGGTAGTGGTGTCCTTCTGCAAAGCCCCAGTGATACAGGCACTAACACAATGAGGTTCTTCACAGTGTCGGCACTGGAACGCAAAGGTGAGAGGGCCTTTCTCCTCCACCCAAAGGCGGGGAAGTGGAAGAGGGTCACCCTTTTTAAATGCCTTGAGGAGATCATGTGGATAGCGGGAGTGGGCCATCACGCAGTAAACTTCACACAAATGGCAGCCAATACAGTATTCCTCGCGAACATAAACCTTTTTCATGGCTCTTCCCCCTATTCCCCGGCTGCTTTGATGCCCAAAATACTTAGTTCCTTTTCATTGAGACCAATTCCCCGCAGCATCAGGCGGTTTCCCCGCAAGCTCTCGATAGCGTTGATGCCCATGCCTCCCAGCAATTCTTTAATCTCGTGAGCCCAGGCGCGGATCAAATTAGCCGCCCTACGGGCTCCTATCTCTGGGTTCAACCTCTTCACCAGATAGGGATCCTGGGTGGCAATACCCCAGTTGCACTTCCCGGTGTTGCACTTCTGGCACAGGTGACAACCAAGAGCAATCAGTGCCGCTGTACCGATATAAACTGCATCAGCACCGAGGGCAATCGCCTTGACAACATCAGCACTATTCCTGATACTACCCCCAACAACAATAGACACCTCGTTGCGAATACCTTCCCGACGCAGGCGCTCATCAACAGCAGCGAGAGCAAATTCGATAGGGATCCCCACATTGTCCCTCGTGCGCAGGGGAGCAGCACCAGTGCCTCCACGAAATCCGTCAATAGCGACAAAATCAGCACCCGCCCTCGCAATTCCCGAAGCAATAGCAGCGACATTGTGGACAGCAGCAATTTTCACTCCCACCGGTTTTTCGTAATTAGTCGCCTCTTTCAGGGAAAAAATCAACTGGCGCAGGTCCTCGATCGAATAAATGTCATGATGTGGTGCCGGAGAAATAGCATCACTTCCCAGGGGAATCATCCTGGTTGCTGAGACCTCCGGACCCACCTTCTCACCTGGTAAGTGGCCACCGATACCCGGTTTGGCACCCTGGCCGATTTTGATCTCGATCCCTGCCCCAGCCTTCAAGTAGTCTGGGTCTACCCCAAACCTTCCGGATGCCACCTGGACGATGGTGTTGGCCCCATATTCGTAAAGGTCCCGGTGAAGACCACCTTCTCCGGTATTAAAGAAGGTTCCTGTTTCCCGAGCCGCCTGAGCCAGGGATTTCACTGCATTCAAGCTGATCGAGCCAAAAGACATCGCCGAAAACATGATCGGAACATCCAGCTCAAGCTGAGGTGGTAGCTTTTCTGCCAGTTTGCCGTTTTTTATCTCCACTGCCTTAGGCTTGCGACCGAGATAGGTTTTCAACTCCATCGGCTCACGCAAGGGGTCAATAGAGGGATTGGTGACCTGGCTGGCGTTAAGAACCATATGATCCCAGTAAACGGGATAAGGCCGATCATTTCCCATCCCTGTGAGCAAGATTCCCCCTGTTTCCGCCTGCAAGTAAATCGAGCGGATGTAATCAAGTGTCCAGTGGGCATTTTCCCTGAACTCAAGAGGGTACTTCTTGACGGTAAGTGCCCCTGTCGGGCACAAAACAACACACCTGTGGCAGCCCACACACTTCTTATGATCACAGCGCATCCGGTCTTCTTCTTCGTCATACCAGTGAACCCCGTTGACGCACTGGCGCATGCAGACCTTGCACTGAATGCAAAGTTCTTCATCCCGTTCCACCTTGAACATGGGTGTAAGCAAACTTAAGGCCATTCTAACCGTTCACCACCTTTGTCAAACAGATAAGTTACGCCAACTCCGCAGATTCTGTTGTTTCCTTTTCTATGCACTCCTGCAATCTTCCAATGACCGGCTCTCCTCCATCAGGCATCCACACCCGGTCTGGATGGGGGCAGATCTTCCTGATTGCCGCCTCCTCACTGGCTACGTAGAGTTCATCACCCTTCTCGGCCGCAGTCAGTGGCCTAAGCTTGATCCGGTCATTCAACGCCAGAATCTCCCTTCCAGTAGCCAGAATGATCGAAAAAGGCCCATTAAGCAGCAGGTTGCCGTAAACTGCCCGCAGTGTAGTCAGGAGTTCTTTTTGCTCAGGGTCGAGAAGCTCAATCTCGCTCCACAGAGGAGCGGCCACAACCTTCACTGCCAGCTCGAGCGGCAACCCCTGTTTGCGCACCAAAAAATCAAAAACATAGGTGATCACCTCAGTATCGGTCTGCAGTGTGCAGCAGTAGCCAAACATCTCGAGAAACCTCTTATTGGCCCCGTAAGAAGAGATCTCTCCATTATGCACCACCGACCAGTCCAGTAAGGTAAACGGATGGGCTCCCCCCCACCAGCCAGGGGTATTGGTAGGGAAGCGCCCGTGGGCAGTCCAGATGTAGCCCTGATACTCATCAATCCGGTAAAACTCTCCGATATCCTCGGGATAGCCGACTCCCTTAAAAACTCCCATGTTCTTCCCTGAAGAAACCACAAAGGCACCTGGAATTTTTTCGTTGATTTCCATTACCGTGGCCACCAAATAGTCGTCAGCTTCTACAGAGAAGATTTGCTTTTCTTTTTGTTGAGGCTTCACCTGGACAAAATAACGCCAGATCAGAGGAGGACGAGTGATTGCCCGGACTGGACGCGTCGGTACCGGACCACTCTCGTCCACATGGAACCTCTCCTGTAAGAGCTGCTCAGTATCGGTTCTGGCTTTTTCAGAATCATAAAAGACGTGTAGGGCGTAGTGATCTTTAAATTCAGGATAAATCCCGTAAGCAGCAAATCCTCCACCCAACCCATTAGAACGTTCATGCATCACCGCTATCGACTCAAGGATCCTCTCTCCATTGAAACGCTTACCTTTCTTGTTGATGATTCCACTGATCGCACAGCCTGAAGGTAAGTACTCGCAAAAATTGCCCATAACCACCAACTCCTAAGATTTCTAAAACCTTGTCAGGTATTGTTCCAGTTCCCACGGGTGAACCTGAATCCGGTAGTTGTAGCATTCGATTCTCTTGGCTTCCATAAAGCGATTGTAGATGTGTTCTCCCAAAGCCTCTTTAATGACTTCATCCCGCTCAAGCTCATCAAGGGCTTCTTCGAGGGATGCAGGCAAACACCCAATCCCCAACTTCCGGAGTTCTTCTTGCGAAAGGTGGTAAATGTTCTGCTGCAAAGGCGGTGGAGGAGAAATTTTCTTCTTGATACCGTCGAGCCCAGCCTTCAGACACACTGCCAGAGCCAGGTAGGGATTACACGAAGGGTCAGGGCTTCTCAGCTCGATCCGTGTTGATTCCCCCCGCTTGGCCGGGATGCGAATAAGGGGGCTCCTATTTCTGAAGGCCCAGGCGATATTAACTGGTGCTTCATGCCCAGGAACCAAACGCTTGTAGGAATTCACAGTAGGATTGGTAATTGCGGTGATCGCCCGCGCGTGATGCAGAATTCCTCCGATAAAGAACAGGGCAACCTCGCTTAGTTGATCAGGAGCCTCAGGATCATAGAAGGCATTCTTCCCATCCTTCTCCAGTGACATGTGCAGGTGCATCCCAGAACCGTTAACACCAAAGAGCGGCTTGGGCATGAAAGTGGCGTGTAACCCGTGCCTCTGGGCAATCGTCCGCACGACAAATTTGAAAGTAACGATTTTGTCGGCAATATCGAGGGCATCAGAGTATTTGAAGAGAATTTCGTGTTGCCCTGGTGCAACCTCATGGTGAGAAGCCTCAATCTCAAAGCCCATCTTTTCCAATGTTAAGATAATGTCCCTCCTGGCATCTTCCCCCAAGTCTACTGGTGAAAGGTCGAAATAGCTTGCCCTGTCGTGGGTAACAGTCGTGGGCCTTCCTTCAGCATCCAGGTGGAAGAGGAAAAATTCCGCTTCAGGACCGACATTCATGGAGTAGCCCATTTCCCGTGCTTCCTTGATAACCCTTTTCAAGGCATATCGGGGGTCGCCCATAAAAGGGGTTTGGTCAGGGTTGTAGATATCGCAGATCAACCGGGCAACAGCACCATCCTTGGGTCGCCACGGAAAGACTACGAAAGTAGAAAGGTCAGGCTTAAGATACATATCAGATTCTTCGATTCTGACAAAGCCCTCAATTGAGGATCCGTCAAACATCAGTTCTCCATTAAGTGCCTTGTCCAATTGCTCAGTAGTAATGGCGACATTTTTGAGAACTCCAAGGATGTCTGTAAACTGGAGTCGGATAAACTTTACACCCAGTTCCTTAACCAGATTTTTTACCTCCTCTTTAGTTAAGACAGTCATAAGTTTTCTTCTCCTTTCTGGATTTAAATTAAATTAATTTTTTTGGAAGCCAATCAACACGGCCAACAAACAGCCGGCCGCCTTAAATCAATCCCTGTGAGATAACTCGTGAGATAAAATTATCGCCTCGGCTACCGCCCGCATCGAAATACGCTTGTTCATGCTTTGTTTCTGGATGCGTCTGTAGGCTTCTGCCTCAGTAAGGCCCATTGTCTCCATCAAGATCCCTTTAGCTCTTTCGATCAGTTTCCTGGTTTCCAGCTTATCCCTCAGTTGTGAAATGGCTTCCTCCAGCCTCAATAACTCCTGAAAATTGGAGAGCGCAAGTTCGACAGCAGGGAGCAATTGAACCTCCTCAATTGGCTTGACCAGGAAGCTAAAGGCCCCTACCTCACAGGCCTTTTCTACGAGCCCTGATTCATAAGAAGGTGATGTTAAGATTATCGCCGCAATTCTCTCGTTATCAACAACTCGAGCCACGTCATAGCCATTTCTCCCTGGCAGGAAAACATCTATGATCACAAGGTCAGGCCTGACCTCCCGAATTATTTGCTCAGCATCGAGACCATCTCGGGCTTCACCTGCGATATCATAGCCTGCACGATTTAACATCACCTGAATGGTTTTCCTGGAGTTGTGATCACTGTCCGCCACTACAATCCGGCAGTGCTTCATTTTCGGCATCCTCCCGGCACTGATAACATCTCCCGTTTCTAGAATATCCTTCTGGCCTGCCAAATACCTGGTTAAACGGGCAAAGATATTCTTCATCCTTGGGCCTTCAAAGCGTGTAGCACACAAAGAAGCAGAAACGGCTCAAAAACAGTGCCCTCCATCCTTCCCGCAATATTTCGGGATTCCCCCTTCTCAAACCCTATTTATTATCGGGTAGGAGGGGGCGGTTAACCCCCGTCCCCCCACACCACCGTACGTACCGTTCGGTATACGGCGGTTCATAAGGCACTACGAAG
>LGFL01000062.1 GCA_001508855.1 Thermoanaerobacterales bacterium 50_218
CCCCGAGCGCACCGCCATTTACATGGCCATGCCCGACGACCAGCAATACGAACTTATGCCGCGATTGCTGGTAGCGCTCCCTGAAGAAGCCGGTCGACATGGCTCGCTTTGCGTGTGGCGGGACCGGTACCTTATCTTCACGGAGGTTCCCCGGAAAGAACTGGCCGCTGCCTCTTTTACGGTTAACGTGCTCGACCTAGAGACCGGGCGGCGACATCAGTTTGTTCCCGAATGGGAGGGAAAAAAGATTTTGCTGATCAACCACGCCCTAATCACGAGAAAAGCCGCCTCAGAGCTTGGGCTGCCGTAACGCGCGCCCTGGCACAAGCCGGGTGGGAAATGGCCAACCCAATGCAGGACAAATCGGTAGGGCTGGCCGGGGTCCCGATGGTGGCTCCCCCGGCCTGACACAGTTTCTATAATACCCCCTACAGGGGTATTAACACCGGGTCGCTTGGAGCGGTTGAGGTTAGCCGCCCCCTCCCACCCGATGCTTCCGGTGCCAGCTTTTTGGTTTGTGAAATAGTCGTTACAGCAACGGCCACTTTTTTATTGCCGAGTTATAGCTGAACCCGCAATCTCATCGTGCTCTACTGCACCGCCAAGCCGGTTAGCAACCAACGGCTGTTTTTTATGCCCGAACCCATTCGTGCATCATATAACCTGTTTGTGCCGCCTTTTAGCCCGATTGGGAAAACCAGGCAGGAGAGTGATTTCCTGCGTCAAAAGTAAAATGTAGGAATTAAATTTTAATTTTAATGTGGGACCAGGAGCATGAAAAATGTTAGTTATCAATTTAGGGGCAACACAATGGATTTTGAGATTGTCCTCATATTAGTATTGTTGCTAGGTTTAATTTACTACTTTCGCCAAGCACATACTTTACAAAACAATAAGAATAGGGTTATCGACCTTTTGGTAATCGGTATTGTTTTTAGCGTCTCCAAAATTAAGTGTTTACATTGAAACAAACTTCTCCTCTCAGCCTGCCGGGATCAATGACCCTTTTGAAGTTGCCGGAACATTGATCTTTGCTTATGGATGGCTTATTTTGATTATCGAGAAGTTTTGGGAGGGCGTTAAGAACGGTGGCGATACAATCCCAACCAACAGACGTCCGCAAGAAAAAAGGTTAAATAACCTTTGATTTGCCAGTCCCATCAAGCGGGGTTTCTTTTTTTGAAAAAAATTTAGTTTCGTGATCCAAACGCTTACTGAAGGATCTGCGTCAAGATTTAGTAGGTGCCTTCTTCGAAAAGGCGCTAAGTAAGGGGACCTCGCCACAGAAGGTTCTCGTCCTGAAAGCCAATGTTTAGCCGATACCTTGCCAAAGCACGGAGCTGCCCTAGAAAGGACCCCAAAGAAACAGTTGTTTTTCCTTAAGCTCGTCCTATAAAAGAGCTGGGCGAGAAGAGCAGAGGATCTTTGGTGGGTCGACTCCCGCAAGATGTGTTGGATTTGTCCCTCAAGTGGGTTCTTGAACATTTTGCACCAGGTTGGGAAGCAACACCCGACCCGCTCTTTTCAAGGTAGCGAGAGAAGAGAGGATTTTCTTCCTTCTGGGAAAGCTTATGAACATCTTCCTCCTCCCACAAGAGGACGAATATCTAAATCGGGAAGTTGAGTAGCTTTTAACATGAGACCTCGCTTCTTCCTTTTGGCTCGGATGATGATTTTCCTTGGGCGAGGTCTCTTTTTTCTTCAAGTCCCCCTGAGTTTCCTGCTCGCTCCTACTGAAATTTTACACAGCCATTTTTTGTGATTTTCTGGCTGAGTCTGAAGGGGTTTTGTTATTTGGTGTGACAGAAAGATGTCGCAAAAGTCCAGAAAGATCACAAAAGCATGACCCTTTTTGGTAGGAATCAGATCGCAATTTACCAAAAGACTCAGCGAAGATGACAAATCAGGTAAGAAGGAAGTTGCCGGAAGTAAGAGGTTCCAGACCAGTTGTTGAAGAACCCCCTTTGCGTGTTTTTGCATGATTATTGTTGCAAATCGTTCGAAAGAATGGAGGAGGTGAACAAACCGAAGGTGCAGTCTGAATACTTGTAGGGAACTGTAGTAATATGGAACGTTTATTCTCACGAAGGGGGTTTTTAGATGTTCGAGTTTGCGACTTTATTAGCTGCTTTTGGTGGTGGCATTTTTGGAGCTGCTTTAGGAGGATTATTTGCATTCATTTTTACTGGTATTCTCGTGCTTGCCGGAGTTGCTGCAGGGTTTTTCGGTAGTCCTGAGGCTACGGCTATCCTCAACAACTTGGCGTTTGGCGCTGCTTTTGGCCCGCAAACATCTTTTGTAGGGGGGGTTGCTGCAGCAGCTTATGCTGGTCGAAAAGGTCTTCTCGAAACAGGGAAGGACATCATTACACCTCTGGTGAAGTTCGGTGATCCTTTGACACTGCTCATTGGTGGCGTTTTTGGAGTTATTGGTCAACTGCTTTTGATACTTTTTAACAAGCTCGGTGTTCCTTGTGATAACGTTGCCTTAGCAGTGGTTGCAGGTAACATCGTTGCCCGGTTGGTTTGGGGAAACGGAATCATCGGTAAAGTGCCGGAAAATGTGAAGTTTCTTACTACTACCGATTCTTGTGTTTGGTTACCTGGGCAGAAAGACGTGCTCCCACTGCTGATTCTTGGCTTCGGTATCGGGGCAATTTCCGCTTATGCTGCTAAAGTTACTAGTAGTGCAGTTTTACCCTTTGGTGTTGCCGCAGTAAGTCTCATCGTGCTTGAGTTCATGGGAAGTGGCCTTGTCTTTCACCACATGGCTTGGCCTGCGGCCGCGGCCACTTCAGCCAGCGGTAACCTGTTGATCGGTATCTTATTTGGCATTATCGGGGCATTACTCGGAGAACTCTTTGCCCGGATCTTCTACATTTACGGAGACACTCATATTGATCCCCCTGCTTGCGCGATTGCTTCAAGCATCACACTTATCCTACTGTTGATTGGACCTATTGGTTAGGAGGAAACTTTGGAGGCCCCCAAGCCATCGGCTACCCTCCCTCTAGCTCAAAAGAGCTGATTTTAAGCCGATGGCTCTTTTTTTTGAGGAAATTGCGGCCAATTTTTCAAGGATTATTTCTCTTAGGCTGGAGCTGACTGATCTAACTCTTTAGGACAAGGGGGTTAAAATATGAATTTTTTTGTTCGGATCAATATGAGTGAACTTAAGGTTAGCTTCGAAGAAGTGCCAGAGAAATATAAAAAGATGGGGGGACGTTGGCTAACCTCCCAATTTATTTATAACGAGGTTCCTCCAACCTGTCATCCGTTGGGACCAAGCAATAAGTTAATATTTGCACCAGGGATACTCACTGGAACAACAGCACCGTGTTCTGGGCGTATATCCGTAGGAAGCAAGTCTCCTCTGACAGGTGGAATAAAAGAGTCTAATGCGGGTACACCGGTAGCTCAAGCCCTAGCCAAGATAGGAATAAAAGCCATAATTGTGGAGGGGCAGCCTAAAGAAAAAGATAAGTTTTGGATCGTAAGGCTAAGCCGAGAAGGTGGTAAACTAGAGTCAGCAAGAGGACTGATGGGGATAGGGCTATACGAATTTGCTAAGTGTGTAAAGGAAAGGTTTGGTAAGGTGGGTTTTATTGCTATTGGGCCTGCAGGGGAGAAGCGCCTGCCTATTGCAGGGGTATGTTTTAACGATAAAGACGGGCGTCCCTGCCGTTATGCAGCCCGCGGTGGGTTAGGTGCAGTAATGGGGGCTAAGGGGCTTAAAGCAATTATAGTTGAGGATACTAATACTTCACCAGTAACTGTTGTAAACCAAGCCCTTTTTAGGGATGGCCAGCGGAAATTAGTGGAAGCTTTGAGAGAACATCATATGACCAAACCTGGCGGGTTATTAAATACTTATGGTATGAACTTTTTAATTAAGGTGTTAAACGAAATTGGCGCCTTGCCCACTCGCAATTTTAGTGCAGGCAGGTTTGAAGGGGCTAACAAAATCTCGGGTAAGGTTATAGTGGAGACCATAAAACAGAGGAATGGGAATGGTACCACAAGTCATCCATGCCATCCAGGGTGTATAATCCGGTGTGGTATTATTTGGCCTCGACCTAATGGATTTGAACATGTTTCTTCTTTGGATTATGAATCCGTTTGGGCTTTAGGAGCTAATTGTGGAATAGATGATATTGATGCAATAGCTGAACTTATTTGGATTTGTAATGATGGTGGCTTAGATACTATCGAGGCTGGTGTTACTTTGGGTGTGGCTATGGAAGCAGGTCTGATCCCTTTTGGAGATATTCAAGGAGCTATAAGGCTTCTGAGGGAGTGCATCCAAGGAACACTTTTGGGGCGTGTTCTGGGTAATGGTGCTGCTTTTGCAGGAAGACTTTTTGGAGTTACACGGGTGCCAGTGGTTAAGGGGCAGGGGATGCCAGGTTATGATCCCCGAGTAGTTAAGGGTTTAGGCGTAACTTATATGACTTCTCCTATGGGTGCAGATCATACTGCTGGTTATACTACAGCTACAGAGATTTTTGGTATCGGCGGCAAGGTTAATCCGTTGTCGCCTAAAGGCAAAGCTGAGTTGTCAAGGGATTTCCAAGCCATCACTGCCTTTGTAGATGCCACAGGTTATTGCCTTTTTATTCTTTTTGCCGTTCTGGATATTCCTAGTGGATTTGAGGGTATGATAGAAACCTGTAACGGAGCGCTAGGGACTAAGTGGACATCAGACGAGGTGATGGCAATTGGGGAAGAGATTCTCAAGATCGAGCGGTCGTTTAACGAAGCTGCTGGATTTACTAAGGCAGAGGACCGACCACCGGAGTTCATGCGTTATGAGGCTCTACCACCTCACAACCAGGTTTACGATGTAACTGATGAAGAACTGGATAAGGTGTTTGGCGAATTATAAGACCTGGTTTTTTTAATCTTTGTTTCTAGAGAGTAAGCCTGTGGCATAAAGCTCCCTTCACTTTGAACTTCTTTCGAGTCTTAACCTTCAACTGTGTTGCAGTGCTTTTAGAAGCGATAGCTTGCCAAGATATGGATGGGTTCAGGAGGTTGACAAACCGCGTATTTGGATGCTTTACTCAAAGTGGGGGAAATCTGCGAAAAAACCCGAAAAATGTCGGAGCTTCTGCTGAGGAGATGGGATGATTATGAGCGCATACAGGTTGATCGATGTTGTCGATCGCGACAGGCTCCAGGAGATTCTTGATAAATTTACCGAGGCCACAGGAGTAGCTGCAGTGCTCGCAGATCTCGATGGTCGCAACATCACGGAGCCAAGCAACTTTACCAGGCACTGCACCCTGGTGAGATCGACAGATGCAGGAGCGCGGGGATGCCACGCCTCGGATGCCTCATTGGGGAGACTCTCTCTTGAATCCGGAGGTCCAACAATGGCATTATGTCACTGTGGTATTGTCGACCTGGGGGCTCCGATCGTCATTGATGGTGTTTGCTATGGGTATGTCTTGTGTGGGCAGGTTTTGTTGGAGGCACCAAGGGCTGCAGACATTGAAGAGGCGCGGAAGAGAGCCTTGCGTTTTGGTTTGGACCCTGATATTTATGTTGAGAGCTTCTTGGAAATTGAAGTGGTTCCCGAACACAGAGTGCGGGCTGCCGCGGAAATGCTTCACATCACCGCCAATTACATCGTTGAGATGGGGATTAGCCGCTTGACTCAGAAGAAGCTCTTAGAAGAGGATCGCAAGTTGGCAGAACTTGAGCGAACTTTGAGGTCACTCGAATTTAAGGCCCTCAAATCTCAGGTCAATCCCCACTTCCTGTTCAATGCTCTGAACACCGCGGTGCGACTGGCGTATATGGAAAACGCTACTCGTACGAGGGAAATTCTTTACTCACTTGCCAGTTTGCTTCGTTATTCCCTTCGTAACCAGGACAAACTGGTGCGGTTGCGGGACGAGATCGCTCATGTGAAGCATTACCTCTACATCCAGGAGATGAGGTACAAAGGGAAGATCAAGGTTACAATCAATATTCCGCAGGCACTGGATGACGTCTTGCTACCAGTGATGAGCCTGCAGCCACTGGTAGAAAACGCCGTTATTCACGGGTTGGAGAACAAGCCTGATGAAGGAGAACTGCGCATCATTGCTTACGAACTGCCTCACCACCAAGCTGTCAGGCTCGAAATAATCGATAACGGGGTCGGGATCAGGAAGGAGATCTTGGAAAAGCTGCGGAAGGCACAGAACACTAATGGCTGCAGGAATGGCGGCGGGCTCGGGATCCTTAATGTCGATTCGCGATTTAAGCAGTACTTCGGCCCTGACTACGGACTGGAGATCTATAGTGAGGAAGGAAAGGGAACGCGCGTGGTTCTCACTTTCCCAAGGGTGTTTGACGTTGACAATGAACGGGGGGGAACAAGTGGCTTACAAGTTGCTGATCTGTGAAAATGAGCCATTAGAACGGGAATTTCTCATTCAGGTCACAAAGGAGTCCGGCTTACCGGTAGAGGTCATTGGGGAAGCAGAAAATGGTTTCGAAGCAATATCCTGCGCTGCGGAAAATGCACCTGATGTGATCTTCATGGACATCAGGATGCCAGGGATGACCGGTCTTGAGGCCGCAGCCAAGATCAAAGAGCAATTCCCCAATGTCAAAATTGTGATCATCACTGCCTACGATGAGTTTGACTATGCTAAGGAGGCTTTACGGATCGGTGCCCTTGAATACTTATTGAAGCCTGTGCGACCTGAGGAACTAGTAACAGTGCTCAAGAAGATTATCGATGGCCTGGAGAAGGAGCGAGAAAAAGCACTTAAAGAACAGGAACTGAAAAAGTCGATCAAAAAGATGAAAAAGTTCTTCCAGGCAGGGTTCCTCGCTGGCTTGTTACTTGGTGTCTTCGATGACAAGGAGTTGTTGGCCTCACAAGCTGATTTACTTGGTCTCAAGCAGATTCCAAAAGGTCTCCTAGTGATCGTCCCTGATGTCGAGGTTAGCTCTGGAGGAGAGCTCAGTTGTTACGAGGTCTACCAGTTGGTTGAAGAACTGTTTTCCACTTACCGGGACGAGAGCATCGTTGTTTTTCTTGGGGAACAAGTGGTTGTCGGTGTCAATGACCAGCAGGATTTAAAAGAACTGGCTGAGAAGATACGCCTTGCTGCTGAGCAGAGACTCGACTACACGGTGACGATCGGTATCGGAGAGGCAGTTGACGGTGACCTCCACCAACTCTTCAAGAACATCAGGTTCTCCACCAGGTTGACAAAGTTCTTTTTGGGGGGCAACCGGATCGTCTCTCAAAAGGAAGCCACGGCCTTGCTCAGAACAACGACTTCCTACAGTTTCGAAAAAGAAGAAGAACTGCTCGAACAGGTGCGGCTCGGCAAAAAGAAAGAAGCGTTAGCAGTGCTGGACGAGTTGCTCCAAGAGATGCTTGCTGTAAGTCGCGGATCATTGGCTTATTGCCAGATGCAGATGGCTGAGGTGCTAGTGCTGGTCTACCGCACCGCTAAGTATGCGGGGTTTATTGAAAAGAAGGATTTCCACTTACAGTACAGCTACCTTCAGAAGCTTGGTCGTTGCCAATCAGTGGCAGCACTGCGAAAGTGGTGTCAAGATCTCCTCGATGAACTCCTCGGCTCAACTGAGGAAGGGAAAACTGCTCAGGAAGCTGTTCGCAAGGTTATGAAATACATCCGTGACAACTATGCGAAGGAGCTAAGCCTTCAAAAGATCGCCCAGCAGATCTACCTGAGCCCCGACTATTTTAGCAGAGTTTTCAAGAAAGAAGCAGGGTGCACTTTTGCCGAATATCTAACACGTGTCCGCCTCGAGGCAGCCAAGCAGTTGTTGGCAAACCCCTACCTTTCGGTCTCGGAAGTTGCCCAGCGAGTTGGCTATCACGACCCCAACTACTTCAGCCGAGTCTTCCGAAAGGCTGTTGGGCTTTCCCCTTCAGAATACCGCAGGGTGATCAGTATTCAGTCGGAAAACTCCAGAGATTAGGCGAAGGAGTGCGGGTGATGCGGCCTTTAGTGGCCGTTTTTTTATTTATGTGGTGGGGGTTAGTT
>LGFL01000063.1 GCA_001508855.1 Thermoanaerobacterales bacterium 50_218
GATTGATTGATTGATTGATTGATTGATTGATTGATTGATTGATTGATTGATTGATTGATTGATTGATTGATTGATTGATTGATTGATTGCAATTTCTGTGCCAACACTACGACTCTAAACTCTCCCTAAACCCTAAATTGCATCAGATTCTTACAAGTAGTTTTTTTAATACTACTTAACAACAACTTAAGAAGCAAGCAATAAAATTTAGCAAAAAAAGACAGAATGAACTGATTTTTGACATTAGTGTTGGTTTCCAACCAGTTGCACACAAATACTAATCATCTCTGACTCAATCATCAACACCTCCCTGACTAAACATCGCAGGCAACAATATAGAATAATAGCTCACAGATACCCATCAAAACAAAAGTAAACGGAAGACTTTCCTGATACAATTTACCTTCTCCCTCAGTTCCTGTTGCTTCCTTCTGGCACCAAGGCCTTGGGCCTTTTCCAGTGAAGCAACAATCTTTTCCAATTTATCGATCTTTTCCTTGAGAAAACCAGACAGCAAAGGGTGCTTCTTTTGGAGCAGGCAGGGCCCGATCTCTAGAAGGACTTCAGGCCCATTTTCGATACCAAGCACAGGTGCAAGTTGTGACAGCAGATCATTTTCCCGCTGATCTGATCTTGGTTCAGCCACGATGATCTCGTAGTAGCGCCCCTTCTCCCGAACCAGGTCCTCGTCTATCAGAAACCAGTAATGGTCGAGCAGCCATTTTCGCAACTCCGGCGCATCCTCGTTAGGCTGCAAGATCAGCCTCTGGAGGTGTTTCAAGACCTCGGGTGAGGATTCGAGGATGTTGATCATCCTTTTTCCACCCATCCCAGCGATGATCACCAGGTTCACTTCTCCAGGCTGCAAAACCTTGAGTCCGTCTCCCTGGCGGATCTCAACCTTCCCCCCAGTGCCGGAAGCAGAGACACTGGAGCGCGCCACTTCGAGGGGGCCTGCGTGGAGATCAGTGGCGACCACCCGCGGGCAAATCCCCTCTTTGACGAGGTACACAGGCAAAAGGGCGTGGTCAGTTCCAACATCAGCAGCAACAAAACCCCGGGGTACATAATCAGCAATCCTGGCAAGCCTCTCCGGAATCTTCACCATTTCCCACACCGCATCCCTTCGCTAAATCATCTCTTCAATCTTTCCGTAGAAAACGTGAGGTTGATCTCCCGAAAGTTTCCTCTCTTTGAGAAATAAGAGCAACTTTCTCGTTCCCTCGGCGAGATCAAGCTTTAGGGCTTCTTCTAACGACACCCAGGCAAGTTCGGTGACATCTGATGCAGCCCGGGGTTGACCTCCTAGATACTCAGCAAGGAAATCGATCAAAACATAATGGTACTTGCTCCGGCCACACCGGTCCCGGTAAATGGCGTCGAAAACCGCAATAACATCGCCAACTCTGACCCTGATCCCACATTCTTCCCAGACTTCTCTCTCAAGTGCAGAACTCAACCGCTCACCTGTCTCGACGGCCCCTCCGGGAAGACTCCACATCCCTTTACTCGGGGGAACTCCCCTCCTGATGAGAAGGATTTCACTGTCATCAATTTTGCTATCCCCGAAGATCAGTCCACCCACACCAACGAGGGGCCATCTAGGGTAAGCCCGTTCTCCGGTTCGAGAAGTACCGCTGGATTGGGATTCGGGGATGATTTTGAAAACAACAGTTCCACCCCCGGTATAGGCACAGGGATCGAGACACTGAACATAAGCCCCGTGATCACCTGCACCGGCAAGACCAAGTTCTCGAGGCTCAATTCCCCGCGCCAGGGCTACATAATACGGCAGCAAACAAGAAAAGGAATGCATGCACAGGGATTCTCTATTCCCCAAGGTTAAAAGATAGCCGTTCCTGATAAAAAAATAATCACCCTTCTGGTAAACAGGGCACTTCCCCTTGACCTCAACAACTTCCACCTTCAACGAGAAAGCTTTACTCATGTTCCAGCACTCCAATTCTACTTACCAGGGTTTTCTTCATTTTAGAGGAAAGCTTCGATCAGGGTCAAGAAACACAGAAAACAGCAGTAAACAGGTTTTGGCAAAACGGTTGCACATGAGGAAGATACCTGTTAATGTATAAAGCAAATGGACTGTTGTCAAAGGCGAATCCGTCTGGTGAGGCTATGGAAAATACTCATGTCGTCGAGATCACCGATTACAGCCACTGTGGAGAAGGTGTCGGTAGGATTGAGGGTCAGGTAGTTTTCGTTCCGATGGCGGTTCGTGGGGAACTGGCGCGTGTCCAGGTTGTTGCTAAAAAGAAAAACTACCTGCGCGGCCAGCTTTTAGAAGTCCTTAAACCATCTTCTGCCCGTGTCAAACCCTTCTGTCCGTTATTCGCCGATTGTGGAGGCTGCCATCTGCAGCACATCACCTATGCAGAACAACTTTTCTTCAAAGAACACCGGGTTAAGACGGCCCTTCAGCGGCTTGGAGGTATCCGCGAGATCGAAGTTAAGCCAACCCTGGGGATGAAAGACCCCTGGCACTACCGGCACACCGCCCGCTTCCATGTCGGGAAATCACAAGGTAAAGTGTGTGTAGGCTTTTTTCGTTCAAAAAGCCACGATCCGGTTCCTGTCACCGGGTGCCGCATCCTGCCCCCTGAGTTTCCGCCACTCCTCGAACACCTCTCGAGGCTTCCAGTTATTCACAACGGGGCAGTCAAAGAAGTCGTCCTCCGCAAAAGTCAGGCCACCGGTGAGATCCTCGTAGTATTTCTGGCAGAAAAACCCTTCAGTTTCGACAAAAAAGGAATTGACCGTCTTTTGAAGGATTTCCCCACAGTCACCGGTATCGTTGCTCAAGTAACTGGAGCGAAACCTGCCGTCATCTGGGGACAAGGTTTTTACACTGAAGAACTTGCCGGGCTCAAGTTCCAGATCCCAGCAACATCTTTCTTCCAGAGCAACCCCTTGCAGGCAGAAGTTCTCATCAGTCTCGTCCGCTCCTACGCTACTCCCTGCGCCGATGAGGTCATCTTCGACCTTTATTCTGGTGTTGGAGTCTTTGCCCTAGCGATCGCCAGAAACTGCGCTGGAGTGTACGCTCTCGAAGAAGATGAAGAAGCAGTCCTCTCCGGAAAGGCAAATGCTCGCCTGAACAACATCAACAACATCACCTTTGTTGCCGACAGAGCCGAAAATGCGCTTCCTGAATTCAAGAAGAGAGGAGTTTCGCCCCAGACGATCATTCTTGACCCACCCCGTGCTGGGTCCTCCCCGGAAGTGCTAAAGGTGATCTACGAACTCGAGCCCAAGAAGGTCGTCTACATATCCTGCAACCCGGCCACTCTCGCTCGTGACCTCACACTGCTCGTCGAAAAGGGATATCAACCAGAACTCGTGCAGCCTGTGGACATGTTCCCGCAAACTTATCACATCGAATGTGTGGTCCTTTTGAAAAAATCCAAACCTTAGAAAGAAGGTGGAAGAAAAGATGCCGGAAATTTACATCGGGACAAGTGGCTACAACTACTCCCACTGGAAAGGAAAGTTTTACCCTGAAGACCTCCCTTCACGCCAGTGGCTGAACTTCTATTCTTCAAAGTTTTCCACCGTGGAACTTAATGTCACCTTCTACCGCCTTCCCCTGGCCAAAACTTTTGCCAACTGGAAATACTCCACTCCCCCAGGTTTTACCTTTGCTGTCAAAGGAAACAGGTTCATCACCCACACCAAAAGGCTAAAGGACGTCAAGGAAGCCCTCACCAAATTCTTTGACAGGGCGAAAGAACTGGAGCAAAAACTGGGTGTTGTGCTCTGGCAACTCCCCCCAAGTTTCCGGGAAGACGGAGAAACTCTTGAGCAATTTTGCCGCTTGCTTCAGGAAAATCCGGTTTCCAGGAAAACCCGCCATGTTTTTGAGTTCCGCCACAACTCTTGGTTCCAGCCGCAGATTTACGAGACCCTCGGGAAACATAACACCGCCCTCTGCATCGCTGACGCCCCGCGCTGGCCGCGCTGCGAAGAGGTCACTGCTGACTTCGTTTACATCCGCTTCCACGGCAGCCAGAAGCTCTATACCTCGTCCTATACCAGTGAAGAACTCCAGGAGTGGGCCGAAAAGATTTGCAACTGGTTCGAACAAGGCAAGGATGTTTATGCCTACTTCAACAATGATGCCGATGGCTACGCCGTAGCAAACGCCAGTGAGTTGCTCAACCTCACTAGGAAATTAATAAGACCAATAAGTTCCCCTTGAAAATAACTTCCCTTCATAATCCGAGGAATGCCGGCCTTTCGGCAGGAGTTCTTCATGATTCTACCTGTATTCCCTGTAATTCCCTATTGATCGATAATACCAGCGTGTTGGATAATTACCAGTAAACTGGTCATACTTATTCATCGGAGGAAGGACGACAGGATACCAGGGAGGGATTACCGTTGAGGAGGTTTCTGCTGACCTTACCCGTTTTCCTCGTGCTTACCGGTTTGTTAGTGACAGGAACGTGCTTCGCGGCGAACTACTACAAAGTGCAGGCAGGAGACACCCTTTTCCTGATCTCCAAGAAGTACGGATTAACCCCGAAAATCCTCATGGAAGTCAATAACTTAAAGACTGACGTAATCTGGCCAGGTCAGAACCTGGTGATCCCTATGCTTCAGAACTACATCGTCAGACCTGGCGACACCCTCTACAAAATCGCCAGGGCCCGAGGTATTTCAGTACAAAGCTTGATGGGTTTGAACAGACTGCGATCAACGGTGATCTACCCGGGACAAGTCCTCCTGGTTCCCGAGGCAGTTGCTTCCAAAACCACCACAGCTTCTCGCCTCGGCCTCACCTCCAAAGATATTTACCTGCTTGCACAACTAATCCATGCAGAAGCGCGCGGTGAACCCTTTGTCGGCCAGGTGGCAGTAGGTGCTGTTGTCTTAAACCGCGTCCTTGACCCCCGCTTCCCACAAACAGTTAAAGACGTAATCTTTCAATACTGGAACGGAATTCCCCAGTTCGAGCCGGTTTACAACGGCCAGATCTACCTCCCACCAGACCAGTCTGCTCTCCGGGCAGCATACGCTGCCATCTCAGGGTGGGATCCTACAAATGGTGCACTCTATTTCTACAATCCCCAAAAATCAAAAAGCACCTTTTTCAATAAATTTCTCACACTGGTTTGCAGAATCGGCAACCATGTTTTCTACAGGTAAACAAATTAATAAATGGCTCTGTTTTCTTCACAAACGTAGTTACAGAACTGCTTTGACTTCGGTGTGGGCAAAATTGCTCAAAACTGAGTAGGAGTAACCCAAAAGGTCGCGGCCACGGTGATCAAAAGCTATACCTGGGAGTAAAATGAGGTCGAAGCCGAGGTGGTGAATGCTTTTCATCTGAAGCAAGGCTCTCCGGAAATCGGGAACAGTCAACAAACCTGCACAGGCAATCGAGCCTCCAAAGAAGTGATTGGTAACAGGGAACACCTGGATCTCGGCACCCGTTTTCTCCAGTTCCGGAAGGACCTTCTGCAGCCAGGGAAAACCCCACTGCGAGGTAAGCAGCAAAACCCGGCGCGCTCTTTTCCTCGTGATTATCTTTTTCACCCTCGAAAGCATCGACCAGTCGAGGTCGTAGTTCATTATAAGACCTGAAGGCTGGTTTTTTCGCTTCTGAAGGTTAACCCTAATAACCCGGCCGTCTCTGAAAACATCTAAGACTGGCTTCCGCAGTTGCTGGATCAGGCGAAAAGCCTCGACTCTTGAGTGCACTCGTTTTCCATGAACACAATTGATCACTTCTCTTCTTCGCAAACCCGCGTCTTCTGCGGGTGAAGCAGGGAGCACACCCTCCACAACAGGTGAAAGGTCGATCTCTACCGGAGGTGCAAACGGTGGCTCGAGGAGAACAGGTGCTTGCAGCAGAGCTGAGTTCTCCGCTACGAACTCCTTTAACCTCCGGTAGGTCTCCCTGGGAGGGAAGCGTAGAAATTTGGGAGCGAGTCTGGTAAAACCGGGGAAAAGCAGCCGGATCGTCTGGGCCCCGTGGTCGTCGAGAAACCGGCAGCTCTCAGCGATATCTGCCCAGCCCACAAGGTGGGGAAGAGCCACAATGCTTCCGTTGAAGGGAATCCCGAATTTGGAAAGTTCTCCGACCACCTCTCTGATTTTCGCAGGTTCCCTGTCATTCATCAGGAGTGACCTTCCCCACTCAGTGGCACTGTTCAGGGAAAGGTTAACCTCAAGGGGCTGGTAAGCGTGCAGTCTTTTGAGAGAATCGCTGTTCAAAAGACAACCATTGGTTGTGATTTGGATCAGGGTCTCCGGATAAATTCTTCTGAGTTCCTCGAGAATCGCCCAGATTTCCGGATGGGTAAACGGCTCTCCTTCTGATATCCTGGAAGCAGCTTCCCCAATAATGATCTTTCTGCTACCATCAAGGAGCGGCAGGAACCTTTTCAGGTAACTCAAGGGGAGTGGAGGAAGGGAAAAAACCTCTATTCCCGGTGGGTTCTGGAGGTTGCTGCAGAAGATACACCTGAGGTTGCAGAAAGACGTGATCGGAAGCACGTTTTCCTTCCGAATCACCTGGTATAAAAGAAAGCGCGGAATTTCCCTCATCTTTAGCCCTTCCCTCATTTTTCACGAAGTTTTTATCCTGCGAACACCAGGCGGTGCTAGGGGACTGGTGACTTACGAGCGAGATAAAGGTAAAGCAGAGCACCAGCAGCTGCGATCACCAGCGCGGCGATAACCGCTGTCTCCGTTCCCCCATTTAGCCCCCGGTGCTCCCTGAAGACTTCGATAACAGCGCGGCTCACTCCATAAAGAAAAAGATAGGAGCTAAAGACCTGGCCGTGAAACTTCCGGTGGGAAAAAAGGTGCTCCAGGAAACAAAAGATCAGCAGACTGGCAAGAGAAGCATAAATCTGGGTTGGGTGACGTGGTAATTCATCTACCACGGGAAATACTATTCCCCAGGGAACAGCCGTCGGCTTGCCATAGCAGCACCCGTTCAAAAAACAGCCGATCCTGGCAACAGCGTAGCCGAGGGCAAGGCCAGGTGCAGCATAGTCGGCAACAACGAAAAAGGGGAATCTTTTTTTTCGCAAAAATACCAGGGCAGCAATCAACCCCAAAAGAAAGGCTCCATAAAATACCAGACCACCCTCTTGAATAATGAAGATCCTCCATGGATGGGTCAAATAAAAAACGGGGTCGTAGAGGAAAACATAACCAAGGCGTGCTCCCACAATACCGGAAACAAGCAGCAATACCGCCAGGTCAAGCACGATCTGGGGGGACTTCCCTGCTTTCCGAAACTTCTTCATGGTGACAAGTACAGCAACCAAAACTCCTAGGGCAACAAAAAAACCGTAACTGTAGACCTTGAAACTACCAATCTGAAACAAAATTGGATGCATATCATTCCCTCCCAGCAAATCAACGCAGTTCGCCGAAATATCCACATATCCACAAGTTTATCCACAAGGTCTTCCCCAAATTCTCCTGCCTTTCGGGAGTTATCCCCAGTATCAACAACCTCATTTACTAGCGACCAACCACACTTTTCGCTTCTATCGGCAGGAACTTCAGCAATATCCTAAAAATTCCTGACAAAAGGGTAATTGGCGAAGGCCTCCTGCTCCAGGGAAGAGAAATTGCCGGAAAGGTAGTGGTAATAACCAGCACAGGCAACCATTGCGGCGTTATCGGTACAGAACTCTATTGGGGGAAAGCAGAAACTAATCCCTTCTTCCCCTGCTCTCTTCTGAAACAGGTTTCTCAGGGTCTTGTTGGCGGCAACACCACCAGCAAGGGCAATTCTTTTAACACCGGTCTTCTTTGCAGCCCAGATCGTCTTCTCTACGAGAACCTCGACTACAGCAGCCTGAAAGCTGGCAGCAACATCTGCCAGAACCGGCTCATCACCCTTTTCACGAAAGCGTTGCAGGTAATTAGTCACCGCAGTCTTTAAGCCACTGAAGCTGAAATCGAGGTTCCCTTCACCAAGCCAGGCTCT
>LGFL01000064.1 GCA_001508855.1 Thermoanaerobacterales bacterium 50_218
GATAGCGATAGAGGAAGGGTTGCGGTTTGCGATTCGTGAAGGTGGCCGGACGGTAGGAGCCGGTGTGGTCACAGGTATCATCGAATAAAACACAAGGGAAAAGCCCCCGTATTTTTGGGGGCTTTATTTTTTGCCCTGTGTGTCTTTGGAGCTTGGTGCAGGTGAACAGGTGTTTGTCTGCCAGGTGGGCAAACCCTGGATGCCCTGAGGTATTGACTTTGGCGGGACTGATAATTTAGAATATTAGGCGAGAGTTGTTCAAGACTCTGAATAAGTGGTGTTATCGCGGTGAAGAGAGTTTATGCTTACTATTACATCCTATCTTCTTCCCAGCCGCTTTTTAGGTTGGAAAGGAGGTAGTATTTGAAAAGAGTATATCCCACCATTCGCGGCACGATGAAAAAAAGCGGCTGTAGGGCCGCTTTTTTTGGTGACTATCACGTCCATTCCTCCTTTTCTTCCGATTCTAAAGAAAGCCTGCATCGAATTTGCCTCCAAGCTGTTCGTTTCGGACTGAAGGAGATTGGCCTTACCGACCATTTGAGTTTCTTTCCTGCAGACCCAAACTACGGTTGCCTGAATCAATTTTATCACTCTTATGTCAATGCTGTTGAGAAATGTCGTCAGCAGTTCAAGGGGATGCTTACCCTTTTTTTGGGTGTAGAGATCGATTATCATCCGGACCAGGAAGAGGAGATCAACGGGTTTTTGAAAGTTCATCCCTTTGACTATGTTCTGGTCTCTGTGCACTATGTTGACCATCTTTCCTTGATGGATGAAAGTTTTTATCTCAGCCGTTCCCCCGAGGTGGGCATTCGTCAGTTTGTGGAAACTCTGCAAAGAGCGGTGTTGCTTCCAGAGCTGGATGTTCTCGCTCATCTCGATTGGATCAAGAGGGGATGGCAGAAGTTTTGGCCGGACTTTCCCTATCAGCCTGAACTTCTGCTGGAGGCTGGTTTGGATCAGGTCTTGCGAGTTTTGGTGGAAAGAGGAGCACTGCTCGAGATCAACACCTCTGGTTTTCGGAGAGGGATGGGAGAACCCTTTCCTGGTGAGGTGATTCTCTCTCACTACCGGGAGCTTGGAGGAAAATACTGTGTTTTAGGTTCTGATGCCCACCGTGCTGAGGAGGTAGCTGACGGCTTCCTCGAAGGGTTAGAAGTAGCACGGAGAGTTGGGCTGGAAGTTGTGTCTCTATACAACCACCCCAGTTTTACATCAATAACTAAAAACTTCTAAAGGAGGTTGATGAAAGACATGGGAGATCGCGAGATTAGGATTGCGATTGCTGGTGTAGGGAACTGTGCCAGTGCTTTGCTCCAGGGAATTGAGCTTTACTCAAAGGATCAAGAGTTGTTGGAGGAACCAATTGGGTTGATGCACTACGATCTAGGTGGCTACAAACCAGGAGACATCAAGGTTGTTGCAGCTTTTGATATTGATGCCCGCAAGGTCGGCAAACCTTTACGCGAGGCGATTTTTGCCAAACCCAATTGCACCAAAGTCTTTTACCCCGATCTGCCTGACTATCCAGTAATTGTCCAGATGGGGCCTGTTATGGATGGCTTCTCCGAACACATGAGAGACTATCCTGAAGATCAGACTTTTGTCCTCGCAGATGAGGAACCTGTGGATGTCGTCAAGGTCCTCAAAGAATCTGGAGCTGAAATCCTGATCAACTATTTGCCTGTTGGCTCTGAAGAAGCAGCAAGGTTTTACGCCCAGGCCTGTCTGGAAGCTGGGGTTGGGTTCATCAATGCCATGCCAGTGTTCATCGCCTCAGACCCTGAATGGGCCTTCCGCTTCAAGGAAAAGGGTATCCCGATCATCGGTGATGATGTGAAGTCCCAGGTAGGAGCAACCATTACTCACCGTGTCCTGACGAAGCTGTTCGAGGACCGCGGTGTGAAGATCACCAGAACCTACCAGTTGAATTTCGGCGGAAACACGGATTTTCTGAATATGCTCAACAGGAGCCGCCTCAAATCGAAGAAGAAGTCGAAGACCCAGGCTGTCCAGTCAGAGATGAAGGAACCGCTGCTTGACGAAAACATCCACATTGGGCCCAGTGACTATGTTCCCTGGCTGAATGACAACAAGATCTGCTACATCCGGATGGAAGGACTGGGCTTTGGGAAGGTGCCTCTAGAACTCGAAGTGAAGCTCTCGGTTGAGGATTCTCCGAACAGTGGTGGGGTAATGATCGATGCCATTCGCTGCATGAAGCTTGCCCTTGACCGGGGAATTGGAGGGCCGCTTTATGGCATCTCGGCTTACACGATGAAGTCTCCACCGATTCAGTACACTGATTCTGAGGCTAAGAAGATGGTGGAGGCGTTCATCGAAGGAGAAAGCGAAGAAGAGAAGGTGCTGGTCGCCTCTCCTGTCGGGGAAGCACTCGGAGGGAAGGTTTGATGAAGGCACTCGTGATTGCCGCAGGAGAGGGAAGAAGGTTCCAGGAGAAAGGATACAAGGGGCCAAAGCCCCTTTATCCTCTTCTGGGACTTTCTTTAATTGAACGGACTTTGCTGACTTTGCGAGAAGCGGGGATTCGAGACATCGTCCTCGTTGTCGGCTACCGAGGTGAGGAAATCAGGTCTTATCTTGGGTCTGGGGAGCAACTGGGGATCAAGATCGAGTATGTGACAAACAGTGCCTGGGAATTGGGAAACGGTTCCTCGGTGCTTGCCGCAAAGGAGGCTCTCCAGGAAGAACCCTCTTTTCTGCTGACGATGGCAGATCACGTGTCTTCTCCGGAAGTCTTCAAAAGGTTGCTGGAAGTGAGGCCCCGCGGGCAGGAGGTCTACGTGGGTGCTGATTTCAAGCTCAGCAGTGTTCCCGATCTTCAGGAAGCGACAAAAATCGCGGTCACCGACGGCAAGGTGAGGGCTATTGGCAAAGAACTGGAAGAGTTTCAAGCAGTTGACTGTGGTGCCTTTCACGCTACCCCGGCCTTGTTTGAAGCCCTGTCTCAGGCACAGGCTCAAGGAAAGCATACACTGAGTGACGGGATCACCGTTCTGGCGTGCCAGGGCCAGGCTCTCGTCTGCGATATTGGTGAGGCCTGGTGGATTGACGTCGATCAGCCTGAAGACGCTGAGATTGCCAGAAAGCTTTTGCTCTCCCGCCTCCCTTCACCAAGGGACGGGTTGATTGCTCGCTACATTAACCGAAAGCTTTCCGTTCCCTTGACTGCCTTCCTTGCTGGCACCAGAATTACTCCCAACCAGATTTCCGTCTGCAGTGGTTTTCTCTGCTTGCTGGCAGCTTTATTTTTCGCCTGGGGACACCTTGTTTGGGGTGGCCTCTTGGCCCAACTGGCCTCGGTCATTGACGGAGTTGATGGGGAACTCGCCCGTTTAAAATTTTTGGCTTCCCCTTTTGGTGAACTTCTGGATTCCGTTCTTGACCGCTACGGAGATGGGGCAATTCTCATCGGGATGGCGGTTGCTGCTTTTGATGGCAAAACCGATCCTTTAGTTTTTGCTTTTGCTGCTCTCGCTCTTCTTGGCGCGCCGATGTCGATGCTGATGAAGGAAAAGTTCCGGACTGCCACCGGAAGAACGTATTTGCCCGAACAGGAGGGAGTCCTCGTCAACTTGCTCTTGGGAAACCGTGATGGTCGCCTTTTTGTGGTCATGCTCGCGGGTCTGTTCCAGGCTCCCTTTGTGGGGTTGGCTGTGCTTGGAATCACCCCTCACCTGCTGGCGCTTTTCAGGCTGAATATGATGAAAAAGATCATCAAAACTCGTTAATATTGACAGGGATGAGGGTCTGTGCTAAAGTAGATTAGGCATTTTATCTTGGCGGTGGCTGGGGTATGAGGAGGTGTAACAATGAGAATAGGGGTTACTCTGGCGTGCACGAAGTGCAAGAGCAGAAATTACACGACTGAGAAAAACAAGAGAAACAATCCCGATCGCTTGGAACTGAAGAAGTATTGCCCGGTTTGCAGGACTCATACTGTCCACCGTGAGACCAAATAAAGGATGTGAGGGCCTAATGGCAAAAAAGACCAGTGTGGCGAAAGCCAGAAAAAACGAAAAGGCCCGTCCGGGAAAGGCGAAACCACCAGAAGTAGAGGAAACCCAGGAGAAGGTTGAGGAACAGAAGAAGAGTGTTGGTGCCTTTCTGAAGTTGGTTAAGCCCCGCCGCGATTCTGCCCTGAAGGAAGCAAAAAAACGGCAACCCCCGACAGTGAGGCCGGAAAAGAGACGGAGGAAGGAACCTTTTTATCGAGAAGGTTACCGGTTTCTCCAGAATGTTTGGTCAGAGCTGAAGAAAGTCTACTGGCCGAAGAGATCGGAAATCGCTGTCTACACAGCAGTTGTGATCGGTTCGGTGTCGTTTCTGGCCATAATTTTCTGGATTGTGGATTCTATCTTGAGCCAGTTGCTGGAATTGGTCCTGTAGAATAAAATTTTCGTGGGGAGGTTGGGACCGAAAGAGGTCCCTGGTCTCTATGGAGAAGAAATGGTACGTGATTCATACTTACTCTGGATACGAGAATAAGGTAAAAGCAAATCTAGAAAAACGAGTTGCTTCGATGAACATGCAGGACAAAATCTTCCGGATTCTTGTGCCTGTAGAAGATGAAGTAGAAATCAAGGGTGGAAAGAAGCGCGTATCGAAGCGGAAGATCTTTCCCGGATATGTTCTCGTGGAAATGATCCTGACCGATGATTCCTGGTATGTGGTCAGAAACACCCCTGGAGTAACCGGTTTCGTGGGTTCTGGTAACAAACCGATCCCTCTACAGCCTAGTGAAGTTCAGGCAATTATGAGGCAGATGGGTCTGGAGGAAGGTCGGACGAGGATCGACCTTGACCTGGGTGAAAGTGTGCGGGTGATCGCCGGGCCTTTTGAAAACTTTATCGGAACTGTTGAGGAGATTTACCCCGAAAAAAACAAGGTGAAGGTCCTTGTTTCCATGTTTGGGCGGGAGACACCTGTGGAATTGGATTTCAACCAGGTGGAAAAGCTTGATTGAAAATTTTGAGGAAGGGAAGAGTGAGAACAATGGCCAAAAAGGTAGCTGCAGTAGTCAAGTTGCACGTTCCTGCTGGAAAGGCTACTCCTGCTCCTCCGGTTGGCTCCGCACTCGGTCCCCATGGGGTCAACATCATGGCCTTTTGTAAGGAGTTCAACGAACGCACGGCCGGGGATGCAGGGATGATCATCCCTGTTGAGGTAACGATCTATCAGGATCGTTCTTTCAGTTTTGTCTGCAAGACTCCTCCTGCTTCGATTCTTCTGAAGAAAGCCGCAGGGATTGAGTCTGGCTCAGGTGAACCCAACAGGAAGAAGGTCGGCAAGGTGCCGCGCTCCAAGATCCGGGAAATCGCTGAGATCAAGATGCGGGATTTGAATACCACTGATATCGAAGCAGCGATGAGAATGATCGAAGGCACGGCGCGAAGCATGGGGATTGAGGTAGTTGACTAGAAGTTTGTGGGAGGATTGTTCCGTAAGCACCACAAAGGAGGTTGTTGGAGATGCCTAAAAGAGGGAAGAAGTACCTGAATGCACTCGAGAAAATCGACCGCACCACCCTTTACGAGCCGAGGGAAGCCCTGCGCCTGGTCAAGGAGATCGCGCCGGCGAACTTCAACGAAACTGTGGAAGTGGCCGTCAGGTTGGGGATTGACCCCAGGCACGCAGATCAACAGGTGCGAGGAGCTGTTGTGCTTCCTCATGGCACCGGGAAAACGCGCAAAGTGCTTGTTTTTGCCAAGGGAGATAAGGCCCGTGAAGCCGAGGAAGCGGGTGCCGACTATGTTGGTGCGGAAGAGTTGATCGAGAAGATCCAGGGCGGTTGGCTCGATTTTGAGGTAGCCGTGGCGACCCCGGACATGATGAGCATGGTCGGGAGACTGGGAAGGATTCTTGGTCCCCGCGGTCTGATGCCGAACCCGAAAACAGGGACTGTGACTTTTGATATTGCCAGGGCAGTGAAGGAAATTAAATCAGGAAAAATTGAGTACCGTGCTGATAAGACCGGAATCGTCCACGCTCCTATCGGGAAGGTGTCTTTTCCCCTCGAACACTTGTTGGAGAATTTCACCACCTTGATGGAGGCGATCATCAAAGCTCGGCCGGCAGCTACTCGTGGTCAGTATTTGAAGAGTGTAACTGTGTCTTCGACAATGGGTCCCGGAATCAAGATTAACCCTCAAAAGGTTGTTGCCTGAGCTTGACTTAGCCGTCTATTTTTGTTATTCTTGAGCATGACCGTAGACAGTAGGTGCTGTTAAGCTTAAAGGCGCAAGCCGCCTACCGAGGTCAGAGGGAAAAGAAGATGTGTGGTACGTGTCAAGGTAGGAACGGTATGCCCTCTGCTGTCTGCGGAGGGCTTGATTTTTCTGGCAAAAGGAGGGGCAGGAGTGCCTAGGCTTGAGGAGAAGAAGAAAGTCGTTGCTGAAATTGAAGAAAGGTTGAAATCGGCAAAAGCGGCCATTTTTGCTGACTACCGCGGGTTGAATGTTGCCGAGGCAACACAGCTCCGGAGGAAGTTCAAGGAGGCAGGCGCAGAGTTTCGGGTTGTTAAAAACACCCTGACGCGTATTGCCGCCAGCAGAAGTGGGATTGAAGGAATCGATGAATTCCTTATTGGCCCGACGGCAATCGCTTTTGGCTTTGACGATCCTGTCGTTCCAGCGAAGCTACTTGTTGAATTTATCAAGGAAAACCAGAAGCTGGAGATAAAGGGCGGACTTATTGAGGGCAAGGTAGTCAAAGCCGCAGAAGTGAAGTCGCTTGCAGATCTGCCCAGCAGAGATGTCCTTATTTCGCGGGTACTTGGAGGACTCCAGGCGCCAATCGCTGGCCTCCAGTTTGTCCTCAAGGGTCCTCTGCAGAAGTTGGTTTATGTTCTGCGTGCCATTGAGGAACAGAAGGCAGCAGGATAACAAAAACTGTAAAATTATTTAAGGAGGAGTTTGGAGAATGAGTAAGGTAGCGGAGATTATTGAGGCTGTAAAGAACATGACTGTCCTTGAGTTGGCTGAACTGGTGAAGGCTCTGGAAGAGGAGTTTGGTGTATCTGCAGCAGCACCCGTGGCTGTTGCTGCAGGACCGGCACCGGCGGCAGCAGAAGAGGCTCCTGCAGCCGAGGAGAAAACAGAATTTGACGTGATCTTGAAGGCTCCGGGAGACAAGAAGATCAATGTCATCAAAGTTGTCCGCGAGATTACTGGCCTTGGCCTGAAAGACGCCAAGGAGCTCGTTGACAGCGCGCCGAAGCCGGTGAAAGAAAAAGTCAGTAAAGAAGAAGCAGAAACCATTAAGAAAAAGCTGGAAGAAGCCGGTGCTGAAGTCGAGTTGAAGTAGTTCCTATGTGAATGATTTAATGGTTTGACGGAAACGCCTGATTGTGGGTAAAAGCTTAGAAATTTTTCTGCCGGGGAAGGGTTTCCCCGGCAAATTTTTTCGAAAATTAAGTGCGCCACTACAAAGTAATCCTCTCCCTGCTCTTGACTTTCATTTTCTCAGATGGATTTCACCCTGAATTTTACCCCTGACAATATCACAGACGGATCACATTAGCCAATGTTTTTCTGTCAAGCGTCAATGAAAATGTCAGGGAAAACTCGTCAGTGAATTTGTCAGGGTAGGGGTAGTATAATTAGGTCTGCGGGGTTTCCATG
>LGFL01000012.1 GCA_001508855.1 Thermoanaerobacterales bacterium 50_218
GATACAGACAATCAGGCTTTCGATGAGCAGTCCAGGTGAGATTTTGGATCTGTCCTCATCCCATTCGACCATCTGGTTAACTATCTCTCCGATCTTTGCTGTGCGGCAGAGCATGGTGATCACCGGGACAGCCCCTGGGTTTACTGTTGTGATATAGGGCATTTCAAAGGTTTTATTGCTATTTTTCACCCTTTTTACCTCCAATAATGGTATCTAGAGGTAATTCGCGATTTGTTCTGAAATTCCTCCTTCTGTTTGAAAAAATTTTAGTTTTTCTTATTAATTCTTAATAACCAGTTAATGACATGCGGAGTGGCGGTAAAACAGAGCTTGAGGAAGCGTTCTCATCAGGTTGAAACAACCTTCGCTGAACTGAAACTGAAAGGGCCGCTAGGATTGGCTAGAGCAACCCTGCGGGGGACAAATAAGGTACAGATCCAGCCACTGCTGGCCTTTGCTGTACATAATGGCATTTGAATTTTATGGTCTTTGGCAACAGAACCTTGATGATCAACAAATGGCTATATATTTCTTTAGGATATTGGGATATAATTACAGGTAGGAAGGTGAGCCTTATGTCGATTGAGCGTTTAGAAAATGAAATAAGAAATTTAAAGCCAGATGAGCGAGAAGAACTTTTCCGTCGGTTGGGTATTCTCAAAGGAAGAGAGGAAAGACGCCGCGGGGGAGCTGATGATCCTTTAGCAAAGTTGATTGGAATAGTTGAAATTTCCTCGGATAGTTCGAAAAAATACAAGGAGGACCTCTATGGGAGGCGTACACCTCTCTAAGCTGTTCATTGATACGAGTGCTTTTATTGCCTTGATGGATAAAAAGGACGATTTACACGGGCCAGCCGTTGACTTTTATTGTTCACTTGATGAAAAAATAGTGCTGATTACTACCATATTTATAGTTTCTGAGACCTATACATGGCTTCGATACAAGAAAGATTTTAAGGTTGCAAAACTGTTCTTGAATGTTATTGGTGATGCATTAAAAACAGATTTCATTGAGATAGTATATCCTGACCAGTTTATGTGTGAAAAAATACCCGGGATTCTTGAAAAATACCAGGATCAGGATTTGTCTTATACTGATGCATTCAGTTTTTTGGTAATAGAAAACATGGGAATAAAAGATGTCTTCGGCTTCGACAGTCATTTTTATTCGGCCAAATGCATTTTATGGCCTGCGGTAAAGAAATAACAGTGGCTCACCAGAAAAATCGAGGTACCGCAAGGGTTTTGCGGTGCTTTTTTTGTGCGCTCGGCATGGGCGTTGGTTATAAGGGTTAGAATCTGGTGCGAAACAGATGACAGCGAGAAGGGAGCAGTGTTAGCCAAGAATGGCATGGCAAGTAAGCTGGTGAGTGTGATGGGCGGTCTTGTGAAAGTGAACTAAGGCGGTTATTATAAGTTTTGCAGGAAAGTGTGCCTTCATGGAGAACTTTGAGTAAAAAAGTTTTATCTAGGAGTCTTCCAAATTTTCTTGTGTGTTGTGCTGCAGGTTGGTGCCTTCCGGTGAAGGCAGATAATTCAAGACACATAGAGAAGGAGGATGTATCGATGGAAAAGAGCCAGTTGGGAATACTTGTTGAGGAGTTAGGCACCAGTGACTATGAGAGGAAACTTTGGCAAAAGCTTTTGCAGGAAGCCACTTCAGGTGCCGAGGCAAGTGAACTCCGAGAAAGACTGCGAGAACCGTTGCTTGAGTTACTTAAGGAGTTGGGGGAAGGTTCGTTTGGAACAAAACTACAACTCGTTAGCAAGAAGTTAAAGGAATTCCCAACTGTCGATATTTTGCCTCTAGTGCTGGAGCTTTGTGGTGAATTGCGTCAGGAGAAGGAGCAAGCTCTTCAGGAGTTTCAGCAGATGCTCTCCGAATTGGCAACTCCGGTGATTCGCATCTGGACAGATGTCCTTCTGGTTCCGCTTGTTGGCGGTTTGGATAGTGACCGCGCTCAGGGTATGGTAGAACGACTTCTGGAGCGCGCCAGCAGCACCCGGGCGAAGGTGGTCATTGTTGACGTCAGTGGGGTTCCCATGATCGACACAGCGGCCGGTGGCTTTCTTATTGAAATGTTCAGTGCTGTAAAGCTGTTGGGAGCTGATGTTATTCTTACCGGTCTCAAGCCAGAAGTCGCTCACACCCTTGTGAAGCTGGGGATAGACTTCCAGATGGTGGTGATTGCTCGTGACCTCGAAGATGCGCTGCGGCGGGCTATCGCCATGCTTGAGGAAGAGAAGAGACAGCAGCAGAAGATTGCGCGCGTGTGGGGTGGGGGGTTTCTAGGTGAAGGAGAAGAAAGTGATGAGGTTTGAAGAAAGGGTGGTTCCCACAATTAAGATCGGTGATTGCCTGCTGGTACCGATCCAGATAGACCTCGATGACAGAACAGTTGAACAGCTTCAAGCACAACTGTTGGCGGAAATTCAGGAAAAGCGGGTTCGGGCGATCATTCTCGATGTTCGCATGGTGGATGTGATTGACAGCTATATTTCTTACACTCTTTCAGAGACCGCGGCGATGGCCCGACTAATGGGGTGTCAGGCGGTGATTTGTGGCATTCAACCTGCCGTGGCCCTCACTTTGGCCCAGATGGGGATAGAACTGCGAAATCTTATGGTTGCTCGCGATCTTGAGCACGCTTTGGCACTGGTGTAGTTTCTTCAGGAGAGGAGTAGGGGTTTTGGAAGGAGAAAGGGATAAGAGGGGGCTCATGGACATCCAAGAAGAAGATTTTGATGTGGTTGTACGCATTAGCAGGGAGGACGATATTGCCATAGCGAGGCAGATGGCCAAACAGCTTGCCCAGGAGGCAGGTTTTTCTCTTGCTGATGTGACTAAGATAGCTACTGCAGTTTCTGAGCTTGCTCGCAACATTTATCGTTACGCTCAAACTGGGGTGATCATGATCCGTAAGCAGTACCAAGAGACGAACAATCCCACTGTTCAGGTGGTAGCCGTTGATCGTGGTCCAGGAATCGAAGACCTTGACCTTGCTCTGAGAAGGGGTTACACCACCCATGAGCGCAGCTTGGGTATAGGTTTGTCAGGGGTAAAGCGCCTCATGGATTCTTTTGAAATTGCCTCTAAGGTTGGGGTTGGGACTACAGTAGTAGTTGAGAAGAGGAGGCGCAAATTTTGACACCTGAAAATGATTCCTCAAGAACTTTTGGGCAAGAAGAAAAAAACAACAAGTGGGAAGTGTTTACATGTATACGCCCTCGCTGCCTGGAGAAAGCGGGTGGTGACTTCTGTTATGTCAAGGAGAAGGATGGAGATGTCCTTGTAGTCTTGGCAGATGTGCTCGGACATGGAGAGAGAGCATACCAGGATGCAGTAATTATCTCTGAGGCGCTTCAACATGCTTCCGGGGGGTTATCACAAGTCTATTTACTGTTGGAAACTGCGGCTTCCCGGACGCGGGGGTGTGCTCTTTTCCTAGCTTCGCTGAAGGAGGTAGCAATCGAATACATCCTGATCGGGAACATCAGAGGGTGGTTGGTGACACCGTTTGCGGTTGAGGGTTTAGTGAGGCAACCAGGGATCGTAGGGAAAAAGATGGTCAAACCCATTATCCGCCACAGAGAAGTAACGGGAACTGCGTATCTTTTGGTTTGCAGTGACGGGATCAGATCCGGCTTTTCTCCTACAGTCTTGAGACACTTCTGGGAATCGTCCTTGGCGACCACTGCCTGCCATGTGCTGGGGAAGTACGGGATAGCTGAAGATGACGCCAGTGTGCTGGTAGCAAGGAGGTGCGTTTAGCTAGTTGAGTGGTGATTTTTATACTGCGTACAGGAATTACCTTGAACGCTATATTTACGAAGGCGCCCCTGAAAGTGTGCTTTTAGAGGCATACCAACACCTACCACATTACTTGGAAGAAAGCGAAGCCCAGGCTGCGAACATTCTTGATGTGCACACACGTGCTCTGCGCGAGGTCATGGGAATCAGGCGGGACAACGACAGCGTGCAGTGGATATATATAGAGCGGGCTACTGAATTTTTGGCGCAATTCCTGATAGTTGTTGATTCTGTTCTACTCCAACTTAGGGAAAGAGTCGAACGCGACAACCTCACTGGGCTCTACAACAGGCTGGGACTCCAGCGCCTGCTTACCCAGATGTTAGAAACAGCCCGGGAAAGAGGAGAACCACTGGTCGTCGCCTTATTGGATCTTGATGATTTCAAGCAAATCAACGACATCTATGGTCACCAGGCTGGTGACGATGTCCTTTGTTTCGTGGCTCGTTTGATCACCAGAACCCTGCGAAGTGATGATGTGGTGGCGCGGCTTGGAGGTGAAGAGTTTGTGATTGTTCTTCCAGCAACGGATTTTGCTAAAGCGAGGGTTCCTCTCGAGCGAATTCGGGCTCAAATCGCAGCGGAAAAAGCGCTTCCGGGATTAGAGGGTCTTACCGTAAGTATAGGTGTTGCCGGATACACCGGACGAGGTACCCCTGACCCTGAGGAACTCCTTCGTCAGGCAGATCAAGCGATGTATCGCGCCAAAAAATTGGGCAAGAACAGGATCGTGTTCTTTGGAGGAGAGGGAGAGGAATAACCTGTGGGTGAGCTTTTCAGGAGAATGTCCGAACTTTCGAGGGATCAGCAAGCAAGGGTATATCGAGAATTCAAGTACACATAGAATTGAAATAGGAGTCACGATCTCAAAAACAAGGTAAAATCCTAGACTTGCTGATAACTTCAAGTTCGAGAAATTGAAGAACGAGTTGCTTTAGCTTTTGTGGAGGTTTTTTCTCTTCTGGAAATTTCTTTATGAGGAAGGAATTTTTTTATCTGTGTCGAAACAATAGTATTCTAGAGTCGGTAGGTAAATCACGCTAGGAACCACACTTTTGTCCTCTTTTTTGTGAGTTGTTGGCTTACAGCCCTTTTGGGAAGGTGGCGTTCCTGGCGTGTATTTGGTATAAGGGGGGTGGTAGTTGCATAAGGGATTGTAGGGTTCGGGTCACCGTGAACGATTCGTTCTGTTTTGTGGTGACCGGGAGAGGAGGCGCCAGTCTTTATTTTTCCCAATGTTGTTTTGAATCCTGTATCCTGTAGTTTGTGAAGGGGGTAATGGTAGAGTGGGTTTTAACACTCCTCAACAGATGACCCTGTTAGCAGGGAACACAGGAAAGTACAAGGCCAATCTTCCTGTGGAGCAGTTATTGTTAAGAGGATTTATGGCTGGGGCTTATATCGCTGTTGGTGCTGCTCTTTGTACAGTTTGTAGCACTCAAGTATCTTCGTATCTAGGAGCAGGTATTGGCAAACTGATCGCCGGTGCCGTCTTCCCGGTAGGATTAATTGCGATCGTCCTTACTGGTATGGAGTTGTTCACAGGAGACGCGATGCTTGTGCCGATGGCTGCCCTTCAGGGTAAGTGCACGTGGGGCCAAGTTCTTCGAAACTGGGTCTGGGTCTACATCGGTAACCTGATCGGTTCTTTGGCTTATGCTTGGTTGATGATTCTGGGTCCCTTTACCCAAGGCCATTTGAGTGCTGCGGAGCCCAATGCCTTCGGACTTACAGCGGTGTCCATTGCTGTAGCGAAAACGCTGAAGTATAAGGCAGCAGGTGCTTCTGGCTGGTGGTCGGTAGTGATAGCAGGTATCGGGTGTAACTTCCTGGTTAATGTTGCTATCATGCTGGCCATTACTGCCCAGGATGTCATTGGTAAATTCTTCGGAATCTGGTTCCCGATTATGGCGTTCGTTTCCAGCGGATTTGAGCACTGTGTTGCTAATATGTACTTCCTCCCAACCGGGTACTGGTTGACCAAGTACTTCCCGGGTCTCGTTGACAAAATGGTTGACGGTAACTTCTGGAACCCGCTGTTGCACCAGTTTGGAGGATTGACCTGGGGAGATGTCTGGCTCTGGAACATTATCCCAGCTACGATAGGTAACATCATCGGTGGAATGGTCTTCATCGGATTTGTCTACTACTTCGCTTTCCGCAACGAGTTGCCCCAGGAGGCTGCTCCGAGCCAGTCGAAGGGTGCGAGTGTTTCCAAGTCTTAACTTGGAGAAAGGGTTGAAACCTCGATGCGGATGTCCGTTCCTGCGTACATCACCGTTGCCATATTTACTGTCCTAGTTCTTTTCGGATATGCTGTCCATCCAAGTACCCAGTACCTGATTACTGCTCTCCCAATGCTGCTTCTCCTGGCAGCGTTGCCGCTACTTTTGACCGAAATGAGCAGGCGCTTTGTTGCCGGGATCGATACTCGTGGTGTTAAGCTTTATAAAATTAAGGACTTATCGAAGCTAGGAACAGGAACCACGGTGCGCATCCGGGGTACTGTGGAAAAAACATCATTTAAATGGTTGAACCGCCCGCATTTTCTGATAAACGATGGGAGTGATGAGGTAGGGGTGGTGATGTTCGCAGCCCCGCGCGAGGATATCAAACCCGGTGATCAGGTCGAGGCGGTAGGAACGATTCGTTCGTTTGGGGCCTCGAGAAACAAGAAGAAAAAAATCTGGGGTGTCCAGATGAGGAAGTTGAGCTGATATAGTTTCTCGATTATTATAACTTGAAGGCCGGAATTAGATCGAGCATACTCCAGTCTAGTTCCGGCCTTTTTGTTTTTTCTCTTTATCACAAGACTAGATTGATTGACAGTGCTGGAGACCATCGCTATAATTGGGGTAGTCGTGGGAGTGGTGCTGATGAAGATCGATGTTAGCGAAATCAGGAAAGCCAAGGGGCGAAGTGAGGATTTTGCCGGTTCTGAGCCCGATTTCCTCCTCGATCAGCAAGGCATACCGATTTCTTTTCACCACATTGTGGTGTCTGGGCATGCCCTGAATACGGGGAAGTCTGTTCTTGTCCAAGGGAAAATTAGTGCGAAGGTTGATTTGCAGTGCAGTTTGTGCTTGCGACAGTTTACTTTGACGGTCGATCTTCCATTTGAAGAAACCTATCGGCGCACCAAAGATAATGTTTCCCAGGATGAACAGGAAGGGCATGAGCCGAGGGTTTACCAAGGAGACGAGATTGATTTAGGTGAGATGATCAGGGAAGAGTTGATACTTTCCCTCCCTATGAAACCGGTTTGTCAACCGGATTGCCGCGGTCTCTGCCCTGTGTGTGGACAAGACCTTAATGTTGCTGATTGTGGATGTTCGCGGCAGATTCCCGACCCCAGGTGGGCCGTACTCCAAAAACTACTCAATGACTCAGATGAATAACTTGGAGGAGGTTAGAAAATGGGAGTTCCAAAGCGAAGGGTTTCAAAGGCGCGAAAGAACAAGAGAAGGTCAGTGTGGATGAAGATAGCGGCACCAACGATTAATTCCTGTCCACGTTGCCACTCACCAAAGATGCCGCACCGAGTCTGTCCAGAGTGTGGTTATTACCGTGACCGGGAAGTGATTAGTGAGGCTGAATAGGTAAAAATGCCCTGATGGAACTGCTCAAAAGCTAGAAGGCAAGAGGTTTTCTTTGGAAAACCGTCTTGTCTTTTTTGTTTTTGTATTATATACTGGTGTCAAAAGTATTTATAAGCTGTTAATAGTAGCAGGTGTTAAATACAATGGCGGGAAAAAGGACTAAGGCAAAGGTGGAAAGGCAACAGCAGCTGGCGGCTTACCTCCAGGAGAATCCGTTTTTAACCGATGAGGAACTCGCGGAAATGCTGGGGGTGAGTGTGCCTACGATTAGGCTCGACCGCCTGGAAATGGGAATTCCAGAATTGCGCGTCCGCACCAAAGAGGTTGCTGAAAAGTACTACAGCAGAATCCGTTCACTTGGTGCAGGTGAGCTCATCGGTGAGCTTGTGGAGATTGAGATCGGAAAAAGGGGAATCTCCATTCTGGAAGTCGACCAGGGAATGGTTTTTGCCAAAACCAAGATCTTGCGTGGTCACTACCTCTTTGCCCAGGCCAATTCTCTTGCTGTTGCTCTTGTGAGCTCAGAGGTAGCTTTAACAGGCAGCGCGCGAGTGCGTTTTTTGCAGCCGGTGTACCTTGGGCACAGAGTTACTGCCTTTGCCGAGGTGGTAACTAGGAAGGGAAACAGTTACCTGGTGGCAGTGAGGTCAAGGGTAGGAAGTGATGAGGTGTTTCGAGGACAGTTCATCATCGTGGCAAAGGAGTTGAGCGAACTGTGAGAATTGCTGTCGATGCTATGGGAGGTGATTATGCCCCTCAAGAAATTATCAAGGGGGCGGTTACAGCAGCAGTTGAAGAAAAGATCAAAGTTGTCTTGGTGGGGAAGGAAAACGTTGTCAGATCGGAGTTGGGAAAATACGACTACCCTTCCGAATATATAGAGATCCTCGATGCCCCCGAGGTAATTGAGATGGATGAGCACCCGGCAAAAGCTGTGCGGAAGAAAAAGAACTCCTCCCTTGTTGTGGCCACACGATTGGTGAAAGAAGGCAGAGCCGCAGCAATTGTTTCTGCAGGGAATACTGGAGCCCAGATGGCTGCGGCTTTGTTTGAGCTGGGACGCCTTCCAGGAATTGAAAGACCAGGGATTGCTACAGTTTTTCCTACTCCAAGTGGTGGCAAGGTGTTGATTGATTCTGGTGCTAATGTTGATTGTAGTGCCTCCAACCTGGTGCAGTTTGCTTATCTTGGCAGTGCTTATGCCTCTCAGGTACTGGGGATTCCTGATCCCCGCGTTGCTTTGCTCAACATTGGCACCGAACCGACCAAGGGAAACGAAGCTGTTGTCGCTGCCTTTAAGGCTCTGGAAAAGGACGATAACATCAACTTCTGGGGTAACCTGGAGGGTCGCGATTTTTTTACTGCCGAGGCTGATGTGATTGTTTGCGATGGTTTCGTTGGTAATGTAGTCCTGAAGCTTACTGAGGGTATTGTGACTACTCTTTTCTCCCTGCTAAGAGAGGAAATCGTGAAAAATCCTTTGAGAAAGTTGGGTGGGGCCTTGGTAAAACCAGGGTTCAGAGAAATCTTTCGGAAGCTCGACCACACAGAGTATGGGGGAGCACCTCTTTTGGGTGTTCAGGGCATTAGTATCATCTGCCACGGGAGTTCGCGGGCGAAGTCGATTTATAATGCTCTCCGTTATGCCAGGGATGCTGTGGAAAATGGTTTTCTGGAGGTTGTTATGAAGAAGTTGCAGGTGATGGCAAAGTGATCCTCGAGAAACTCCGTGGGGTACGTGTTTCCGGTTTAGGTAAGAGCCTTCCTCAAAAAGTTCTCACAAATAAAGACCTGGAAAATATGGTCAATACCAGTGATCAGTGGATAACCACCAGAACCGGGATCAAAGAGAGAAGGATCACTGCGATTGATGAGTCATCATCAACCCTGGCACTGAGAGCGGCCAGAGAAGCTCTCCAAAAGGCAGGCATCAAGCCAGAACACCTTGACCTGATCATTGTGGCCACCACCACTCCAGACATGCTTTTTCCATCTACTGCCTGTCTGGTTCAGGCAGGTTTGGGTGCCCAAAAGGCCGCTGCCTTCGACCTTGAAGCTGCCTGTTCTGGTTTTATTTATGCCAGTGCTGTAGGTTCCCAGTTTGTAGCCACCGGAATGTTCGAATATGTCCTGGTTGTTGGAGTTGATACATTGAGCAAGTTTGTTGATTGGGAAGACCGCTCGACCTGTGTCTTGTTTGGAGATGCTGCTGCGGCTGCAGTTCTCGAACCGGCTCCGTGTGGCCAAGGTTTTCTTTCGTTTGTCCTGGGGGCTGATGGTAGTGGTTGCGATTACTTGAAAATGCCTGCTGGTGGTTCTTTGCTTCCTCCTTCTCACGAAACCGTGGCTGCTAAGCTGCACACGATTAAAATGAAGGGGAATGAGGTTTTTAGGTTTGCGGTCAAAGCAATGGCAGAAGCAGCTTTGGAAAGTTTGACTTGTGCTGGGCTTCGTGTTGATGAACTCGACCTTCTGATCCCTCATCAGGCTAATTACCGGATCATTGAAAGTGTCCGCAAGAGAATTGGGGTGTTATCTGAGAAAGTCTTCGTCAACCTGGAGAAGTACGGCAACACATCTGCAGCGTCTGTTCCGTTGGCTTTAAGCGAGGCTGTTGAAGAAGGATACATTAGAGAAGGTTCTAAAGTTGTCCTGACTGCTTTTGGTGCAGGGTTTACTTGGGCTGCTTGCACGATTCGCTGGTAGTTTTGATTAAGGGGGGTTACTTTTGATTAGGACCGTTTTGTGTGACTTGTTGGGAATTGAATATCCAATTTTGCAAGGGGGAATGGCCTGGGTCGCCACTGGGGAACTGGCTGCCGCGGTGTCCGAGGCAGGTGGTTTAGGGATTATCGGTGCTGGTAATGCGGAACCAGAAAAAGTTCGTGAGGAAATTAGAAAAGTGAGGTCACTCACGAAGCGGCCTTTTGGGGTGAATATTTATTACATGTCACCTCATGTTGAGGCTTTGATCGATCTCGTCGTTGAGGAAAAGGTTCCAGTGATTACAACTGGTGCCGGGAACCCTGGAAAGCATCTTCCCAAGCTCAAAGAAGCAGGGATTAAAGTGATTCCTGTGGTCGCTTCTGTTGCCCTCGCAAAGCGCCTCGAACGGGCTGGGGTGGATGCCTTGATTGCTGAGGGCATGGAGTGCGGGGGTCATATCGGTGAAATCACCACGATGGCTCTTGTTCCGCAAATTGTGGACGCTGTCAAAATCCCGGTGATCGCTGCTGGCGGAATTGCTGATGGCCGTGGCTTGGTTGCTGCCCTTGCCTTGGGAGCTTGTGGTGTTCAGATTGGGACACGCTTCATTTGTGCTGCCGAGTGTACTGTTCACCAGAATTATAAGGAGGCCATTATTAAGGCCAGGGACCGGGATACAGTAGTGACAGGATACCCAGGCCATTATGTGCGTGTCCTCAAGAATAAGCTCACCAAAAAATACGAGGAATTGATGAAACAAGGGGCTTCTCCTGAGGAACTGGATCGGTTGGGAGCTAATAAGTTGCGGGCTGCTGCTATCGAAGGAGATACAGAATACGGTTCTCTGATGGCGGGTCAGAGTTCGGCTTTGGTGAAGAAGGTCGAGCCGGCGCGGGAAATCATTCAAAGCATCCTCAGGGAGGCCGAAGATATCATCAAAAATCTTGGGGGTTTGCTGTGTGAGTAAGGTGGCTTTCGTTTTCCCTGGTCAGGGCTCTCAGTATGTAGGAATGGGGGCAGAGTTTTTCGACAGGTTCGAGGAGGCGGCTGCTGTTTTTAGAAAGGCTGATGAAATCCTGGGCTTTTCCCTGACAGAACTCTGTTTTCAGGGCCCACCTGAAAAGCTTAACCAGACCAGGTTTACCCAGCCCGCGGTTTTTACCACATCTATTGCCGTTTTTGAGGTACTGAAAGCGAAAGGGGTTAAGTTTGATGCCGTAGCTGGCCACAGTCTGGGGGAGTATAGTGCAGTTGTGGCTGCAGGTGTCCTCGATTTTTCTGAGGGGTTGCGGATCGTTCAGAAACGGGCAGAGTTGATGGAAGCGGCTTATCCCCAGGGGGAAGGGGGAATGTTGGCGATTCTCGGGCTTGAACCCGAAAAAGTGAAAGAAATTTGCGATCAGGCTTCGACCCAAGGGGTGGTCACCCCGGCGAATTTTAATTCTCCGGAGCAGGTAGTTGTTTCAGGTGAGAGAAAGGCACTGGAAATAGTCACCGTTCTCGCTCGAAAAAAGGGGGCGAAGCGGGTTATCCCCCTCCAGGTCAGTGGGCCTTTTCACTCACCTTTGATGAAAGAAGCAAGCGAGCAACTTGCTCTTCTCCTTAAGGAGTTCAGATTTTCTCCTCCTCAGGTTGCTTTTGTCTCTAATGTAACTGGTGGCTATGTGTTTGCTCCTGACGAAATTAAAAGACTCCTGATCGAGCAGTTGACGGCCCCCGTTCTCTGGGAAGGAGCAGTTAGAAGGCTTTTTCAGGATGGCTGTCAAACCTTTATTGAGGTGGGACCTGGAAAAGTTCTCTCTGGATTGATCAAGAGAATTCTTTCTGGTGTTCAGGTCTTCCAGACTGGTGACCTTCGTTCTTTAGAAAAGGTGCTTGCACTATCAGGAAGGAGTGTTTAAAATGATTTTAGAAAACAGGGTTGCCCTTGTAACAGGGGGATCTCAGGGGATTGGCCGAGCGATTGCCCTTGCCCTTGCGAGGGAAGGGGCAAAGGTGGGAGTTAATTTTTACCCTGGTGAGGAGGAGAGAGCGAAGAAGGTTGTCGAGGAAATTGAGGGGAATGGTGGTAGAGCTTTTGCTGTTGCTGCTGATGTTGGCGACAGGTCTGCGGTCAGGGAGATGGTGGATCTTCTGAGTGAGCGCTTAGGAGATATAGATATCCTGGTGAATAATGCCGGGATTACCCGTGACAGCTTGCTCCTCCGGATGAAGGACGAAGACTGGGATCAGGTTATTGCCACCAATCTCACAGGTGTGTTCAACTGCACGAGAGCAGTTTTGAGGATGATGCTCAAGAAGCGTTGGGGTCGGATCATTAATATTGCTTCTGTTGTTGGTCTCATCGGTAACCCTGGTCAGTGTAATTACGGGGCAGCAAAGGCAGGAGTAGTAGGGTTTACCAAGTGTCTCGCCCGCGAGGTTGGAGGGCGGGGGATTACTGTGAATGCCGTTGCTCCTGGTTTCATCGAAACAGAGATGACTGCCAAGCTCTCTCAGGAGGCGAAGGAGACGTTTTTACAGCGGATTCCACTGGGAAGGCCGGGAAAACCCGAAGATGTGGCAGGAGTTGTAGTTTTTCTAGCTTCTTCTGCTGCTGATTACGTTACAGGCCAGGTCATTCATGTTGATGGAGGAATGATCATATAGAAAATATGGAAACTAGGAGGGAGGTGAAGGGCAGGTGTCCCAGCTCAGTGAGCAGGCAATTTTTGAGAAAGTGAAAGCGATCATCGCTGAGCAATTAGGAGTAGATGAAGACGAGGTTACTCCTGAGACCTCTTTTGAGGAGTTGAATGCTGATTCTCTGGATATTGTGGAATTAATTATGGCGATTGAGGAGGAATTTGATATTGAAATCCCTGATGAGGATGCTGAGAAGATCCTCACTGTAGGGGCGGCTGTGGAGTATATCAAGGAAAACCAGTAACAATTAGAGGTCCCGTGGGTAACCTGCGGGACTTTCTAGGTTTGCCAGATAAATTGTGGGAAAGGGTTTGATTTATGGCCAAAGACTCGAGGGAAAAGGTAGTCATTACGGGTTTAGGAGTTGTTTCCCCGATCGGTATTGGAAAGGAATCTTTTTGGAGTTCCCTTCTTGAAGGCAGATCTGGTATCAGGACTGTTACCCGATTTGATTCAACTGGTTTCGCCAGTAGAATTGCTGGTGAAGTGGCGGATTTTCGTCCCGAAGAATTTATGGAGAAAAAAGAAGTAAGAAGAATGGACCGCTTTGCCCAGTTCGGAGTCGCCGCTACCAAAATGGCTGTCGCCGATGCTGGACTCGATCTCAGAGCCATTGACCTGGATCGAGTGGGTGTTGTGATCGGTTCGGGAATTGGGGGAATCGAAACCCTTGAACAGCAAGTCAGAGTCCTTTTAGAAAAGGGACCTTCCCGGATCAGCCCTTTCTTCGTTCCGATGATGATCAGCAACATGGCTGCAGGCCAGATCGCTATCTCTCTGGGACCGAAGGGGCCCAACTTCACTATCGTTACCGCCTGTGCTTCAGGGACAAACGCAGTAGGGGAAGCATTTAGGATGATCCAGCGAGGGGAAGCCGATGTGGTGATCACTGGAGGAACCGAGGCCCCGATCACCCCTATCGCTTTTGCCGGTTTTTCGGCAATGAAGGCAGTGTCGACCCGAAATGAAGAGCCTGCCAAGGCTTCACGGCCCTTTGATAAAGAAAGAGATGGTTTGGTAATTGGAGAAGGTGCAGGGGTTCTGATTCTTGAGAGTCTTCATCATGCCCTTAAACGGAATGCAAGGATCTACTGTGAAGTTGCTGGTTATGGGACAACTGCTGATGGCTACCACATTACAGCACCTGATCCTGAAGGACGAGGTGCGGCACAGGCAATGGAGCTTGCTCTTAAAGATGCGGGGATCTCTCCTGAGGATGTGGATTACATCAATGCTCACGGCACGTCAACTGTGCTGAATGACAAAGTGGAAACGATCGCCATCAAAAAGGTTTTTGGAGAGCGTGCTTACAAAATTCCTGTAAGCTCGATCAAGTCGATGATTGGGCATTGTATGGGTGCTGCCGGGGCGTTAGAATTGGTTGCTACTGCCTTGTCGGTCAAGTTTGATCAGGTTCCCCCAACGATTAACTACGAAGTGCCGGACCCAGAGTGTGACCTTGATTACGTACCTAATGAAGCGCGAGAATGGACTGTTGAGGTGGCGATTTCTAATTCCTTTGGTTTTGGGGGACATAATGCAGTAGTTGTCCTCCGGAAATTTCAGGGTTAGGCTTAGGCTATGATGAAAACGGAAAACTATCGGGAGAAGCTTGAAAGATTTCAGGAAAGACTAGGTATCCGTTTTGGTAACCTCGAGCTTCTGGAGTGTGCTTTTACCCATCCGTCTTATGCTTACGAGCATTTTGGAGGTAAGGGTGACAATCAAAGACTCGAATTCCTCGGGGATGCTGTTCTTGGATTAGCTGTCGCTGATTATCTTTATCACCACTATCCGCAGTATCCCGAGGGGAGACTTACTAAGATCAGGGCAGCAGTCGTTTGTGAGCAGACATTGGCGAAGGTTGCCCAAAGCCTCGGTATAGGTGATTTCCTCCGTCTTGGAAAGGGAGAAGAGTTAACTGGAGGAAGAGAACGTTCTTCAAATCTTGCCGAGGCCTTCGAGGCTCTTGCAGGAGCAATTTTTCTGGATCGTGGTTGGGAGAAGACACGACAGTTTTTGCACTGTTTGCTGAAAGAAGAAATCGAGGATTGTGCTTCTGGTGGAGGTGCTGATTACAAGACATTACTGCAGGAATTTGTCCAAGGCATCGGAAAAGAGAAACTGAGTTATGTAATTTTGTCGGAATCCGGTCCCGATCATGATAAAAGGTTTGTTGCAGGGGTAGTTTGGAAAAATCGATTATTGGGAAGGGGGGAGGGGAGATCGAAAAAGGAGGCGGAGCAGCAGGCGGCCAGGGAAGCACTGGAGAAATTGAAGAATTCGCAACTTTGTGATTAATTTATTTTGGATTTTCAGAAGGAATTTAATTCATTTTGTCGAATATGTAGTTTCAGAATTAATTATAAAAATTTGCAATATTTGGAGGTATGGAGGAGGAATAAAGGTGGAAGTGCTCAAAGTATCTGCTCAATCGAATCCCAAGTCAGTTGCAGGTGCGCTTACTGCGGTCTTAAGGGAAAAAGGGAGTGCAGAAATTCAAGCAGTGGGAGCCGGAGCAGTAAACCAAGCAGTCAAGGCAATCGCAATAACCCGCGGATTTGTAGCTCCCAATGGTATTGACCTGGTCACTGTGCCAGCATTCGTAGAGATTACTATTGACGGAGAAGAGAGGACAGCGATCAAGTTCATCGTTGAGCCCAGGTGATTTAGGGTCTTCTGAATGGTGAGAAAGATGCCTTGCCGTTTCCGGAACAATTAGATTTCGATGGCAGGCATCTCTTTTTTGGATGGTACGAGTTGGATGGATGACAGCGCGGGGTGACCCGTGCTGTTTTTTTCTTGCCGGCAAAATTGAGCAACTAAGCCGCTTGTGGTAAAATTAGCTTGATTATGAGCAAAAAAGAGGGTTCAGAAAATGGGATCGCTTTTTTCCAGATTAAAGCAGAGTCTCACTAAATCACGCCAGGGTCTTGTTGAAAAAGTTACCCAACTTGTTTCTATGAGAAAAAAGATCGATGAGGATTTATTTGAGGAATTAGAAGAAATTTTGCTCCAAGCAGACGCCGGAGTTGCGGCCACAAGCCGGTTGTTAGACGAAATTCGGGCTGCAGTCAAAAGTGAAAGGATCAGAGATCCACAACAGGTTAAGGATTTGCTGAAAACAAGGATGGAGGAAATGCTTGATACTTCTGAATATTTGAGATTTGCTGAAACTCCTCCGACAGTGATCATGGTCGTTGGGGTAAATGGTGTTGGTAAAACAACGACTATTGGAAAGTTGGCTTTTCGCTTCCAACAGGAAGGAAAGAGGGTGCTCTTTGCGGCTGCTGACACTTTTAGGGCTGCTGCCATTGAGCAACTGGAGATCTGGGCCGAAAGAACAGGTGCTGAGGTTGTCAAACATCAGCAGGGTGCTGATCCGGCGGCGGTTGTCTTCGACACACTCCGGGCTGCCAAGAAGCGGTGCACTGATGTTGTGATTATCGATACCGCAGGTCGTCTTCATACAAAAAAGAACCTTATGGAAGAACTCCGTAAGATTAAGCGGATAACTGCGAGAGAAATTCCTGGTGCTCCTCATGAAGTGCTGTTGGTGTTGGATGCAACAACTGGACAGAATGCTCTTCAGCAAGCACGCTTGTTTCAGGAGGCTGTTGAAGTTACAGGGATCGCTCTTGCTAAGCTTGATGGAACAGCTAAGGGTGGTATTATTCTGGCAATTAAGGAAGAATTGGGGATCCCCGTTAAGCTGGTGGGAATAGGGGAGCAGCCCGAGGATCTTAAAGACTTTAATGGAAGCGAGTTTGTCGCTGCTTTGTTTGGAGAGGAGGCTGGTTGAGAAATTGCGAGTCGGAATCATTGGAGGCACGGGTTTTTACGAGCCAGGTATTTTAGAAGATGAGCAGGACGTTGTGGTGTCCACTCCGTATGGCAGTGTTGGAGTAAAGGCTGGTCGCTACGGAGACAAGGATGTCGTTTTTCTACCCCGGCATGGAGGAGACCATAGCATTCCTCCTCACCTGATCAATTATAGGGCGAATATCTGGGCCCTCCGGGAGATCGGAGTTACTAGGGTAATCGCTACTGCTGCTGTCGGCTCACTGCACCACGAACTTCAGCCAGGTGACCTCGTTGTTGTTGATCAGTTTCTCGACTTTACCAAAAGCAGACCCCAGACCTTTTACGAAGGGGGCAAAGATGGTGTCCTCCATGTTGATATGACTTCCCCTTATTGTCCTGCCTTGCGGGAGGAAATTTTTAAGGTTGCTTCTGTGATGGGAATCAAGGTTCACAAAAAGGGTACCTACGTCTGCACTGAGGGACCCCGGTTTGAAACCCCGGCAGAGATCCGCATGTTCCAGTTGCTTGGGGGCGATGTCGTGGGGATGACCAGTGTCCCCGAGGTCGTCCTTGCCCGGGAAGCTACCCTTTGTTATGCTACCATTGCCATGGTTACCAATTATGCTGCTGGAATTTCTGACCACCCTCTCTCTCACCAGGAAGTTATTGAGATGATGAGAAGTTCGAATCAAATGCTGCGCCGGTTAATTTTTCAGGTGATTGCCCAGTTGCCAAGAGAGCGTTCCTGTTCTTGTGCATCTGCTGCAGACGAACTGGGAACTCTGGGAAAATGGCTCAAGGAGGAAGGGAAGTAGCCTTGGAAGTCTTCTGCTGGGAAAAAGACCATCTCCTGCTCCTCGATCAGTCAAAATTACCCCTTGAGGTTGACTACATTGCCTGCTGCAGTCACCATGATGTGGCTGAGGCGATTCGAGAAATGCGGGTTCGAGGTGCACCTGCCATTGGGGTTGCTGCTGCCTTCGGAATCGCTCTAGCTGCTTTTAAATACTCCCCGGAAAGTAAAGATTCTCTTGAAGACTTTCTTTTTGAAGCAGCGAAAGTCCTCAAGGAGACCAGGCCTACGGCAGTGAATCTGGTATGGGCCCTGGAGAGAATGCTTGAGGTTTATCAGAAGAGGCTCAAGGAAAAGCCTTTGGATGAGGTAAGGACAGGACTTTTAGAGGCAGCCAGACAGATTCTTGCCGATCAGAAGGCACGAGACGACAAAATTGCTTCTTTTGGCGCGACACTGATCCCAGAGAAGGCCAATATCCTTACTTACTGTAACACTGGAGCTTTAGCAACAGGTGGCTTGGGAACAGCTTTGGGAGTAATTGTGAGAGCTCACGAGGAAGGCAAAAGGGTCCATGTGTATGTTCCGGAAACAAGGCCTGTTCTTCAGGGAGCTCGCCTTACTGTATGGGAACTGAGAGAAAAGGGCATCCCCTTTACTCTGATCACTGATAACATGGCTGGTTACCTTTTTTCGCGGGGTGAGATTGACCTGGTGATCGTAGGAGCTGACCGGATTGCGGCTAATGGAGATTTTGCCAACAAAATTGGCACTTACTCACTTGCCGTTTTGGCGTTTCACCATCAACGCCCTTTTTATGTGGCTGCACCTGTTTCTACTTTTGATCTTGGGATTGCTTCAGGTGAGGATATCCCTATTGAGATGCGGAACCCTGATGAGGTGAGGATGATTCAAGGTACACCGATCACTGATTCCCAGTGCCCTGTGCTTAATCCTGCTTTTGATGTCACTCCCCACGAGTTGGTCTCTGGTTTTATAACCGAGAAAGGAGTGATTAAACCTCCTTTCGAATCACTGGCGAGCTTTTTGGAGAACCCTTTTTGAGGAGGCTAAACGATGGAGGTGAAAGAAAAGGCTGCCAGAGAAATCATCAAAATAGGCCGCCAGATGCTCGAAAGCGGGCTTGTTCTGGGCACTTGGGGCAACCTAAGTGTGCGTCTTGCAGCACTTGATGGTTTTTTGATTACACCCAGTGGGATTGATTATCGCCTTTTATCAGAAGAAGACTTGGTGCTTGTTGACTTCAATGGTCGGAAGGTGGAAGGCAAACTCCGCCCCTCTTCGGAAACTCTGTTGCATGCAGCTATTTACAGGAATCGCCCTGATGTGAACGGGATTGTTCACACCCATAGCATTCATTCTTCCGTGTTTGCCGTCAACAGGGAGGAAATCCCGCCAGTTCTTGAAGAGTTTGCCCAACTGGTTGGGGGAATTGTCAGGGTGGCTACTTACGCGCCTCCAGGAACCCCGGAGTTGGCAGAGGCTACTGTTGCTGCCCTTGGTGACCGGGGGGCAGTTCTGCTTGCTAATCACGGCCTTGTCAGTGTAGGGTCGCATCTACAGGAGGCTTTTTTGGTCTCTCAGGTTGTGGAAAAGGCTGCATATGTTTATCTTTTGGCCAAGATCAGCGGAAAACCTCATGTTTTGACTGAAGAGGAAGCTTGGAGACTCCGCCGAGATTTCCTGGAGAACTACGGTCAAAAAGATGGAAAGGAAGGCTGAAAATGGAAAGGATTCTCATTAAAGATTGTCTGATCCTTCCGATGACAAGTGAGCCAAGTGGTGGGGAAGAAGCCCAGGAGGAACTTGTGATTTCTGGTGATGTGGCAATTGAAGGTGACACCATTCTTCAGGTTGGCGATCAAGGTGAACTTCCCCCTAACTGGAAACCAACCAAGGTGATCGATGGCAAAGACCACCTTTGCCTGCCGGGTTTGGTTAATTGCCACACTCACGCAGCAATGACTCTCTTCAGGAGCTATGCTGATGACCTTCCTTTGATGTACTGGTTGGAGAAAAAAATCTGGCCTGTAGAAGCCAGGCTTTCCGGTGAAGATGTTTATTGGGGGACTGCTCTTGCCCTCATCGAAATGATCAGATCGGGAACAACGACCTTCAATGACATGTACTTCTTCATGGATGAGGTTGCTCAAGCAGTAGAGAAGATCGGCATGCGGGCGTGTCTTGCCCGCGGTCTGATTGGGATCGGTGTTCAGGGCGAGGTCGCTCTTGATGAGAGTAAACAGTTGATCGCAAAATGGCATAAGCAGGCAGAGGGGCGCATCAACATCTGGTTGGGACCTCACGCACCTTACACCTGCCCACCAACCTACCTGGAGAAGGTGCTTGCTGTGGCTGAAGAATATCAGGTAGGTATTCACATTCACCTTTCGGAAACAGAAGGCGAAATTAGGCAAATTCAAAAGCAATATGGGAAAACTCCAGTTGCCCTCCTCAGAGAACTCGGCGCTTTTCGCTACCCTGTCGTTGCTGCCCATTGTGTCCACCTTACTGATGAGGATATTAGGTGCCTGGCGGAGAATGGAGTTGGAGTAGCTCACAACCCTGAAAGTAATATGAAACTGGCCAGTGGGATTGCTCCGGTAACTAAACTTCGAGCAGCGGGTGTAGCCGTAGGGATCGGGACCGATGGTGCTGCCAGCAACAACAACCTTGATATGCTTGAAGAAACCCGCACAGCGGCTCTCCTCCAGAAGGTGGCTACTGGAGACCCCCAGGCCCTCCCAGCAGCAACTGCCCTTTTCATGGCTACCAGGGAAGGTGCCCGTGTCCTGGGTTTAGGAGACGAAATTGGGATGCTCAAGCCCGGGTACAAGGCCGACCTGATCCTTATTGATTTAAAACAAAGTCACTGGTATCCCAAACACAACCTGGTTTCCCAACTCGTTTATGCAGCCCAGGCGCATGATGTGGATACTGTAATCATCAACGGTAAGGTAGTTATGGAGAACCGGAAAATTACTACTATTGACGAGGAGCTAGTTTGGGCGCAGGTCGAGGAACGGGCAAAGCGACTTGTGGAGCCGGGCTGAGCTTCTATTTGACATCAGCCAAACTCTGGGCTAAAATGCTGTTGAAGTTTATCGCTGGCAGGTTGAGGTGAGAAGTTCGCCTTCCTGCACTGGATGGTGAAAATCCTTGTTGTTTCAAAATCTTGCTGAGAAGTTGCAAAACACTTTTAAGAAACTGCGGGGCAAAGGGAAATTATCAGAAGCCGACATTAAAGAGGCACTGCGGGAAGTTCGCCTCGCTTTCCTCGAGGCTGATGTCAGCTTACCCGTGGTCAAAGAGTTCGTGCAGCGTGTCCGCGATCGGGCAGCTACTGCTGAGGTCCTCGAGAGCTTGACTCCAGCACAGCAGATTATCAAGATTGTTAATGAAGAGCTTACCTCCTTGATGGGGGGGACCTCGAGCAAGATCGAGTTCGCTCAAGAAGGGCCAACTGTGCTCATGTTGGTAGGCCTCCATGGAAGTGGGAAGACCACTACAGCGGGGAAGCTTGCCCTTTACTACCGGAGACAGGGAAGGCAGCCATTGTTGGTGGCAGCAGATGTTTACAGACCGGCAGCAGAAGTGCAGCTTGAGGTTCTGGCTAAACAAATTAATGTGCGTTTTTTCGGATTCAAAGACAAACAAGCATCACCAGTGGAGATTTCCAGACAGGCTGTTGAGCTTGCCCGAGGTAGTGGTTGTGATCTGGTGATCATCGATACTGCAGGAAGGCTGCATATTGACGAGCAGTTAATGGAAGAATTGTGCGAGATCCGTGATGCGGTTAAACCACACGAAATTATCCTGGTGGTTGACGCCATGACCGGTCAGGATGCCGTCAATGTAGCCAGAACGTTCCACGAAAAATTGGGGCTCACAGGAGTAATCTTGACAAAACTTGATGGTGACGCCCGCGGTGGTGCTGCCCTTTCGGTCAAAGCTGTAACCGGATGCCCGATCAAATTTGTAGGTGTTGGGGAAAAGCTTGATGCTCTCGAACCTTTTCATCCTGATCGCATGGCCGCCAGGATTCTCGGCATGGGTGACGTCCTGAGCTTGATTGAGAAGGCTCAAGCAACGTTTGACCAGGAAAAAGCTCGTGAGTTAGAACAAAAACTGAAGAAACAAGAGTTCACACTTGAAGACTTTTTGGAACAGATCCGCCAAGTCCGTTCAATGGGACCGCTCGATCAGCTTTTCAGTCTGATACCCGGTTTTAATGCCGGAAATTTTCAGAAACTGATCAACGAGTTTGATGAAAAAGAACTTGTTCGCATCGAGGCGATCATCAATTCGATGACTCCCGAAGAAAGGAGGAATCCCTCGATCATCAATGGGAGTCGCAGAAAGAGAATTGCCCGGGGAAGTGGAACCACGGTTCAGGATGTAAACCGACTGTTGAAACAGTACGAACAAGCCCGGAAGCTGGTGAAGCACCTTGGTGACCTAGCTTCAGGTAAAAGAGCGCGAAAACTGAAAAAGCTTAGATTTCCAATATTTTAGAGTTGGAGGAGGTTAAGAATTGGCTACCAAAATCAGGTTGAAGAGAATAGGGGCAAAAAAGAATCCTGCTTATCGGGTTGTTGTTGCTGATGCACGTTCTCCTCGTGATGGCAGGGTAATCGATGAAATTGGTTATTATCAACCAACCCGCAAACCTCTGGTACTGAAGATCGATGAGGAAAAGGCTCTTACATGGCTGGCACGCGGAGCACAACCTACAGATACTGTGAAGTCACTTCTTAAGAAAGCAGGGGTCTGGCAGAAGTACTCTTCCGGTCAGGAAACTCCAGAAGGTTGAGCGGGCCCCAACAGGAGGGGTAACAGGTGCGTGAACTGATTGAGTTTCTAGCGAAATCGCTTGTGGATGATCCAGATGCTGTTGAGGTAAATCAGATTGAGGGCGAAAAGTCAGTTATCGTTGAACTAAAGGTTGCCAGTGAGGACATGGGTAAGGTGATCGGAAAGCAGGGAAAAATAGCCAAAGCTATTCGTACTATTGCTAAGGCAGCAGGAGCGAAGGCTGGAAAAAAGGTTATCGTTGAAATCATTTCCTGAGCCGAGGGGGGAACTGATGGAGCAATTGATCACTATCGGTGAAGTGGTTACTTCTCACGGCTGTCGTGGGGAGATGAAGGTTCATCCGTTCACCGATTTTCCCCGGCGTTTTCTCCAAATGAAGGAGGTTTTTCTGCGACTCCCAGGTGGTGCTCTTGTGAAAAAGAAAGTTCAAAGAGCAAGGCTCCACAGGGATCGAGTGATTCTGAAGCTTGAAGGTATTGATGCCCCGGAGGAAGTTAGGAAAATCCGGGGTGCTTTGCTTCAGGTGACTTCAGAAGAGCTATGGCCACTTCCAGAGGGACACTACTACATCTTTCAGATCGTAGGTCTCTCGGTTTATACAGAGACTGGAGATTATCTTGGGAAGGTTTCCGATGTCCTGACAACTGGAAGTAATGATGTCTATGTGGTCAAGCGCCCAGAAGGAAAAAAAGATTGTCTGGTTCCAGCGATTAAAGATGTCGTGAAAAAAATTGATCTGGAAAACCAGGTAATGGTAATTCACCCATTACCGGGTCTGATCGATGAGTAATAAGAAGGGGATTATTTTTTGAAGAGAGAGATTCTTCGATGATCATTAAGATTCTCACTATTTTTCCAGAGATGTTTACGGGGCCCTTCCAGACCAGTATTTTAAAGCGCGCTCAACAACGGGGTCTCTTGAGGATCGAGGTCATCAACATTAGGGACTATTCTCTAGACAAACACCGCAAAGTTGATGACTATCCATTTGGTGGCGGTGCGGGGATGGTTATCAAACCTGAACCGGTTTACAGGTGTCTGATGGCTAACAAGGAGAACCCCAAGGCACGGGTCATCCTGCTTACCCCCCAAGGTAAAACCTTTACTCAAAAAATTGCCCAGGAACTGGCACAGGAGCAGGAGGTCATTCTCATCTGTGGTCACTACGAAGGTATCGATGAACGGGTAAAGCACTTTGTCGATGAAGAGATTTCTCTTGGTGACTTCGTTTTGACAGGTGGCGAAATCGCGGCAATGGCTGTAACTGACTCTGTTGCCCGCTTAGTCCCTGGTGTTGTCGGGGATCAGGAATCCCTCAAAGAGGAATCCTTCAGTTTGGGTTTACTGGAATATCCCCAATACACGAGGCCGCGCCGATTTTTAGAGTGGGAAGTCCCACAGGTCCTTCTCAGTGGGGACCACCAGGCTATTGCCAGGTGGCGAAGGGCGCAGGCTGTTCAACGCACTTTTTTCCGGCGCCCTGACCTGCTGCGGGGTTTTGAATGGAGTGACCAGGAGAGAAAAGCTATCGATGAAATCTTTCAAACTGAAGCCCCGGCCAATGACGGTTCAAGCAGGTGACTGAAAAGCAGATCGCCGCAAGCTCCACCCTTCAAGGAATGTTGAAAATTCCGCTCTGACAATATCTCAGCGGGGTGACACTCAAGAAAACTGCTGTTGTGAGTTGGTATCCTGTGTGCTATAATTATCGTCAGTGTTGACCTTAACCAGGAAAAGGAGGTCTGATTTTCATGGACCTGATCAGGGTAGCTGAACAGGACTATTTGAAAAAAGATATTCCCCCGTTCCGACCTGGAGATACGGTAAGAGTGCATGTTAAGGTTGTCGAGGGAGGCCGGGAGAGAACCCAGGTCTTTGAAGGAACTGTTATCAGGAGACGGGGAACCGGTCTTGGGGAAACCTTCACTGTGAGGCGGATCTCCTATGGAGTTGGAGTAGAAAGGACATTTCCCTTACATTCTCCCCGTGTCGAGAAGATCGAAGTTGTTCGCCGGGGAAGAGTACGACGGGCAAGACTTTACTACCTCCGCGAAAGGGTCGGCAAAGCCGCCCGAATTCAGGAACGGAAGTAGGGGAAGAACTTGACACAGGAGAAACTCCCTTTTTGGAGGGAAATCCTGGAGTCGGTTGTCCTGGCGGTTATCCTTACTGTGGTGATCCGGCTCTGGCTGTTCGAGCCTTTTTATATCCCAACACCTTCAATGGAACCCACCTTGTATCCTCATGACCGCATTCTGGTGAACAAGCTTTCTTATCGTTTGCACCCGCCGGAACGAGGGGATGTGGTTGTTTTCCAATTTCCCCTTGATCCCCGGCGTGATTTCATTAAAAGGGTGATTGCTTTTGAAGGAGAAACTGTGGAAATCCGCCAGGGATATGTTTACATTAATGGCCGTCGTTTGGAGGAGCCTTACATCGCCGAAGCAGCAGTGGCTGATTTTGGACCTGTGAAGGTCCCTGAGGACCACTTGTTTGTGATGGGTGATAACAGAAACAATAGTGAGGACAGCCGGGTTTGGGGGCCTTTGCACGAGAAGTTCTTGATCGGGAAAGCCTTTTTGATCTACTGGCCTCCTCACCGGGTGGGGCTGATCAAATGAAAAGGCTTTGCCAGTATATCAAGGTTGTTGACTTGGTTTTCGAAGTAGTCGATGCCCGCTGTCCCTTAAGCTCTCGCAGCCCTCAGATTGAGCAACTAGCACCAGGAAAGAGTCGTCTTCTCGTTCTCAATAAAGCGGATCTTGCTGATCCGTCAGTGACAGAAAAGTGGCTCTCTTTTTTTCGACAAGCAGGGGAAAAGGCGCTTGCAGTCGATTCTCGAGAAGGAAAGGGGTTCCGCAGGCTCTCCTTCCTTCTTGAGAATTTTTCCAAGGAAGTAAATGAGAAGCTGAGGAAAAAGGGAAGAAAACCTCGTGAACTCAGGGCTGCGGTTGTAGGGGTTCCCAATGTTGGCAAATCCACCTTCATTAACAGATTGATTGGGAGAAGGATTGCTTCTGTGGGAAACAGACCGGGGATTACCAAGGGCCCGCAGTGGATCCGGGTAGGGAAAGTTTTTCTTCTTGACACCCCGGGAATGCTTCCACCACGGTTGGAGAGTGAAGGAGTAATTTTCAAACTGGCAGCAGTTGGGGTGTTGAAAATGGAGAATTACGATGTTATGGAAGTGGCGAACAGACTTTTGCAACTCCTTGAGGGTTTTTATCCTGGAGTTGTCGGGAATTACTTCGGAATTACCCCGGGGGACGATCTTTTTCTGGAACAACTCGCCCTCAAGAAAAAATTTCTCCTTCCTGATGGTGTGCCTGACCAGGACCGGGCCGCTAGGTTTTTGCTCGAACTCTTTCAGGAAGGGAGATTAGGCGCTTTGACACTGGAAAGACCTTGTTAAGAAAACCCTCAAAGAAGGGTTTTTTAATTTTAGGGAGAAGTGAAATTCAGCAGGAAAAATAAGTTCCAGAGTTGGTCTGTGTGATAAAAAATGCGAACGATAAAATTAGATGAGAAAGAGTGGTTGCGCCTGATAAAACTTCATTTTTTTGAGCAGGTTCTTTGGAGGGGTGGGGCAGACTTAGTTGCAGGTGTTGATGAAGCTGGGCGGGGTCCCCTTGCTGGCCCCGTTGTTGCTGCTGTGGTTGTTCTTGATCAGGAACTACTGATCCCCGGTCTCAATGACAGTAAAAAGGTAAACCCAGGGAAAAGAGATCTTTTAGCCCAGGAAATCAAGATGAAAGCTGTGGATTGGGCAGTAGGGATCGTGTCTCCACGGGACATTGAGGAGTTTAATATTCAAGAAGCCACCTACCAGGCAGTGAGGAAAGCATTAAAACAGCTTTCCGTTGTCCCTGATCATCTTCTTGTTGACGGGTGGGCGATACCGGGATTAGAGGTGCCTCAGACGCCTTTAGTGAAAGGGGATTGCAGGAGTGCAGCCATCGCTGCAGCCTCTCTTCTGGCCAAAACAACGAGGGATGAGTTGATGAAGTTTTATGCCAGGTTCTATCCAGAGTATGGTTTTGAAAAACACAAGGGTTACCCCACAAAGGAACACCTTAAGGCCCTGCAACGTCACGGTCCCTGTCCTCTCCACCGCCGCAACTTCCGTGGAGTCCTCGGTAGTTCGGGGGTAGAGCGGTGAAGATGTTTTTGAGGCCCATTTTTTCCTCGAGAGCGGATACCGGTGTCGGGAGTAGTACCCAGGAAGACCTCTTGCACATTAGGGTGCTCCAGGTTGCAGGAAATAAAGCTATCGTATCGGTCCAGGGCCTGCTTCAGGAAGTGCGCACCGATGTTGAACTGAGACCTGGTCAGGCTTTCTACGTTCGCCAGGAGCAGGGCAAAGGTGAAGTATTGTGGCGAATCGTCAAAGAAGTCGAGGGGCTGGAATTCTTGTCCCCGGCTTCGGTTCTGCAAAACCTGGGAATTACAGAAAGCCCAGAGAATTTGGCAATTCTGGCGGCGCTTCACGATGCTGGTTTGGCCCTTTCCAAGGAAAACTTTTTCCTTGTAAAGCGCTATCTGGCTCAGTTGGGCTCATTTAATTCGGTAAATCTCTTAGTTTCCCTGACCCTGGCGAGATTGGGGGCTGGCTTTCAGCCTTTTTTGCTGAAGGCCTTATTAGAATTTTTTCAGAAGAAGTTCTCAGAAAAGCTGCCTCCGGACAAAGCGATCTCTCAGGAAAGCCTTTTGGAAAGATTCGTTGTGCAATTGCAGTCTTCAACAGAACGACTGCGAAATATTCTTCTGGCTCTTTACCATTACCTTTCTGGAAAATCTGGTGAATCCGGAGAATCTGAGGTTCTTTCAAGGGTTTTCCGTGAAGGATTTCTGAGCCGAGACTTGGAGTTGCTTGGAGGCCAGATTTTCGCCTGGGCGTATTGCCAGGAACAAGAAGAACTTTTTTACTTTATCCCGTTTTTTGTGTTTGCTGAACATGGTTCTGGTCATCGGGGAGAGGTTTATCTCTATCCCCCCAGAAAGGGAAAGGAAAAAGATTATTGGAAGCTGGTGTTGGTTTTAGAGACGGGTAATCTTGGCTGGATCCAGGTGGAACTGGTGATGAGAGGCTCTCTCATCGAAGGTAAGGTTGTTGTTGAAGAAGAAGAGACAAGGTCGCTTTTTGAGGAACACCTCCCGGAACTTTTACAGTCTTTTCAGGGCACAGGTATCCAGTTCAACTGGCTGGGTTGTGCTCTCGGGAAGGTCAGGAAATTGGCGGTTCAGCCACCTGGAGAAGTTGTTGCTGGTTTTCGGAAATATCCCCGCGTCAACCTGTTGGTTTGAGGTGAGTTGATGGAAAGGGACGATCGTGGTTATCAGAAGCTTGCCGTTGCCCTGAGATACCGGCAGAACGAAGATAATGCCCCTCGAGTCGTTGCTACGGGCAGAGGTGAGCTTGCCTGGCGCATCATCAGAGAAGCAGAAAAACACGGGATTCCTCTGTACGAAGACCCTCAACTGGTTACTCTCCTTTCCAAACTTCCTCTTGGTACAGAGATTCCTCCGGAGCTTTATGAAGCTGTCGCCAAGGTTCTTGCTTTTGTTTACACTCTTGACCTTCGAAAATCTCGACCGGAGTGAGGTAATCGGCAGAGTGGCTACGAATCGTCAGATTGGAGAAAAAGGAGAGCAATTGGCCCTTTCTTTTCTTTCTTCCCAGGGCTACTTGCTCCTTGAGAGGAATTTTCGCTGCAGGCTTGGGGAAATCGACCTGATTATGAAGGACGGAAAAACCGTTGTTTTTGTAGAGGTCAAATCGAGGTCGAGCAGAAACTGGGGGCTACCTCAAGAAGCGGTTCACCCGAGAAAGCAGGCTAAGATCAGGAGAGTCGCCCAATACTACCTACTCCTGAAGAAGATCTCCGAGGTGCCTGTCAGATTTGATGTGGTGGCAGTAGATTTTTTTGAGCGAGGAAGGCCTGTTGTTAACCACCTGAAAGGAGTTTTCTGAGTCGCTGGAAGAAAAAGAATGGTGTATACACGGCCGGAGTCTGTGTATTTTTTCGAGACCTTGTGCTAAAATGGGTGTGGTTGTTTTCTTGTGACCTCCGTTTTCCGGAGGTTTTCCGCATTCTTGCGGATGCCTTTCCTCTTTTCTAAAATCTTCCGGGAGGTTTGGTGATGTTACAGTCTTCAGTAATCGAGGAAATCAAAAGAATCGTGGGAAAGGAGCACGTTTACACATCTCTTGAGGAAAGAATATGCTACGGTTATGACAGCACACCTGAAGCCTTTTTCCCCGATCTTGTTGTGCGACCGGCAACTACTGAAGAAATCCAAAAAATAGTCAAATTGGCTAACCACCATTTGTTCCCGATTATTCCCAGAGGTGCAGGGACTGGGTTGAGCGGTGGTTCTGTTCCCGTCAAAGGTGGTGTTGTTCTCGACTTAACGCGCATGAATAAGATTCTGGAAATAGATGAAGAGAACCTGGTTGCCGTCGTCGAGCCTGGAGTGATTACTTATGAGTTGCAGCAGGAAGTGGAAAAGCGAGGACTCTTTTACCCCCCGGACCCGGCAAGTTTGAAGACATCGACTATTGGAGGAAATGTTGCTGAGTGTGCCGGGGGCCCGCGCGCCTTTAAATATGGGGTCACGAGAGATTATGTGCTCGGGTTGGAAGTGGTTACCCCGACCGGGGAGCTTCTGAAGGTGGGAGGTAAAACCGTCAAAAGTGTTACCGGATATGACCTCATCCGCCTTTACACCGGTTCTGAAGGCACACTTGGCATTATAACCAAGATCATTTTGCGTCTTCTGCCCAAGCCCGAGGCTAAAAAAACATTGATGGCGGTTTACCCCAGTCTCGATGACGCTGCTCACACCGTCACCATGATCATCAAAAAAGGAATTATTCCTGCTACTCTTGAGTTGATGGACGACCTTACGATCAGGTGTGTGGAAAATTACCTCCATATGGGACTCCCCCTTGATGCGGAAGCAATTCTTATTATGGAAGTTGATGGTCCTGCTGAACTTGTAGAGAAACAAGCGGTGCAAGTTGCCGAACTCTGCCGCGAAAACGGGGCACGTGAGGTGAAAATCGCCGCGGATGAAAAGGATCGCGATGAGATCTGGAGAGCCCGTCGGGCTGTTTCTGCTGCTGTCGTCCAGATTAAGCCCACTAAGATAAGCGAAGATATTGCGGTTCCCCGCAGCCAGATCCCCAAAATGGTGAGACGACTGAAGGAAATTGCCGCCAGGTATGACCTCAATCTGGTCATTTTTGGTCATGCTGGTGATGGTAATCTGCATCCTAACATTCTCTGCGACCAGAACGATGCCGAGGAAATGGAAAGGGTTAGGAAGGCAATAGCAGAGTTGTTTAAAGCAGCGGTAGAACTTGGTGGGACCCTAACCGGGGAACACGGAATCGGCACGATGAAGGCTCCTTACCTGAAGTACGAAACAGGAGATGTCGGCTATCAGGTGATGAAGGCGATCAAGAAGGCCCTTGATCCTAACAACATCCTTAATCCTGGAAAAATCTTTTTGGAGTGAAGAGAACAATGATCAAAGTAGAAACAGTGAAAACTTATCTCGACCGGTGCAGCAAATGTGGTGGTTGTCAGGCTGTTTGTCCCCTTTACGGGGAAACGATGGCCGAACCACTGGTGGCCCGTGGTAAACTCTTTCTGATAAAAAACCATATCGAGGGGAAGCTGGAGCTTTCTCCAAAGATGAAAGAACTGATGAGTTTATGTTTGTTGTGTAAGGCGTGTATGGAGAATTGCCCCAACAAAATTCCGGTTGATCAGCTGGTGCTCTGGGCGCGTCAGAAGATCGCTCAAGAAAAAGGCATTTCTTTTGTCAAGAAGAACATTTTTCAGCACCTGCTTAAGAACAATGGCCGCCTCACTATTGCTGCTAGGTTGGGTTATTTTTACCAGCACAGCGGTTTGCAGTGGCTGGTGCGGAAGTCGAGGTTATTGGAGCTGTTTGGAGACCTTGCCAAAAAGGAAAGCTTGCTGCCTGAAATGGCGAAGGTTCCTTTTCGGAACCAGGTTCCGAGGTTGCTTCCGGTCTCCCGGCCGCAAAAGCGGGTTGCCTATTTTACCGGCTGCCTTACAAATTTTGTCTTCCCTGATATTGGTTATGCGGTGATCAATGTTCTTCGGAATAACGGAGTCGAGGTTGTAATTCCTGAGCAGTGGTGCTGCGGTATTCCTGCGCTCGCCAGTGGAGATGAAGAAACTGCGGTAGACCTCGCCAGGAAAAATGTTAAGGTTTTCCAAAGAGAAAATGTCGATGCCATCATTACGGATTGCGCTTCTTGTGGCAGCACTCTTAAGGAATATGCCGAACTCCTGGAAACACCAGAGGCGCGTTCCTTTGCTGAGAAGGTCCTCGACTTCAGCCAACTGCTTGCTGATGTTGTTGGCTTTCAGCCAGGAGAAGAGGAACTTTCGGGTTTGGTTGTTACTTACCACGACCCCTGCCATTTGCGAAGAGGGATGGGGATCAGTGAGGCGCCCCGTTCTCTGATCAAGGCAGTTCCTGGGGTTACCTTTAAGGAAATGAAGGAATCTGACCGTTGTTGTGGTGCTGCTGGTTCTTTCAACCTTACCTATTATGAGCTGGCTGTAAGCATTGGTCGCCGAAAAGCCAAAAACGTTCAAGATACAGGTGCTAATGTGCTGTTAACTGCGTGCCCTTCCTGTATCATGCAACTGCGCCACGTTCTCCAATTGGAAGGCTCGGATGTGCAGGTTCTTCATCTTGCTCAACTGTTAGATAAAACCTATTCAAATGCGGAGAAAAAGTCTTAAGCATTACTAGAGTTGTTGGTCTCCATTTGGGAAGTGAAAGGGTGAGGATGGGTGGAACAGTACGCCGAGACTTACCAGGTTGCTCGAGTGGAGTTTGCCAGGAGTGACCCTCAAAGAATGGCTGAGTTGAGCGGGTGTCTCTATCGGCCAGAAGAGGGAGCTATTATCGTTCCTTATCTGAGTAGAGACTACAAGGTTTATCATCCTAGTGGAGAAATTGTTCCCTGTGAAGGTGCTCCTGAACTCTACCATGAAGAAAAGATTCTAATTCTTCAGTATCTTGCTCAGGCTTCAGGTGTTCCGTTGGCTGGCCGGTGGATTGCTTATTCCGAACTTCCAGGTGGTATGTGTCACGATCTGCCGTGTAAGATAGAAACTGTTAAACCACTGGCCGAAACTTTTGGGAGACAGCCTCAAAAGTTGCTGGAAGCTGCCCGTAGGTATGGAGGTTCAGACCTTGATTTAGGAGATGTGGGTGTGGCTATCTCTGTCTTTCCCAGACTTCGTGTTGCTGTTTTTTTATGGGTAGGAGATGAAGAACTTCCCCCGAGCGCCAGCTTTGTTTTCGATGCCGCTGCTTCTCAGTATCTATCAACAGCAGCCCTTTATATCGTCGGTTCATTCGTTACCAGGAGATTGTGTGAAGCTGTGTCTGTATAAAAAGCCCCTTCCTTTTCCATAATAAAACCTGATGTAATGAAAAAAATATGTTTAGGAGGGGGTAATATGTTTGATATGCACCCGGGTTTTTCAATTTCTCCAGTTCCCAAGCGTGTAGGTGACAAGGTCAAGATCAAATATCACGGCCTGCTGGCACAATCAGGAGCCGATCAGGTCTGGTTACATACAGGCTATGGAAAAGGGCCCTGGGAGGATATTTACGATTACAAGATGAAGAGAGAAGGGAACGAGTGGGAACAAACCGTAGAAATGAAAAGAGAGGGTTATTTCAATTTCTGTTTTAAAGATAGTGCTGATAACTGGGATAACAACAATGGTCTCAACTGGAGCTACAGGATCAGCAAATAGCGGTCCTCGCTAGTAGTTTGGTTCTCAAAGAAGGTTCTAGAGGAAATAGAAAGAGAAATAGAGAGAAAAGTTCTAGCGCTGCAGAAAAATCTGCAGCGCTAAGATTTTTAAAACCACAAAGTGGTGGCTGAGGAATTTCAGTGAAGAGATTTTTTAAACTCATCAGGACTTGTTAAACCAAGAAGTTTTCGCATTTCTTCCTGGTCTTCTTCACTTACCAACTCTTCTACCGAGAGGGTGTAGTTTGCCACTTTTTCAGAGATATAGACATCAGCTCCTGCTCGGAGAGCGAGTGCTATCGCATCACTGGGGCGAGAGTCAATGATCACCTCTCCTGATCTTGTCTGGAGGTGCATTTCAGCGTAGTAAGTACCCTCCTTGATGTCACTGATCACCACTCTGCGGAGGGTTGCTCCCAAATGTTCGCAAACAGATTTCATCAGGTCATGGGTCATCGGTCGAGGTGTCAAGACCCCCTGCAGGGCCATCGCGATCGACTGGGCTTCAAAGGGCCCAATCCAGATTGGTAAGACCCGCTTCTGGCTTTGGTCAACCAGAAGGACAACAGGGCTTAAAGAAACGTCGAAAGCTATTTCTTTTACCTGGACTGGTATCATTGAGAAACCCCCTTTCTGTAAGGTTTTTTATAGATTTTTTTACCATAGCGGACGGTCAAGGCAACGATACTGAATAGACTCGGCCAGGTGAGGCACCTGGATTTGATCACAATCTTCGAGATCAGCAATTGTCCTTGCCACTTTGAGAATCCGGTCGTAAGCTCTCATACTCAACCCAAGCTTTTCGAAGGCCTGGAAAAGCATCTTCTGAGCACTATCTTCCAGTTGGCAGAACTGTTTAATGTGCCGGGTTTCCATTTCTGCATTACATCGGATCTTCTCCTTTCGGAATCGCTTTTCCTGCTTCTGACGGGCCTTAGTAACCCTTTTTCTAATTTCTGAAGAAGTTTCTTCAGGAGTTGCACTCTTGATTTCTTTGATTTCTAGTCTGGGAACCTCCACGTGGAGATCAATGCGGTCGAGTAGGGGCCCCGAAATCCGGTTCCTATAACGGTGGACCTGGTGAGGAGTGCAGGAGCATGGCTTCTTGGGGTCCCCGAAAAAACCACAGGGGCACGGGTTCATTGCTCCCACCAGGATGAAATTTGCTGGGTAGGAGAACGATCCCGAAGTCCTCGTGATGGTGACTATTTTTTCTTC
>LGFL01000065.1 GCA_001508855.1 Thermoanaerobacterales bacterium 50_218
TTTCAGTTCTTCATAGATGCGAGTCCCAATCAGCTTTTTTTCAAGGTACATTTCCTTAACAACTTCCGCATAAGGGAGGATCTTCTGGTTTCTGCTCTTTGAGCGCTTGTATTCTGGAGGCCGATCGCTTTTTAGAGCACGTCGCACGGTGTTGATTGAAATACCAAGGATTTTGGCAATTCTCTTCTTGCCATACCCTTGATTGTAGAGATTCCTTATGGTTGCCCAATCTTCCACTTTAATCATCCCCCATTACCTCCCCAAAGCTTAAGCTTCGGGGATAGTTTAAACTGGAAATTCGGGGGGATCAATTTTCAGTGTTAATGGGGGATCAATATTAATTGTTGATCAACAGTTGGTGTTGAGTGTTGAGGTTTCTTTTCTTTTTCAAGGGAACAATCACATTCTTTTACCTACTGAAATTTTACATGGAAATTTTACATGGCCAAAGTAAGGCTGTGCACAGCCTACCGCTACAAGGGGGAATTTCTCACCGAGTTTCCTGCTAGCCTCCGCGTTCTCCAGGAGTGTGTTCCAGTGTATGAAGAACTCGAGGGCTGGCAGCAAGATACCATAGGGGCGCGAACTTTTTCCGAACTTCCAGTTCCTGCTCAGGACTTTGTACAGCGGATTGCCGAACTTACAGGGGTTCCGGTGGTGATGGTTTCAGTGGGGCCCGACCGCCAGCAAACGGTCGTTCTCAGGGAGGTTTTCTCCTTGTTGGAGGGAAAAACCCTAGCGCCAGCAAGCGTCCTCTGTAGTCATTCTAACGGAAGCAAAAAGGGGAAACCGGGAGAAAAAAGGAGGAAAATTAGGGTTCGTCTGCGAATTCAGCTTTGGGGGTGACTCAGGACGAACGCCTGTTGTGTTTTTGGTGCGATATGTTATAATAAATACCGAACGAATACTCTTTCTGTAATATTACACAAGGAGGCTTACAAATGAGGCGCAGACCATCCAATAAAGGTGAATCCAATAGCCAACTAAAACAGAGAATTATTACCGCCGCCCAAAAACTGTTCGTAAAAAAAGACTACCATAATACTACCATTCACGATATTGTTGAGGAAGCAGGGGTAAGTATTGGAGCTTTGTACCATTATTTTGCCAGCAAAGAAGAACTGGCCCGCCACATTCATCACTCAGCAGTACACGAATTTCTCTCTCGCTACGAAAGGGAAGTGCGTTCCCAGCCAACCACCAAGAAAAAAATTCAGGCTTTTACCTCTCTTATGTTCCAATGGGCAGAAGATGACCCGGTTATGGTAGAATACCTTCTATATGGCCGGCCAAAGGAGATACTGGAAAAGTCTTTTTCCATATGTTCCGAAGAAGGTTTACAAGCAGTGATGGAAATAGTCCAAGAAGGCATTCAAAAGGGTGAAATCTGTCCTATAGAGCCTTTTGCTGCTGCTGCTCTTATTTCAGGAACCATTATCCGGATGATTGAGTTGAGGCTGATAGGAATTGTTTCCTACCCCCTCTCTCAGATAAGCAACCAAATTGCCGAAAGCATCTGGCGAGCAATTAATGCCAAAAATTTTTAAGCAGTTTTGTGAAAGGTTTTTCCAAGGGGGGAGATAGTCGATGGCCGCCAAGCTTTTGTTGGTAAGTGAGCAACTGCTGCTGAGGCACGCGATGGCTCTTTTTATAGCTCAACATCCTCACTGGGAAGTAGTAGGGGAAGCAACCAATAGCCAGGAAACGCTGCAACAACTAAAAACATTTGAACCCAATTTGCTTTTGGTGGACGCAGAACTAAACGGGGAAGAAATAGCAGAAATAGCTTTTGCCATCGAGAAGATGCCTGGTAAAAATTGGGCGCTGTTCGCTCCGCCAAGCAGCAAAACTCGTTTAATTAAATTAGCCAGGTATAAGGCCAAGGGGTATTTAACTACCGAACTCTCACCACAAGAATTTTTAAGCTTCCTCCAGCAAATTGCCGAAGGCAAACCGATTATCTCTCCTTCCCTTTTGCCGGAAATGCTAACAGAACTGGCAACCCTAGAGGCTCATCCCCCAAAGCCAGTACCCAAACTTACACCGCGGGAAAAGGAAGTGCTACGAAAACTAATTTTCGGAGCTACCAACAGAGAAATAGCTAACTCCCTAGTGATTAGCGAATACACCGTAAAAAACCACATTCATAACATCATGGACAAATTTCAAGTTAGCAACCGTGCTCAATTAATCTTTTATGCCCTCACTCATGGACTAATAGAAATCTGACCTCTTTGTTGTAAATTATAAATGCCTCTTGATAGGCACTTTTTTTGTGCCTGAATTAGTGCAAAAGCTCTACGTAAGTTTAGTGCGTTTTTGGGGAAAAAAGATAGATTTTTTGGCGGATTTTGTCCTCTTCTTCAAAAATTTAAAATGGAGTTTAGAATACCGAATGAAAATTCGTTCGGTCAGGAGGGATAATGTGGACACCTGCTTGCCAAAAGAACTGGAACGAAAGTTAAAAAGTGTTTTCCAGGACAGGGCACGCTTTAACAAAGTAGACCGCTTGGTTTATTCCCACGACATGGGGGTACTTCCCGAACAAGTAAGACAACTGATCAGTTGCATCCCAGATGCAGTAGTCCAGCCTATTTCTGACGAAGAAGTTACATTGCTGGTAAAATTGGCATCACAATATAACGTCCCCCTCATTCCTCGGGGTGCTGGAACCAGTGGTTATGGTGGGGCTGTTCCTGCTAAAGGTGGCATAGTGGTCGACTTCACCCGGATGCGGGAAATCCTTGCCTTGGATGAAAAAGAACTCACGGTGACGGTTCAGCCCGGAGTCGTGTGGAGTGATCTGGCTGACTACCTAAAGGCGCGCGGTTATGCTTTAAGACTATACCCCTCCAGTTCTAAGTCGGCCACGGTTGCCGGCTGGATTGCACAGGGAGGGAGCGGTTACGGAAGCTACGAGTACGGTTTTTGTGGAGAAAATATAGTTTCCGTTGACCTAATCCAGCCTAATGGTACCCGTAAGATGCTTACGGGTGCTGATCTGGACTTCGTGTATGGCCTTTGCGGGATTACTGGTTTTATTGTAGGAGCAACTCTTAGGATAAAAGAATTTGACGAGGAAGTACCTCTGTTGGCTGCTTTTGATCGCCTAGAAGATGCAACCCAGGCCATAGTCATGATGAAAGATGAGAATGTACCCCTTTGGTCGGTGACTGTGACCACTCCTGCTTATATCACCCTGAAACAGCGGGCAACTCAACATTTTGTCTTGCCCGAAGACCGATATTTCATCACCATGGTCTACCCCAAAGAGCGAAAGTCCCAGGTAGAAAGCAAAGTGAAGGATATCGTAACCGCCTGCCGGGGCGAAATGATGCGAGAATCCCTGGCAAAAGAAGAGTGGGACGATAAATTCTACCCCATGCGGTTTAAAAAGCTAGGGCCTTCGTTGGTGGCTTCCGAAGTAATACTTCCCATCGAAAACCTTGCTTCCTTTGTGGCGGAAATTGAGAGAAAATACAAAGGACAGTTTGCTCTGGAAGGCACGATGATCCACCGCGATAAGATCTCTATTCTTGGTTTTATGCTGGCCGACGAGCGGAAACTAGATTTCCCCCTTGCTTACGCTAATTCCTTAACCGTGATCGAAATAGCAGAAAAACTTGGGGGTCGCGTCTTTTCTATAGGTCTCTACTTCGCAGATAAAGCTCCGGACGTGTTGGGTGAACCTCTGTTAAAACGCATCTGGGAATACAAGCAAAAGATAGATCCCGTGGGAATCATGAACCCAGGAAAAATCATTCCTCCTTCCCTCGATAAAAATTCACCGGCTAAAAAGCTGTTAACTGCCATGAGAGTAGCTGATGCTGGCAAGGGCTTAATTAGTTTGGCCGGAAAATTCTTGAGTCGCCTCCAGGGAGATAATTTCCAATCACCTCTTAATGAGCAAATTACCCACGATACCTTTGCGTGTGCTCGCTGTGGCTACTGCAGGAAGGTTTGCACTGTTTTTGATGCTGACCCTTGGGAAAGCAATTCGCCACGTGGTAAGTACATCCTTTTGAGCGAGTACATTAAAAAGAAAATAAAACTGGACGAAGAAGTTGCTGCTGCTCTTTTCTCCTGTACCACCTGCAAAAAGTGCGACATTGTGTGTCAGATCCAGGCCCATAACGCTCATAACTGGATGTCCTTGCGCCCCTGCTTCCACGCAGCGGGGTTGGAAAACACGGGTCTTGCGCAAATCAGGAAAAATGTTTTAGATACAGGTAATTTCTGGGGTATACCGAAAGAAGAAAGGTTCAAGTGGCTCGATGTGCCCGTCCTTAAAAAAGGAAAAATTGCTTATTGGTCCGGCTGCTGGGCCAGCATCGTTATGGACAATATGGCGCAAAACCTTACCAGAATCCTGCATAAAATCGGGATCGAGTTCGTGCATTTTGGTGAAAACGAAACTTGTTGTGGCCTTTATCTACTCCTGGGAGGCTACATGGAAGACTTTACCCGGCTTGTGAAATCCAACCTGGAAATGATTAAGGAAGCCGGCGTAGAAACTATAATCTTTTCCTGTCCGGGTTGTTATGCTACCTTCTCCGAAAACTATCCGTCAATTGCTGAACAATTAGGCATTGACTGCAACATTAAATTCTGCCATGTCACTGTCTTCCTGAGCGAACTGGTGCATTCTGGTAAACTTCAGTTCACTACTCCTCTTAACTATACCGTTACTTACCACGATTCCTGCCATGTCGGGCGCTGGTTTGGCTTTTATGAGGAACCCCGCAATGTGATTAAAGCCATCCCAGGAGTGGTATTAAAGGAAATGCCGCATAATCGTCAGGATAGTTTATGCTGCGGGCTGGTAGCAGCTTTTGATTCCCTGCCTACTGTAGCCCATTCCGGCCAGAAACGGGTAGCCGAAGCCGAAGCTACTGGAGCCGATTATCTTATCACCAACTGTGCAGGCTGTGGTTCCCAATTCAATGCTACCAGTTGCGCCATGGGAACAAAAATCCGGCAAAAAGATCTTACTGATTTAGTAGCTGAAGCGCTTGGTATCCCTGTTCAGGACCCCACACAAAAAGTGGGTAATTACATGGCTAAAGCCGTGGAATTGCTCAAAAACAGCAAGATGACCAAAAAAAGGAATAAGGAATTAACAAAAGTCTGCTAACAGTTAAGGCGAGCTTCATGCTCGCTTTAACTGTTCATCTGGCTTCGTAAGTCCAGTTTAACAGATTAGGAGGTGAGCTTAGCGGGAGTAAATAAGCGTTATGTTGGTTTGAATCAAGGCCGTAACCAAGATTTTTCTGAGATGAGGATGGGTAAGGTGAAGGGAGAGCGGATCCGCGAAGAAAACGGGTATACGGTGGTGAGAACTTGTGGCTGGTCACCACCTGGATGTCATCCTGTGGGATGTGGCATGCGGCTGTACGTTAAGGATGGTAGGCTTGTGAAGGTTGAAGGAGATCCCGACCATCCGATCAGCCAGGGTAGACTGTGTATCAGGTGCCTGACGCCGCCAGAATATGTGCATCATCCCTAGCGCATCATTTACCCGATGATGAGAGTTGGCAAGCGCGGTGAGAACAGGTGGAAGTGGATCTCTTGGGACGATGCCTACGACATCATAGAGAAGAAGACCAAGGAGATAAAGGACAAGTACGGATCGGAATCAATCTTTACGGTTATCGGAACTGGTAGGGATGTGTGGCATACAGTTCCCAAGATTACTTTCTCCGCATTCGGTGCCCGAACTTTGTCTACCCGCACAGCGGCTGATCTTGCTATGGTCCTAGATGCGCGATTACAGTGTACGTTATGGGTTCAGGGTACCCCGAGATCGACTCCGCTGGCCAGTTCGCCGAGCGCTACGACCACCCCAACTGGCGGTTGCCGGAGTGCAAAATAACATAGGGCAAGGACCCGCTGAAGTCGAACCCGGACGGTCTCTATGACCACGCAGTCGTAGAGTTAATGAAGCGCGGTACAAAGCTCATCGTCGTTGATCCGAGGCTGACTTGGCTTGCCTCAAGAGCAGAGTACTGGCTGCAGTTGAGACCTGGGACTGATGCTGCTCTCGCTCTTGGGATGTTGCACGTCATCATCAACGAGGGGCTCTACTACCAGGGATAGTTTCGATTGTCAAAAGCGGTATGGAGCATCTTCGCTGGGGCGAAGCTCTTCCATAACCTCGTTAATTGCATCCTCGATCACTTTAATCTACTCCTCAATGAACTCGATTTGTTCGACCAGCAAGCGTAGTTGCAGGGTAAATGCGTCCAGAGCTAGCCGGATACCAAATGTACCTTTAGTCAGAGATTGTATTTTTTGCTCGCTTCTTTCAGGCGGCCCCGTGAATGTTTTTCTAAGAAGGTGGCTAATTCTGAAATATCCACTTTGGCCAATTTTTCTGGTTCCGGGTACTGCTTGAGCAACTCTCTGGAAGTATGGATAAAAACATCTGAGAAGCAGTGGGGGGTATTCTGGAAAGATCCGGTCGAGGATAGAAAGCACCCTGTTCTTGAGTCCACCGACCTGGCGGACGAACTAAAAACGAAGGCGCGAGAGTGTTTGTAATTTGAGCACTGTTTCCGAAGTAAGCCTGGTTAGAGGAGTACGTCATAATTGTAGGAGGTTAGTAAGAAGCAAAGCATCCTTTTGGTCGGTCTTTGTCTTGCGGGTGTAGAGATTACGTAAGGCATGAGGTGGCAGTAGATCGGGAGCCAGTAATGGCCGGTAGCCTCCAGACAGAACTTAACATCATCTGGTTTGATATTTAATCGTCCTAATGCTCGCAGAAGCCTATCCATTCCCTTCTGGTTGTTATCAACGTGTATCTGCAGGATAACATCACCAGCATCATTTACGAGGCAAACCTCGTGGCGAGACTTGGCAACATCAATGCCACCAAAAATCATTGTACATCCCCACTTCCGATGAAATTGGCAGGGTTCCCGCAACCCTTACGAACTTCTCAACCTTGCGCGTAACTCGTGGCATGTAGCAAGCTGCATCCACGACGTGCTCATTCGAGACTTCTCGTATGGGCGGGGCTTCACTCTCAATTTCGGGACAGCCGAGCTTCCCAAGGGGAGCGATCGAAGCCCCCTGCCTCTACGAGAAATACTTATCCGGGTTGCCCCCGGATTCCTATGTGGTTGTTAAGGATCAAGTCTATTGGCTTGGAGCTAACTTCATCTAACTCTATAGTACAAGGGGGGTCAAGATGAAAAAAGGTTTGTGGGGTATTTTAGATAGAAAGTTTACAAGACGCGACTTTTTGAAGTACAGCTCATCTCTTGTGGCTTTATTAGGACTGTCTCAGGCTTATGTGCCCAAAGTGGCCCAGGCGTTAGAAAACGTCACGTCTGACAAGCTCCCTATCATTTGGTTGCACGGTGCCGGATGTAGCGGTTGTACGGTGTCCATTGCCAACAGTCGCCATCCGACCATTGCTGAACTGATCCTGGATACTCTTTCATTGAAATACCATGAAACCCTTATGGCTGGAAGTGGGGAGGTTGCAGAAAAAGCTCTTAACGATGCCCTTAAGCAGTTCTGGGGCAAATACGTCATGGTTGTTGAAGGGGC
>LGFL01000013.1 GCA_001508855.1 Thermoanaerobacterales bacterium 50_218
CACCGCACCAGCAAGAGCTGCCACCGCCCGGTGAAACTTCTCCGTCACGATCAGGGCGTAAACTATCAGGAATGTCGCTGCTGCTAGAACTACCTGCCACTCTACAGACACTGTCGTCTCCTCCCGGTGTTAAATTTAAAAAATTTTCCCCATCCTGGTACTAAAGATTGCGATACCAGGATAGGGAAGCCGAGGGTTAAGACAAAAGAGTTTTTCGCCAAAATCTAAAATGTGACTGCCAGTTGACTGCTATCCCAAAGCTTTTCTCTTAGCTGTAAGGCTACCTGTTCGGAGACAAAATCTGTGACTTTCCCCCCTAAACTCGCGATTTCCTTGACAACACTGGAGCTGAGGTAAGAATATCTGGGGTGAGCCATCAGAAACAATGTCTCAACATTGGGATTAAGTTTTCTATTCACGAGAGCCATCTGAAACTCATTCTCAAAATCAGATATTGCCCTCAGTCCGCGGATGATCACCTGAGCGTTTTCCCGTTGGACAAAGTCGCTGAGTAAACCCCGGAAACACTTAATCTCGACATTAGGCAAATGGGCACACTCTTGGGCGATCATCTTCATCCTTTCTTCCATTGAAAATAGAGGTTTCTTATTGGGGTTCACACATACAGCAACGATGACCTTATCGAAGATCAGAGTGGCCCTTTCAATTATGTCCAAATGCCCGTAAGTGATCGGGTCAAAGCTTCCAGGATATACAGCGATTTTCATGCAAAAGTCTCCTTTCTCGAACCGTTATTGGTTCAGCAACTACGGTAGCGCGCTCATAGTAAGAACAGGACGCAGCTCTGGATCCCGGAAACTTTTTTCACTAGTTCTGAACTTACAGAAGGGGTTTAGTACTTGTAAAAGCCCTGGTTCGTTTTTCTGCCTAAATATCCTGCCCTAACCATCTTTCTCAACAGAGGACATGGACGATACTTGTCGTCGCCAAACTCCTTATACAGTGTTTCCATGATAGCCAAACACACATCCAGCCCTATCAGGTCTGCCAGGGCCAAGGGTCCCATTGGGTGATTTGCACCTAATTTCATGGATTTATCAATGTCTTCAGCAGTAGCAGCGCCTTCCATTAAAAGGTAGATAGCCTCATTGATCATGGGAATCAGTATTCTGTTCACAATAAACCCAGGCCATTCATTGACAACAACGGGACTTTTCCCGATTTTCTCCGTAATCTCTTTGACGTACGTTAAAGTATCATCAGATGTCGCTGGCGTGCGAACTATCTCGACTAATTGCATAACAGGAACAGGATTAAAGAAGTGCATCCCAACTACCTTCTCCGGACGCTGAGTAACACTTCCTAGTTCACTAACACTTAAACTCGAAGTGTTCGACGACAAGATGGTTGAAGGTTTACAAACAGAGTCAAGCTTTTTGAAAATCTCTTTTTTGAGATCAAGAACTTCAGGCACGGCCTCTATTACCAAGTCGGCGTCACTACCATCATCTAAGCTGGTAGTCCCTTTAATTTGACTGACAATTTCTTCGATAGGAGTCGTTATTTTGCCTTTTTTTGCAAGGCGCTCAAGGTTTTTCCGAATTATATCCATACCTCGAGCGACAAACTTATCCTCGACATCGCAAAGAACCACGCTGTACCCAGCTTGAGCAAAAACCTGAGCAATACCCGCTCCCATAGTGCCTGCTCCTACGACCATCACCTTGTCCATAAGACAAACACTCCTTTTCCTATTTCGTTTCTCTTTTCACATCAGGAAAAACTTGAGAAAATGAACACTTGAACATAGAAAATGTTCCTGAATACCGCACTGCTTGTAAAATGCCGCTACTTACCTTGGAAAGAGGGCTTCCTTCTTTCTAGAAAAGCCTTCATTCCTTCCTTTTGATCTAAGCTACTAAAGCACACACCAAACAAATTCGCTTCCAACATCAAACCACGCTCCAAATCCATTTCCATCCCATTATTAATCGCTTCTTTTGCGTACCTAAGTGCCAAAGGTGCGTTGCCAACAATGCGCTTGGCCAGTTCTTTAGCAAAACTTAGTAGTTCATCCTGTTTAACCACATGGTTTACCAAGCCAATCTGGAACGCCGTCTGGGCATCGATAATTTCTCCTGTGTAAATCAACTCCTTGGCTTTACCGGGTCCAACCAAGCGAACAAGTCGCTGAGTACCACCAAACCCTGGGATAATTCCCAAGCTGACTTCCGGCTGTCCAAACTTGGCGTTATCTGAAGCCACGCGGATATCACACACCATGGCTAATTCGCAGCCACCACCAAGGGCATAACCATTTACTGCAGCAATAGTAGGCTTTGGGAAATCTTCAATCATCTTAAAAACGCGCTGACCAAGTAATCCAAATTCTTTCCCTTCGCTTACCGTCATATTCTGCATATAGGCGATGTCGGCTCCAGCAACAAAAGCTTTATCCCCTGCACCCGTCAGGATCAGCACACGAACCCTCGAGTCAGTTGCTAAATTTTCAATTGCGTCTTCGAGTTCGTGCAGCAGCTCGGCATTCAATGCATTCAAAACCTGAGGTCGATTAATAGTAATAACAGCCAAGTTTTCTTCCTTGTCCAGCAGAATATTCTTATATGTCACTACTGCACCTCCTTCGGGACAGCAAAAACTTAAAGCACCAGATTCAATTAGCAACAACGTTCCACAACCATTGCAATTCCTTGACCACCTCCAATGCACAAGGTGGCCAGACCTCGGTTCGCCCCTCTCCGCTTCATTTCGTAAAGCAAAGTAACCAGGATGCGGGCTCCTGAGGCTCCGATTGGATGCCCAAGGGCTATAGCTCCTCCATTCACGTTCACTTTATCCATAACCTTGTCGAAGCCCAACTCGCGCGCTACAGCAAGTGACTGGGCAGCAAAAGCCTCATTTGCTTCGATAAGATCGATGTCCTCAAGAGTTAAGCCAGCCAATTGAAGAGCTTTCTTGGTAGCAGGTACAGGGCCGATACCCATGATTGCCGGATCCACACCAGCAGAAGCATAACTCACGATCCTGGCAAGCGGTTGAATCCCCAAAGCAAGCGCCTTTTTCTCCGACATCACGACCACAGCCGCGGCTCCATCATTGATTCCTGAAGCATTCCCCGCGGTAACCGTACCCTCACTTTTGAAAGCAGGAGGCAGTTTGGCCATTTTCTCAAGTGTTGTATCACGCGGATGCTCGTCAGTGTCGAAGATTACCGTCTCTTTCTTGGTTTTAATCTCTACAGGGACAATTTCTTCTTTAAACTTGCCTTCTGCGATCGCCTTTGCTGCCAGGGTTTGGCTGCGGAAGGCGAACTTGTCTTGCTCCTCACGACTAATGTTCCATCTCTCGGCTACATTTTCCGCAGTGATCCCCATATGGTAATCATTAAAAGCATCCCAGAGTCCGTCCTTGATCATCATGTCTACCAAAACACCGTTGTTCATCCGGTACCCAAAACGAGCTTTTTCCAGCAAAAAGGGAGCAGTTGACATGCTTTCTGTGCCACCGGCCACGATGATATCTCCATCCCCGGCTTTAATAATCTGCGCCGCGAGGCTGACTGCACGCAACCCTGATCCACACACTTTGTTGATGGTCATACTCGGTACTTCGATGGGGAGACCAGCTTTAACTGCGGCTTGGCGGGCAACGTTCTGACCTTGACCTCCCTGCAATACACATCCGAATATTACCTCATCAACATCTTCACTCTTAATATTGGCCCGGTTTAAAGCTTCCCTTATGACCAAAGCCGCCAAGTCTACTGCTGAAACATCCTTCAGACTGCGCCCAAAAGATCCAATCGGTGTGCGACACGCACTTACAATAACCGCGCTACCATTGTGTTCCATAAGCAATTGCTACCTCCCATTCCAAAATTTTTGGTAGATTATCAAGGTAAAGAAGTAAGGAAATTTGTTCTCCTTACTTCTTTACCTGAGGTTGACTAAAACATTTGTTGGCTTCTGTTATGCAGCTTCCTCGCTTACCTGGCTAGCCCATAAGGGGCCTGCAGTGACGTCGCCGCGGAAGAAGTTCTTACCGTAAACCACCAGACAGGCAAGGATGCCTACCGCAAACGCCCACGCCGCACCCTTTACTACGAGGACACCACCGATTACACCCGCGAGCCCAAGATCGACCAAACTCCTTGCTTCACGTACACCCACATATACTGAGACAAAACCTTGAATTATCATTGTCAGCGACAATGCCGCGGCAAGGACCGGTTTGGTCAAAGTTACCAGGGGGGCCAGCCAATAACAGGTGAAAGTTCCGAAGCGGAAGCTTGCCACTCCGCCAATGATGGAGTCCATCTCCTTGCGTCCTTTTTTCCACCGCTCATATATAACCACCGTCATAGCCGCCCATATCGGGCCACACATCGAAATATCCGGGCCTAGGATTGACATGATAAAGTTTCTCAGACCGACAACCAGGTGGGCGCGGTCAGGATTGTAGTCGACCGGTTCGTCAGGACGGTAGGGGTCGGCATCCCGAATAATGCCCTGGCACTGAACCGCATCTCCGAAGATTACAATATAGGTTGCAAGGACCATCGGTATCGCTTTGAGATACATATCAAACGACGGCCACCCTAATGTGCCCCAGGGAACCCAATCTCGCCACAAGACCCCAAAAGCGGGCTTTGAGAATCCCCACTGGATGTCAAACGAGGCTTCCCCTACAACCGCTGCAACAATAATCGCCATCACAATCGCGGGAAGAATGCCCAGATTGGAAATATATCCGAGCACTTTGTTCTTCTTGGCATACTCCTGAAACCCGCGGTTGTACATCATGTACAGGGCAACGAGAGCGCACACAGAAACTGTGATCGGCATGGCTTCAAACTTGCCGCCTTGGTCAAACACCAACTTAATTGCCGCAATACCGGCACCAAGGATGACACCCGCTTTGATTGACCTAGGGATGGCGTTGATAACCTTGACCGCTAGTCCAGTGCTTCCCAGGAAGAAGCACCAAATACCAAGGAGCATCTCAAAAGCGATTAGTGCATGCATACGTGTCGGTCCTTCGGGAAAACTACTTACGTAAGCGACAAGAAGAGGAATCGCAGGAGTTACCCACCCCGGAACAACCGGGTCACCGAGCCATGAGTGCCAGAGGTACAGAAAACCATTCAAGATGACGATGGCAAGGGCGACCTCAAAAGGCATTCCCAAGACATCTTGCAGTACTGGAATAATTGAGAGACAGACAGCTCCCATCAGCAGCCCTTGGATGTAATCGGGCCACTCCCAGCGGTAGTGAATCCCCGGAAAGCGGATCTTAAACTTCCACAGAGGGATATACGGGGGTTCCTGACCGTAAGGTCTTTTATTTTCCCAATTAGTCACAATATCCCACCCTTTCTTTGCCAAATATTAACTATTTTAAATCCCATAAATCTCCTTAAACTCTTGCCAGATCTGGTCTCTAAACTGTGGCGCTGCTATGTTTAACAAAGCCTCTGCACGCTGCCTAATCGTTTTGCCTTTCAAATGGGCAATTCCATATTCTGTGACTACGTAGTCCACATCATTACGGGAAGTTGTAACTGCTTGTCCTCTGTCGAGAGCAGCAACTATCCTTGACACTTTCCCTTTAGCTGCCGTAGCTGGCATTGCAATAATGCTTCTTCCTCCCTTGGACCTCGCTGCTCCTCTCACAAAATCAACCTGTCCACCTACTCCGCTGAACTGCCTAGTACCAAGCATATCTGCGGCTACTTGTCCCATCAGGTCTACTGCTATTGCTGAGTTGATCGAAACCATGTTGTCGTTTTGCGCAATCACGAAAGGATCATTTGTAAAGTCGACTGTATAGAATTCGACCATCGGGTTGCCATCCAGCCACTCATAAAATTTCCGAGTTCCCATGGCAAAAGTTATCACGATTTTTCCTGGTCGGAAGGTCTTCCGGCGACATGTGATTACTCCTTCTTCAACTAAATGCATTACCCCGTCAGAGATCATTTCCGAATGTATACCCAGGTCTTTTTTATCTTTTAGAAAACTAAGTACAGCGTCTGGAATGGCTCCGATCCCTAACTGCAAGCAGTCACCATCTCGAATCAAACTGGCCACATGATTACCAATCGCTCTTTCTACTTCAGTGATTTTCGGTGGGGCAAGTTCAATTAGCGGCACTTCTACTGGAACAAAGTAGTCAATGTCAGTTACGTGGACTACTGAATCTCCCCCAGTTCGCGGCATATTGGGATTGACTTCGGCAATAACAGTTTTGGCGCTGAATACGGCCTGCTTAGTGTAATCAACCGAAATTCCTAAGCTGACAAAACCATGTTTGTCCGGTGGTGTTGTAGTAACCATGGCCACATCAACTGGTAGTACGCCGTCACGGAACAACCCTGGTATTTCGTGGAAAAAGACAGGAGTGTAATCTGCTCGACCTTCGTTCACAGCTTCGCGGCTGGTGCTGCCCACGAACAAGGAATTGTGGCGGAATGATGAAGCGTATTCCTTCTGGCAGTAGCGCGCTTTTCCCATTGCTACCATGTGAACTATTTCGACATTTTCCAATTCGTCAGCTCGGTCCACAAGAGCCTCGGTAATCACCTGTGGCTCACCACATGCATGAGCCAATACAACCCGATCTCCTGATTTGACAACTTTGACCGCTTCGTCTGCAGATACGGTCCTGGACTGGTAATACTCTTTCCAGTTCATCTCTCTCCGCGACTCCTCTCCTCTTTACTTGGTTGCTTTCTCCCTAGCTGACTTAATTAATTGCCCAAGCATAACTGGAATTTCAGACTGGGGGACCTCCAAATAATCCAGCAAACCGGCACTTACAACATGCCAATTCTCAGTACCCTTTCTCACCTCCGTTCTGTCCGCACAACAAGCAGGACAACCGCAGATAATCAAGCCAACGTCAAAAGTTCCTTCCTCCTCATACACAACTTCTATGTCTTCCTGAAGCTCTTGATTTAAGTAAGATAAAAGGTCACGCAGGAACTTGGTGCGATCATATCCACAATTACAGCCACCACAGTACTTAACTCGAATCTTCATCGCTCAAGCAGTCCTCCTGTTCCTCCCTTTAGAATGTCAACTACAGTATCCAGAAGCTCACGAGAAATCGTGTTGTTCACCACAACATTTCTGATGCCTGGCACTTTCTCTTTCAACGTTTCAGCTACAATTGTTTCCAGCGTGACCTGAGAAGCCGGGCACCCACTGCAGGCACCAGTAAGTTCTACAATTACGTCTTTTTCTGGGGTAACTTCTACTACTTCGAGACCACCACCGTGGCTGCGCAGGTACGGGAGAACCTCTTTTTCTAAAACCTCTTTAACCTTGTCCAGCACTCGGTTTCTCCCCCGTCCAGGTGTCAAAGCAATTTACCTTCCAGGCAGCAGATCATCGGGATCGATGCCACAGAGGCGGCGAGCAAGAGCTTTTTTGGCCTCCAGGTTGGCCAACCTCTGGATCATAATGCGCTGCGCCTGCGGAGAACCAGCCCCATGCAATGATTCCGTCAGATATCCCACTGCTACAGCGCCGAGGGTCATTGCTTCAATGAGGCGCAGCATACGCTGCCTGTGTTCAGTCGGATACTTCGCATCCCCCTGCATTAGTTTTTTGCACCACTCGCCAATCTCGGGTGAATTGAAGTCAGCATCAGAAGGCATGGTAACCAACAGACCACCAGCAATATCCTGAGCCAATCTAGCAATCTCATAGGGGAATCTGGTAACATTCTGCTTGCAGACATTGGCCAGCATAATGTCGATCAGGTAGTTGCCAGCCGCAGTTTTCCTTCCTTCTGCAGAACAAGCAATACCACAGGAGTACAGAGTTTCGTTCAAATGAATCATCTCGGTCAGTTTATCCCTGACGTGGGAAGCTTTTGCTACTCCGTTGTATTCGGCAATAGCTGCAGTAGCCCCAATCAAAACATCACCATTTCCTACCTTGCACCCACCGTAGGACTGCCTGTGGTAACCTGCAAACCGCTCAACCAACATACCAGCAAACTCAGTTTCTCCGCACATAAAAACACGGTCCCAGGGCACGAAAGTATTGTTAAAAATCACAATGGCTTCCTGACCACCGTAGTTGATATTCCCAACATCCACCTTGCTGTCTTCTAACTTGCGGGTATCGCAGGACTGGCGCCCGTAGATATAAATAAGACTAGGATCATCAGCTGGAACTGCAAAGCACACCGCGTAGTCCTTGTCCTCGGGCTTCATCGAAATGGTAGGCATCACTAGGATCTCATGCGAGTTGAGTATGCCTGTCTGGTGCATTTTGGCACCACGAACAACGATGCCATCTTCTCTTTTCTCAACTACCCGTACGTACAAATCAGGATCAGCCTGGGCAGAAGGGCCGAGCGCTCGATTACCTTTAGGGTCTGTCATCGCTCCATCAACTGTCCAGTCTTTCTCTTCCCACTCCAGCACATATTTTTTAAACCTTTCGTGGTAGTTGGTCCCATACTTCTTGTCGATTTCGTAGGTTGTGCTCCAAACCGCATTCAGTGCATCAAGACCCACACAGCGCTGAAAGCATGCCCCGGTCATCTGTCCAACCAAACGCAGCATTTTGACCTTCTTGATCAGATCTTCTGTGCTTTGGTGTAAGTGGGTAAAACGATTAATTTTGCGTCCCGTCAAAGCAGAAGTTGCAGTCATTATATCTTCGTACTCGGGAAGTTCTGCCAGTTTGTAGGTCATAGCACAGCAGTTGATTGATGGACGGATCATCGGGTGGTCTACGGGGTTTTCCACTTTTTCCCCCATCAGGTAGATATTGCGGGGTCTCAATTCACGCAGACTTTGGATATACTCTTCTGCTGTCATCATTTGAACATCGCCTCCACAGACATCTCTTGGTTAAACTTTTCACTTGTTTTCTTCTAGCAACTTCCGTGCCATTTCTAAATCTCAAGAAATGCTGCTATCACTTCTCCGGCTTTTCAATTTTGCCTGTTATTTCGGAGTTTTCTGGCTCAAAAATTTTCTGTGTTTGGCATGAAGATTGGGCAAACGTATCAAAGGCAAATGCACTTGGGCATTACTGATGCATTTCTGCATGCAGAGCTGGCCCATTGTCACCAGCTACATGTGCAAGTTTTCGCTAATACACCCTGGCAAATGCGCAAATGCATCGTTAATGCATTCCTGCATACCAGGTTGGACCATTGGCGCCAGCTACTGACTGCCTTTGCAACCGTTAGAATTAATACCAAAGTGTTTCTTAGTCAATAGGAAACAGGGAGCATATCTCTGCCCCTCACTAGGCCTTCAAAAGAGGAGACTGGCATGGTATTTGAAAAAGTACAAAACGGGAAGCAATAAGAAATGGGGGAATTTCAGCAAGGAAAAAAGGTAATAGTTTGAGGCTGAGTAGCAGAAAACAAAAGAGGGAATCATTTTTTATACCAAGCGAGGAAAGGAAGTTGAAGGCGATCCTAACGAAAATAAAGGATTTCCTCATCATTACAGAGAAGGTTATAAGTGTAGTTTCCCGGGGGCCACACTTGCACTAAAAATCGAGAACAAGGAGCTGAAAAAGATGCGGGTCAGAGACGTGATGACAAAGAACAACGTATACGCCTCTATTCACGATACCCTCGACAAGGTAGCGAAAATTTTTCATGACCACCAAGTTGATTGTGTGCCGGTTTTAGATGATGAAGGAAAACTGCAGGGAGTTATAGACAAAAACCACTTCATAAAGGCAATAACCACCTGTAGACATCTTTCCACCCCTATCTCCGATGTTATGGCCAGGAATATGCCTGCCGTAACCCCAGATGACGATCTGACACAAGTGAGTAAAATCAAATTCGAATCTGAATGCATCCCAGTTCTTGAGAAGGGAAAAGTTGTCGGTATTCTCAAAAGAACAGACCTTATAAACGCCATCAGTAAAAATAAAAACGGACAATATACGAGGGCTCTGCTAGATTCTCTCCTCAACCCAATCATAGCTATCGATACTGAAGAAATTGTCAGAGCATGCAATATGGCTGCTGCGCGCTTATTTGGAAAGGAACCATGCGAAATTATAGGCATGCCGCTAAAATCCATACTAAAAGAATCCGGGCTACCCAACGTTTTATCAGCCGGCAGACCAGAACCAGGTCAGAAGATTACGATCGGCAATCGAACCTTCGTTTCGAACAGGACTCCCATTTATGTCGACGGCAAAATCGTTGGTGCGGTGGCTGTGTTGCAGGACATATCAGAACTTGAGGCCATATCGAAGGAACTATCCTATACAAAGGAACTCTCCAGAGAGCTGGATGCTATTATCGAGTCTTCTTTTGATGGCATTTTTGTTACTGATGGTTCGGGAAAGGTTTTGAAAGTCAACCAAGCCTACGAAAGGATCACCGGGATCAAAAAGGAAGAGGTTCTGGGAAGAACTATGCAGGAATTAGTGGAACAGGGGTTTTACGACAGATCAGTTACTCTAGAGGTGCTCAAAACTGGTAAAGCGCAAACCATAGTTCAAGAAGTCAAAACCGGGAAAACTATTCTAGTTACAGGAAACCCAATTTATGACACAAACGGAAACATATTTCGGGTGGTCACCAATGTCCGCGATATTACAGAACTTAATCGGCTACAGCAGGAAGTCAAAAGAATGCAGGAATTACAACAACATTACGAAGAAGTGATCAACAAACTTCGTTTGCAAGTAGCACATGGTGAAACCGTAGTAGTAAAATCTAAAAAAATGAACGAAGTTATGGAACTGGCTGCTCGCCTGGCGCAGGTAGACTCGACCGTCCTCATTTATGGAGAATCCGGGGTGGGCAAGGAACTAATCGCTAATTTTATTCATGAAAACAGTCCGCGGAAAAAAGCTCCCTTCATAAAAATTAACTGTGCGGCCATTCCGGAAAACTTGCTGGAATCGGAATTGTTCGGCTACGAAGAAGGGGCCTTCACAGGGGCCAGAAAAGGAGGAAAAATAGGGGTCTTTGAAATTGCCAACAAAGGCACGCTTTTCCTGGACGAAATTGGTGAACTTCCCCTGAGCTTACAAGCGAAGCTCCTCCGGGTTCTCCAGGAAAAAGAAATTACGAAGGTAGGAGGAGTAAAACCCATAAAGATCGATGTAAGAATAATCGCGGCCACCAACCGCAATCTCCACGAGATGGTCGAACAAAACCAGTTTCGAAGAGATCTTTTTTACCGCCTCAACGTGCTCTCGATTTATGTTCCGCCGCTGCGGGAAAGGCGAGAAGATATTCCCCCATTAGCGTTCCACTTCCTTGAAAAAGTAAACAAGGAATACGGGTTTAATAAGAGACTCGACCCTCAAGTTATCAAGCTTTTAGTACAATACGACTGGCCCGGTAATGTAAGAGAACTTTCCAATGCAATTGAACGATTAGTTGTAATGTCATCGGGCGAGGTTATCACGTATGAAGACGCGAAAACCTATCTATTCAACTGGAAGGCAAATAATGGCAGAGAATTAGAACATTATAGATGGCAACCTCTGAAAAAAGCTGTTGAGGAATTCGAAAAAAGTTTACTTACTCAAGCATTCGAAACATTTAAGACCACGTACAAAGTTGCAGAAGTGCTTGGAGTCAACCAGTCTACTATTGTTCGGAAGGCAATGCGCTACGGAATACCAATAGGAAAACAAACCAGTAGGAAAACGAAATAGTTAAAAGGTTCCTTTTATATTCAACTTTGACAGTCTTCCCTCAGAAATCGCACCTGCGATCCCTGAAACCATATTTCTAGAATGAAAGGAGGTGTTTGGATTGCGCAAGTTGCCCCGAGCCGGCTTTATCCTCCTGCTCGCCATTCTGTTTGTGGGAGGCATATTAGCAGGAGGAATCCTGATGGGCGCTCCAGAAACGGCAGTAGCTGAAAGCGAGCAGCAGCAGATCGTCGTCACAGGTACAGGGCAGGTAAATGTGCAGCCTGACCAGGCGGTGGTAACCCTGGGTGTTCTCAGTATTGCCGAAACAGCAAAAGATGCCCAAAAGCAGAACGCCGTCGTTGTCAACAAAGTCATCAACGCCCTCTTGAAAGCAGGAGTCCCTGAGAAAAAGATCGAAACCAGAAATTATTCCATCTGGCCGGAATACAACTACCCGAAGCCTGAAGAGAAAAGGGCGCCGACGATCATTGCCTACCGAGTGAACAACACGATTGTGGTAACCCTCGATGATCCCGAAAAAACAGGTGAAATCATCGATGCCGCAGTCTCCGCAGGTGCCAACAAAGTGGAGAGTATCTCCTTCACCAAAAAAGACCTCCAAAGCGCCCAGCAGGAAGCCCTGAAACAAGCCTGCAGAAACGCCCGGATGAAGGCAGAAGCCATTGCTGAAGGGCTGGGAGTAACAATTACCGGTATTGCCTCGGTGCGGGAAGGCGGAAACAGTGTAATCACTTCCCAAGAGAAATCCTTTCTCGCAGGAAGCGGTGCTCCAACTCCGATCCAGCCAGGTGAACTCCAAGTAAGCGCCAGTGTCACCGTTGCCTTCAACATCAAGTAACTCTCCGTCTACTGCCAGATTTGGCTCCCTTAAAACCACGATTACCTGAACCTGAGAATTGACTCGGTCGTTTCCTAACCGCTAGCCATTCTTTAGTGGCTAGCTGTTCTTTTTTATCTTCCTGGAGACCTTCGGGAAAGGAAAAGGGCGATCAGGAGGAGGCACAAAAAGAGGACAGAGCCGCTGGCAAAGAAAGGAGATGCTGGGTGAAGGTGTTCGTAGAGAAGACCACCTAGCGGAGAGCCGACGATAAAGCCCAGGCTCTGCATGGTGCTGATCCCGGCAAAAGCCGCTCCCACACGCTGGGGAGATACAACCACACTGGTGAGGGCAAACCAGGCCGGTGTTCCGGCAACATAAGCGAGAGCAAGGAGAGCGACAACAACAGCCAGTTCCCAGAGTTCGCCGAGAAAAGGAACCACAACCAAGGCCGCGCCTCCCAGCAGATAGGCCAACTGAATCACCTGAACCTTCCCAATCCTGTCAGTGAGATGCCCGACAGGAAGGGCAAAAATTGCCACGAGCACCGCGGGGATCAGGAGAGCTGTGCCGATCTCCCCCTGGTGGAACCCCAATTGGCGGTTCACATAAAGGATAAACGTGCTGGAAAGAAGACCGAGCCCAAACTGCTGGAAAAGGGAAATAAAAAGCATCACCCAATAGGAACCTGAAAAACCTTCAAAAAAACAGGAAAAACGCTTCCCCACCTCCGCCCTACCGGTCTCAAAAAGCTCTGGCCTCAGGGCTTTCTTCAGTTCGTTCTCGGGAAAACTTGCTGTGGCAAAGAAAACCACACCGAACACAACTGCGGCAAGGAGGAGGAAAAAAGCCACCTCAAAAGCCATGACACTGGACCGAGCAAAGTGATTGACATAAGCACCAAAAGCAGGGCCAAGGCCCAGGGCAACGAGATAGCTCATATTCAAAACCGTGAGGGCGGTTGCCCTTTCTTCGTGCTTCACCTGTTCAGCTATCAGTGCCGAGAGCATCGGCCAGAAGGCAGCCACACCAAGCCCGTTGAGGACTTCCAGCAAAACAAAAAACACCGGAGAACGGGCGTAGATAAACCCCAGGGGCACAAAGCTGGTGAGCAACAACCCCAGGAGAATCACCGGTTGCTTTCCCCAGTGGTCGCTTAACACCCCAAAAGGTGTCTTGGCAATGATTTCAGCAGTGGCGTAAACCGAAAAAAGAAAGCCAATTACTCCAGCGTGAAAGCCGATCTCGTTTTTCAAGTATAGGGGGAGGGTCGGGATGATCACTGCCAGGGCAATGGTGCTCAGAAAAGAAAGAAAAGCTATCCCCAAAAGAAAAGGGTAGCTCTGGAAGATCCGGAAATAGCCTCCTAATGGCTTCCTGATTCCATCTCCTGCCATCTTCCTCACCGATCACTACAATAAATCGTTTGCATCTGCATCCTGCAGGATTCTGGAGATAAAGTTGTTGACTTCTTTTCCCAAAAAATCGTTCTCCAGGGAAAAACCCTGAAAACCTGACTGCTGAAGCTGAAGCATTTTCTGGGCCGCCTCAGATAGCAAGCCTCTCACCTTCTCCGGCTCCTTTGGCTTGATTCTTTCTCCATCCGGGTCTGAGGTTGACTTGAAAGCACCCGAAGTTTCCCAGATGACATCACTGGGGAGCACCTCGACGCCAACCCCAGAAGTGGTGTCGATGAAGGCGATCCTCTCTTCAGGCAAGATGACTACAACCGGATCCTCAGGGTTGAGGTAAGAGTAGTAAGCCTCAACCTGATAATGACGACTTAAGGCCTCCAGGAGAACCTGGTGCAACAGGAAACAGCCGCTTCCAGGAACCCCCCGGATCAGGTACCTCCGGCAGCAGCCCCTGCTAAGATTGGAGATGAAGCCAACATCACCCTCAGGAGAAAGGGAAACCGCAAAGTAACGACGCAGTCTTCGAGGTTTTCGCAAAAACTCCCCAGCCCAGGCAGAAACCTTCCCTGCCAGAAAATGCTGATCGATCAGCTTCCCCTGGTGGAAACAAAAATCCTTCCACATCGCTGTCGCTTCGTGCAATACTTCCACAACATCTTCGATGAGAGCCTCATCTAGCGGTTCACCTGGCAGAGAAACTGCTGGAAGAAACACTTCCTCAACAATCTCGATCCCTGGAAACCCCTCGAGATTCTCCAAAGAAAAGACCTCACCGTCAAAGACACCAATGCCTTTCTCCCGAAGCACCAAACCCTCGAGAGAAATGTGGTCAAAAGGGCTGTGGAAAAACTCCACATCCTGATAACCGCGGTCACATAACCCCAATCCCACCAACCGCAGGAATAAACTCCTTCCTAGAGAAGTCGCCCCCTGCAGCAGAAAAACTTTCACCAGATCCTGTAGCAGATCATCCAAATAGGACAAAATACCCTCACCTGTGAGCACCCTGACGAAAGTATGCTTGCCAGCCAAAAATCCACCTCCCTGGCAACAACAGCAACTATCACTGTTACCTCTACATCCTATTAAAGTGAAGAACAAAGTGTGAATCGCCAGGGAGAAAAGCCACTACCTGCGGATGCGCTGCCACAACTTCTTTAGCAGGCTCCCGCTCGCGTAATCAACATTTGCCGGATCACCGGGATCAGGCACCGGGATCACCCCCAAAGGCTCCCCAGACCTGCGGTAAACCTGCAGCCGCACTAGGTGGGTCTGCCCAGAAACATACTCGAGCTCGAAACTGCTTCCTGCTAAAGCCAGCACCTGAGCAAGCTCCACCCTTGAGTTGACACTAAAGTGGTCGATGCTGAGGATCACATCCCCAGGGCGCAGCCTAACCCGATCAGCAGGGGAACCCCTGATCACATCGAGAACCATCACCCCACGACCTGGAGCCACAAACCTGGAAGGCCCTTTGAGTTCTGAATTGCGCCCGATGTAGATGACCGCTTCGTGACCGAGGGGAGAAAACAAAGCGGGAAGAACCGCCAGTTGGGGAAAATGGGATGCCACAACCGCCAGCCCCAGGAGAATGAGACTAAAGACAGAAAGGTTGAGAGCTGAGTGCCTGGTCTTCTCGCGGGGAAGACGGGTCAAGGCCACCTCTCCGTACCCTAAAGCAGCAACAACAGGAAAGATCCCATAAATCACTTCCGCAGAACCCCATTCTCCCCAGGGTCTGATCAGCGGCCACCAATCCGGCATCCTGATGATCTCTCCCCCAGCTTCAGGAGGCAAGTTGACAAAAGTTGCCATCACAGCCAAAGGAATCGGCCAGAATTTCTGGAGATTGAACCCTCCAACAACCTGCCCGAAGTAGTTGCGGACATAAACAGGTAAGGGATCAATATGACCACTGATAAGGATGAGCACGCTTTCCACAAGGTGCAAAATGGCCACCAGACCCATCAGGGAGGGAATATCAACCTTCGGGTGACCAGTGATCAGGGAAAACAGGGCGAGAATTCCGCCCGCATAGGAAAAACACAAAAATCTGGGGTTGATCAGCATCAAAAAAATCGCCAGCAACCAGAGGTAACCGATCCCCAAACCACTGATCGATACCCCAAAAAAGACCATCAGGAGACTCCCCACCAGCCCACCGATGATTCCGTAGCCGATAGCAGCAGCCACAACCGGGAAAACCGGGTGACGCACTCCAAAAAGCGCTTCTTTGCTCTTCTGCATCTTCTGGTACTGCAGCCAGATGAGGATAACCACCAACCAGAAAAAAGGAGAAGTCAAAACCCCAAGAAAAGACCTGCCGACAAGTGGCAAAACTTTAGCCCAAGGGAACCCCATTGTCAAATGCCTCCTAGGCAGCCGCTCTTCGAGAGCCCTGAAGGATCTCCTCGAGGACCTCTACAGCCTTCTCCAGTTGTATGTCCTCGTCTTCTCCAGCAGGTTGTTCGACATAAACATCAGGCTCGATTCCCTTTCCGTGGATATCCCTCCCCTTCGGGGTCAAATACTTGTCAGTTGTCAGCTTAACTCCGAGATCGTCACCAATGGTGAACACCGTCTGTACAAGACCTTTACCAAAGGTGCGGGTTCCCACGAGGATCCCGCTCCCGGAATCCTTGATCGCCCCGGCAACAATTTCCGAAGCACTGGCACTCCCTTCATTGATCAGCACCACAAGGGGAACAGTGACCTGCTTGCTGTGGGAAGACTTCCAGACCTCCTCACTACCTCCCCGGTGCACGATCCGCACAACCGGACCCTCGGGAATAAAGCAGCCGGCAAGCTCCACAGCAGCGTGGAGATCGCCCCCGGGATTGTCCCGCAGGTCAAGGATAAGACCGCGATAACCCTCTTCTTCGAGGGAGGCAAGTGCTTCCTGCAACTGAAGGATGGTGCTCGTTCTGTTGAAGTGGAGCACCCTGATGTAGCCAAGCCCTGGGTGACCTGAAAGCATTCTCCAGGTTACTGAAGGAATGGTGATCTCGTCTCTGACGATCTGAAAGTCGACATACCTGTTTTCATCCTGACGCCAGACCTTAAAAGAAACCTTTGTTCCCGGTTCCCCGCGCAACAGTTGGGCAGCCTCGATCAAAGTAATCCTTTCTGTATTTTTTCCCTCGATCTCCACGATAATGTCTCCACTCTTAACTCCGGCGCGGTCAGCAGGCGTCCCCGGCAATGGGGCCACAACAACCAGCCTCTTCTCCTCATCGAGGTCGATCTCTACCCCGATTCCCCCAAATGAGCCCTCAATCTGGAGGTTCAGCTCCCGATAAAGGTCTTCATCGAGATAAACAGAATAAGGATCTCCGAGGGCATCCACCATCCCTCGAACCGCCCCCTCGATCAGGGTGGCGGTACTCACTGGCTTCAGGTACTCCCTTTTAATCAGAACAAAGGTTTTGATGAAGGTGAGGATGTGGTTATCCCGCGCCCAAAGAAAAAAAAGCCAAAAACCGCTTCCCAATACCAGGAGGATAAGGAACCCTGCAGCAACTAAGGCCAAGCGCTGTTTCAGCATCTCCACCTCCCAAAAAGGCCATCTCCCTTACTATATGTCAAATTTTGCCCAAATATTAATTTAAGCAAACATCGCCCTCAAAAATGATCCAGGTTATCCTTGCGCTCGCTCCCTTCGCAATGTAAGGATAACAAAAGCAACAAATGGTCTAATAGGCGAACCTTCTCTATTTACATACAATTTATAAGTAGTTATTGGGGTTCTGAGGATTTCCATTGACCCGCACTTCGAAGTGCAAATGCGGACCTGTGCTCCAGCCAGTGCTCCCAATGCGGCCAATGGTCTGGCCCTGCTTCACCTGTTGACCGTTCTGGACACTGATGCTGGAAAGGTGGGCGTAAAGAGTGGAGTAGCCTCCTCCATGGTCGATAACAACTACCTTCCCGTATCCACCCAACCAGCCGGTATAAATCACAGTACCACCGTCAGAAGCAACAACAGGAGCCCCAGTCGGGGCAGCGATGTCGATTCCTGTGTGCATGCGGTACTGGTGGAGAATCGGGTGGTAACGCATCCCATAATTGGAAGTAATCCTGCTGTAACCAGGCACCGGCCAGATGAAACGCCCAGTCCCCTGACGGCCAGATTTCGACTGCAGTTGCTGAATGATCTGGGTGAGCCGCCTGGAGGTAGCCTCCAGTTCGTCAAGTGCCCTTTCGTAGGCTTCCTTCTCTGTTTCCAGCCTGTTTAACAATTCCTTCCGCTCAGAGGTGCGGGCAGCCAAGTACTTCTTTCTGAGGCTCGTCCGCTCCCGCAGAACTGCCAGTTGCTGCTTCTTTTCTTCCAGCCTTTTCTTTTTCTCCGCAATCTGGTCACGCTTTGCCGCCAGTTCCTCCATCAACTTGATGTCCTGTTCAGCAATCTTTTGCATCATGTCGAGGCGAGTGAGAAAATCGGTGACACTCGTAGCCTGAAGCAGCACCTCCAGATAAGAAACCCGTCCCTCGGTGTAGATGTCTCGCAGTCGCTGGTGGAGGATCTGGGTGCGTTCTTCCAGGTCAGCTTCCGCCTTCTGAAGCTCCTTCGTGGTCACAGTTATTTCTTTTTCGACCTGGGCCAGCTCACTATTCAACCTCTGGAGTTCCTGCTCAGTCTGGTCGATGTCCTGCTCCAGTTCTTCAAGCTCCTGAAGCACTGTTTTCTGCTTTTCCTTGGTTTCCGCAATCTGTTTCTTACGCAACTCGATCATCTTGTTGACTTTTTCTAACTCCTTCTTGTACTCATCGAGTTGCGAAGCCCAACCAGGTAAGATAATGCCCAGGGTAAAAACTGCTCCCAAAAGCAAGGCCAGAAAAACCCGGAAACCTCTTCCCCGCATCGTCCTCTTCCCCCTGACTCAAACTCCAGGTCTACACCCGCAAGTAGCGGTGGATGGAAATAAAACTACCAGCAACACCGAGACCAACACCTATTCCCAGAAGGCCGCCAAAAAGCCTGAAGAGAACCGAAGGATCCCTCACGAGAGGGAGGAATGCGAGCACTTCCCCGATCCTGCTAACAAGGGCACCATAGGAAAAATAGAGAACCGCGATCGCCAGCAGTGCTCCACAACCACCGAGAATGATCCCCTCAAACAGGAACGGTGAGCGCACAAACCAGTCCGTCGCTCCCACATACTTCATGATACTGATTTCCTTGCGCCTGGCAAACATCGTCAGCCGGATCGTCGTGGCAATCAAGAAAACGGCACAAATGCCCAGCATCCCCATTAGAGATATGCTGATCAACCGCACCCACCCAGTGAGCTTGAAGAGCTTCTCGACGATCTCTTGCCCATAGCGGACCTTCTCCACACCAGGCAGACGAGAAACAGCAGCGGCAACAGCGGCCACCTGACGTGGTTCGACAGTACGGATCCTGTAAGCATCGGGAAGGGGGTTCACCCCTCCCAAGCTCTCTCTGAGGAGTTTTTCCTTGCCCAACTGCTTTTCCAGAGAAGCAAGGGCCTCTTCCTTGGAAATGAACTCAACCTCCTCTACCCCAGAGATCCTGAAGATCTGAGTTTTGAGAGCCCTGGCAGCATCTTCGTCGAGCTCAGGCTCCAGGTAAGCCATGATTTCCACATTGGACTCCACCATACTGGCAATATGGTTGGTGTTGACGAAAAGCAGAACAGAGACTCCCAGAATCAGCAGAGAAACTGCCGTTGTTCCCACTGCCGCCAGATTAAGCCAGCCGTTGCGCCTGAGAGAAGTGCAGGCCTCCTGGAGGACATAGAGAATGATCCTAAGTCGCATGGGCGTAGGCACCCCGGTACTCGTCCCGGACAATCCTGCCGCGATCGAGGGCGATCACCCGCTGGCGCAAGCTGTCAACGATCTCTCTGGCATGGGTAGCGATGATCATCGTTGTTCCCTGGCGGTTAATTTCCTGGAGGTAATTGATGATCTCCCAGGAGGTATCAAGATCGAGATTTCCGGTTGGCTCATCAGCGATGATTACTGACGGCCTGTTGACGAGGGCGCGGGCAATGGCAACCCGCTGCTGCTCCCCACCGGAAAGCTGGTGGGGATACATCCGCATCCTGTCTGTGAGCCCGACAATCTCCAATACTTCCGGAACACGGCGCTTGATCTCGGCGCGCCCCGCCCCGACGACCTTCATGGCAAAAGCCACATTTTCGTAAACCGTCCTGTCAGGCAGGAGCCGGAAGTCCTGAAAAACCATCCCGATCTGGCGCCTCAGATAAGGGACTTCCCGGCGCTTCATCCGTACCAGGCTTCTGCCGCAGACGTAAATCTGTCCCTTTGTGGGGAGCTCTTCCCGAAAAATGAGCTTGAGCAGTGTCGATTTACCAGCACCACTGGGGCCAACGATGAAAACAAATTCTCCCCTCTGGATCTGTAAGGTAATCCCCTGCAAGGCTTTAACCCCGTTCGGATAGTGCTTGGAAACGTTAAAGAATTGGATCAACGAAATCACCCCAAATTCCATTCCGTCTCCTAAAAATTCGAACAACTCCGCTACTTGCGAAGTTGTTCGACACAAAACGTAAATTTCCTTTTTTCTTTCTCGGAAAAATTTCACATCAAGCCTGTTCTCTATTTCCCAAGCAAGCAATCCCGACGCTTCTGGACAATCTCCACCGCTCTGATGATGTCGTCTGCTGTAAGACCAAAGGCCTTCATGAGTTCATCAGGTTTGCCAGACTCTCCAAAACGGTCGCGAATCCCAACCCTGACGAGAGGTGCAGGACAATGCTCTCCCAGAACCTCGGCTACTGCGCTCCCCAAACCCCCGTAAATCGTGTGCTCTTCAGCAGTGACCACAGCACCCGTTTTCCGCGCCAGGCGGACAACAGTTTCCACATCGAGAGGTTTGATCGTGTGGACATTGACTACAGCCACCTGCGAACCCCTGGCAGCCAGTCTTTCAGCAGCTTTGAGCGCCTCCCCAACCATGATCCCGGTGGCGAAGATGACAGCATCTGAGCCTTCGCGCAAAACGACAGCCTCTCCAAATCGGAACTTATAGTCCTCACCAAAGAGCACAGGCACCGGAGGTCTCCCCAGACGCACGTATACTGGGCCGCGGTGGGCGACTGCTGCAGCGACTGCCTTTTTCGTCTCCGTGGCATCCGCAGGGACGATCACAGCCATGTTGGGGAGGGAACGCATCAAAGAAATGTCTTCGATCGCCTGGTGGGAAGCACCATCCTCACCAACGGTAATCCCCGCATGGCTAGCGATGATCTTGACATCAAGCGCCGGGTAGGCGATGGAATTCCGGATCTGGTCGTAGGCACGTCCAGTAGCAAAAACAGCGAATGTGCTCACACAAGGGATCTTGCCGGCAAGGGCGAGCCCGGCGGCAGTCCCCATCAGGTTCTGCTCAGCGATCCCCATGTTGAAAAACCGGTCTGGAAAAACCTTGGCAAACTCCGCCGTTTTCGTCGACTTGGAAAGATCGGCATCAAGAACCACGAGTTCAGGATAGCGTTTCCCTAATTCCACGAGCACCTGCCCGTAGGCTTCCCTGGTAGCAACTTTTCTCTGTCGAGATCCAGATTCCAGCATCTCTGTCTCCTCCGAACGATTTTCTATAATACCTTAAGCGCAGCGAGGGCCTCCTCGGCCTGCTCCTTGGTAGGGGCCTTCCCGTGCCAGTCAACCGCGTTTTCCATAAAAGGAACACCCTTCCCCTTGACAGTCCGGGCGATAACCAGGGAAGGCTTCCCTTGGACCCTTGCAGCCCAGGAAAAAGCCTCGAGAAGTTCCCGGAAGTTGTGGCCATCGCTCTCCCTGACTTCCCAGCCGAAAGACCTCCACTTTTCCGCAAGTGGGAGAGGAGAAAGAACCTCGGCAACAGGACCATCGATCTGCAAACCGTTGTAGTCAACAATCGCCGTCAAATTATCGGCCCGGTAATGGGCAGCAGCCATCGCTGCCTCCCAAACCTGGCCTTCCTGGATCTCCCCATCGCCAAGCAAAACGTAGACGCGATAATTTTTTCTATCAATCTTGCCGGCGAGGGCGATCCCCAGCCCGATTGAAAGACCTTGGCCCAAAGAACCTGTGGAAGCTTCCACACCCGGGACTTTGCGGAGATCAGGATGGCCCTGGAGGCGGCTGCCCAGCTTCCGCAGAGTAAGCAGTTCCTCCACTGGGAAAAAACCTTTCTCCGCGAGAGCGGCGTAAAGGAGTGGGGCGGCATGTCCTTTGCTGAGGACAAAGCGGTCACGATCAGGCCATGAAGGATTCCGGGGATCGAGACGCAGGACGTGGAAGTAAAGTGCGGTGACGATTTCGACGGCAGAAAGACTTCCTCCAGGATGGCCTGACCCGGCCTCTGCCAGCATTCTGATGATGTGGCAGCGTAGGCAACGCGCTTTTTCTTCCAGGTATTTGATCAGCTTCTCCACTTCCTGGTTCATTTCTCCTTTTTCATCTCCTCCTGTTAATGATGCTTAAGAGAACCTTTTAAAGCCTTCTCCGATGACCTCATGGGCATTAGTAATGAAAACGAAGGCCTCGGGATCAATTTGATAGACCAGTTGCTTGAGGCGACTTTCCTCCGTTTTGCCGACAATACAAAGCAACATCGTCCTCTGTTCCCTTGTGTACATACCCTGCGCCTGAAGTGCGGTAACTCCCCGATCGAGTTCCTGAAACACAGCTTTGGTGATCTCTTCAGGAAACCGGGAAATGATAAAAGCAGCCTTGGCGTAACTGAGCCCTTCCTGAACAAGGTCGATCACCTTGCTGGTCGCCAGCAACCCCAGGAGGGCATAAAGCGCAAGTTCGGCGTCAAAAACAATGCCCGCCAGGCTAATTACCACAAAGTCGGCCCCCAACAGGCCCTGACCAACGGTCACAGGAAAGTACTTGTGCAGCAAACGGGCAACCAGGTCTGTGCCCCCGGTTGTCCCCCGAGCCCGGAGGACGATGCCCATCCCGATGCCAGCAACGATGCCCCCGTAAATCGAGGCCAGGAGAAGATCGTTTGTAGGAACACCGAGATAAGGTTTCAAGAGCTCGACGAAAACCGAGGTCACGAGGGCACCGTAAAGGCTGCGAACAAAGACCTGGGGCCCCAGTTCCCTGTAAGAAAGAAGAAAAAGAGGAATGTTAACAATCAGCAAGGTCCAGCCAACCGGAATCCCAAGAACGTGATAAATGATCGTGGCCAGACCGCTCACACCCCCGGCGGCGATCCTATTGGGAACGAGAAAAACGTCGAGAGCCACTGCAATGATAATCGAACCCAGGGTGATCAGGATGTAATCCCGAACAACCGCCTTAGTCAAAAGTTTGCTCAAAACCTTCTCACCCTATCTCAAAACATGATTCCCCTCTCCACCTACCGATATTCTTCCCTGAGGAGGTCAATTTTCCCCAGGGGAAAACCCCTCCTCCGGCGATTGGGTCAGCTTTATGGGTATCTGCCTTTCAGATCTCGCCGGTGATCACCAGGGTTTTCTCCTCGGTGTGGACGTTCTTAGCCCGGAAAGAAAAAGGAAGTTCTTGGGGACTGAAGCAGAAGCACAAATGGGAAGCCAGCTTCTGAACAAGCTCAGGTGGCAGAGACTTCCCCTCGACCTTGAGGTCAGTGGGAAAAAACTCAACCCCTCCGTCATCGAGAATGCGGAAATTCCCCCACAACTGGACGGAAAGAGAACTACCTAAAAAGTTCACCTTCCCCTCCAGACGAACACCGTCTGCATCAAGGTCGAGAAGCGGACTGGAGATCCCCTTCAAACCCGCCTTTTGCAAATAACCATTGAGGTCCTCCTCACTGACAACAACCTTGACCGCAATCGGGCCTCCGGTCTTAAAGGGCATCTCCTGCGATTCCCTCAGCTTCCACCACTGAAACTGGCTCTGAGGAAACCGCATCTGGAGAAGAGAAATGCGCATTCCCTCCTTGAGGGGAAGGTCGTAAAGATTCAGAATCACCTGATCGACGCCACCAAAAAGGAGCCGCGCTGCCGGAAAGACCACGACCTCGGCCTCGACTTTCCCCGGCCGAAGCTCGCTGGCAGTGATCACCTTCTCCAGAGAACTGGCGGCAAACCCAGGTAAAGTAAACTCACAAACGAGCAGGAAAACAAGAAACACCACGAGAATTCCGGCGACGATCCTAGTCATCTAAGCCTTCCCCTAATGGCCACGGCTGCCAAACTGCCGCAGGTAAGCTTCGATAAACTCATCGATCTCCCCATCCATCACCGCCTGGACGTTCCCTGTCTCCACCCCGGTCCTGTGGTCTTTGACAAGAGTGTACGGCTCGAAAACGTATGAGCGAATCTGGTTTCCCCAGGCGATTTCCCGCTGCTCTCCCCGCAAGCGGGCGATTTCCTCCTCTTTCTCCCGCCTCTTGAGTTCACTTAAGCGCGACTTCAAGACCTTCATCGCCCTGAGCTTGTTGGCGTGCTGAGAGCGCTCACTCTGGCACTGAACAACGATCCCAGTGGGAATGTGGGTGATCCTCACCGCAGAATCAGTCTTGTTGACGTGCTGCCCCCCGTGACCGCTCGCTCTGAAGGTGTCGATTCGCAGGTCATCAGGGTCGATCTCCACCTCGGACTCTTCCTCAATCTCCGGAATCACGTCAACGGAAGCAAAAGATGTGTGGCGCCTTCCTGAAGCATCAAAAGGAGAAATCCGGACAAGCCTGTGAACACCCTTTTCTGCCTTCAGATAGCCGTAGGCCTTGCGTCCGGAAATCAGGGCAGTAATGCTCTTGATCCCGGCTTCCTCCCCAGGCAGATAATCGAGGATTTCCACCTTGTAGCCGTGCTCCTGCGCCCAGCGGCTGTACATCCGAAAAAGCATTTCAACCCAGTCCTGGGCCTCGGTCCCGCCGGCCCCAGCGTGGAGGGAGATAATCGCGTTCCTGTGGTCATAAGGCCCGCTGAAAAGCGTTTCTTCCTCCCACTTCTGAAGCTCTCGCTTCAAACTAGCGATTCCTTCATCCAACTCCCTCGCAAACTCCTGGTCACCTGAATCCTCGTAAAGCTCAAGGGTGACTTCAAGCTCCTCCAACTGTTCAGCAAGCCTTCTGTAGAACTCCAGGTCTTCCCTGAGTTGGGCCGCCTCCTGCATCACCTTCCCGGCCTTCTCCTGGTTTGACCAGAAGTCAGGTGCAGCCATCAGGGCCTCCAGCTTCCGGAGCTGGCTTTCCTTGCCGTTAATGTCAAAGAGAATCCCTCAATTCGTCGATTTGCGACTTCAGGTTCTCCAGTTCTTTCTTCCACTCACCTATCACTCTTACCCCTGGTTCAAAAAACTTGACTGTTTTTACTTTCAGCCAAGCCGGCCCCCAGACCAGGCATTCGCCTCCTTTCGGATACTTGATTTGCCCCCGAGGGGTAGGGCGACAGGGGGCCTCGGCCCCGGGAGTCCCACCCGGAACCCGGACAAGGCGGTTCTCCGCCCTCTTGCCGCGGATCCAGCCCGCACGGACTCAACGGGGCGCGTAACACCCGCAGGTTGGGCTTCCCGTAGCAAGGGCAAAAGCCGCCCGGGCCGCTCTGTTAGAGACGGCCTACCGGTTTGTCCGACACCGGCTAAACGGGGTCACCGCAGCGCCAGGGCCAGCTCCTTGAAGTCGTGCCAGACGGAGTAATACGCCTCCTGCTGCTTTTGAGTGAGCCCGTTGTGTGCTTGAATTTTCCGCTCCAGCCGCCTCAAGAGAGCCCCAACCCTGCGGGTCATCCCTTCTCCTTCCCTCGGTAAAAAGTTGACCTTTTGGGTCAGGTTCTGCTTGATTTTGGCTACCAGCTGTTTAAGCTCTTTCGTTACCCGCTCCTTAAAGCCCATTGCCCGGCGGCCTATCACAAGAGCCGCCGCGCAGTGCACTGGGACGGCAAAGCGCCTCATGTACTTCCAGCAGCCGATAGTAGAGGTGTGCCGGGGAGGAGTGAGTTTGAAGGCTACCCCTTCTTTGACTGCCCTCCGGCACACCGCATCCACCATCTTCGCAAAAGGGAAATTCGAAGCCATCCGGTTGAACTCCCTGTTCGTGTCCAGCCTGTCCTTGCCGAAGTCCAGATCCTCCAGGGCGATGGGTTTGCCTAGGAAGAAGGCGGCATCTACCACTACCTTGGCTAAGACGCCTATTAGGTAGTTCCTCCGGAAGCCGGAAGCGTATGCAAGGTCGGGTACCCTGATGTAGAGGAAACCGTTCGGGTAAGTGATGGCCTGAAACTCCCCTTCGTACTTGCCCAGGTTGCCGGAATGAGGAACACTGAAGCCTTCCGGCCAGGGCTCAGGTTGGCCTGTAGGACCAACGTTGCACAAGGCCACACCGTCAGGGTTCGTGTCCACCGCCAGACAGCCTTCGGCAAAATCGGGTTCCGATACGTTACCCAGGTCAAACGGCAGGTGGACAAGGTAGCGCCCGTCCAGAGTGCGGATGAGTTCGACCGAGTAAAGCAGTTTCATAGCCACCCACATCCGCACCAGGTCCCGGTGCTTCTCCGGCAGCCACAGTTTTCCCTCTACCCTGGGAGCGCGGCTCATCTTCGGGCGGCCGAGGGCGTCTTCGCCCACTTGCTCTGAAAGGTGGGAGATGGTCACCGCCAGGCGGAATCCCCCATCCCGGTACGACACCTTCATGTTCGGGTTGCCGCCTTTGGTCTCGTCCCCCCGGCAGTAAAGGCGGTTTCTGCGGGCGGCACGCCACTCATCTCTTGAGGCACGGCCTCTGCAGACTTTCTTCCAGAGTCTTTTACCTCCAAAGACCACCTTGGGGACGGTGCCGTTCTCCTGATGGATTTTCAGTTCGGCCAGCTTCTTTTCGAGGGAGGCGACACGGCTGTTCCGCCCTTTGACTGCCAGACGGAGCTTTCCTATGGCTTCCGGAGCGGCGCCTTTTTCTTCTGCCTTCGCCAGCTTCCTCATGGCTTGACTGAGCTTCTTCCGTGCGCGGCCGAGCTTTTTCTCCGTTTCCTCAATCTCCAACTCCAAAAGCTCTTTCTGGGAATCCAGCACTGCCTGCGCTCTTAACCTGGCGTCGTCTGTATAGCGGGAGTTGAGCCCGAAGAGTTCCTGACCCAGCTTCTTGATCTCACCGCGCGGTGTGCCCTCCAGCAGCCGGTTGAACGCCCAGCGCTGGCAGGCGCAGAAGAGACGCATTTCCGTCTCAAGAGGGTCTTCCTCGCCCCGGCCCCGCTTTTTTGACCGGAAGGCCGGGTAAACTTCCGGGAAGAACTCCCCACATACAGTCATGCTAAATTTGTCCTTCCCCTGCTTCTTCAGCATCCCTTACCAGCTCCCGGAAGCCCTGCCGGATTTTCCTCCCACCCCTCGCGCCATACAGCCGGGCCGAAAAGAAAGTCACTATCGCTAACAAATCTTGGACCAACTCCGTGCGCGCATCCTCAGGCTCTTTCTGTGAGGTGATTTCTATTTCCATACCGCAGTACTTCAAATGGCGCTCCAAGGCATACCCGAACCTCGCCAGCCGGTCGGGGTATTCGATAAGCAGTTTCTTGAACTCGCCCCTTTCAGCTGACTTCAACACCCGCTCCAGGCCCCGGCGGTTCTGGTCTAAACCTGAAGCCACGTCCGAATACTCCGCTACTACACGGTAGCCCTTCTCCTGTGCATATGCCCGTAGCCTTTCCATCTGGCGCTCCAAATTTCCGGCATCGGCCTGCTTCTTAGTGGACACCCGGGCATAGAGGACAACCACGTCCGGTTCTACCTTCATCCCTCCCGTCCCTAAAATGCGGTTGATTTCCTCCACCGGGTACCTCCGCATGTACGTGTGGGCAAACGCACAGGTCTAATCAAGCCCTGCTTCTCCCATGCCCGGAGGCGGTTCGGGTGTACGCCTAGCCTCTTCCCCACTTCTCCAATGGATAAGAGTTCCATGCTTCTACACTAGCAAATCAGTTATAAACAGTCAACTACAGTATTCTTCTTCGTAGCTGCTGCGAACCTCCTTTAGCTTTTTCCCATTAGCGGCTTTTTTCCAAAAGAAAGCGCGGCTTTTTGTTGATCTCTGCCTGGAGGCGCGCCTGGTGGAAGTTTTCCGGAATCGTGCCACCGAAGCCATAGCCGTACCTGATCTCGAAACCAGTACGCACCCTCACGGCATCAGCAATCCTGGCGATCATCTGCTTTAAGTAGTTCTCATCATTCCCCCTGGCGATCACCGCGTAGGCATCACCCTCGATCAAGGCGACGAGGTCACGCTCCCTTCCTGAACGCTCTGCCTGCAAGAGGGAACGAATCAATTGCAGAATCGATATCTTGAGATTCTGGATCTCGTATTCAGTATGCAGTTTGACGAAGCTCCTAAAGGCGCGGAGGTTCAAAAGAACCACCGGCTCATTCCCTGTCAGCGAAACATCGAGCACCTGCAACCTGGGATCACTGGCAGTGGCAACCCCGATCACCAGGTCGCGGACAACCTCGTCTTCGATCTGGTGGGGCTCCTGGGTGAGGTTGATCCGGGCCCGAAACTTGCGCTCTATGGCGCACAACTGGTCGAGCATGGCAACAACCTGGGCGAGGGTGCTGCCAGGCGCGGTGTACTGCTCAGGATTGTAACTGATGATGTCCATCCGCACAAACCTGCTCAGGCGGAGGGCGTCCCCGACAACATCGAGAACCTGTGGCCTGATCTTCACATGGTGGTGCATCGCAATCGCTTCCACAATCTCCTCAGGAATCCCGTAATTGAAGGCGATCTCCACGCTTCTGGAAACGTGGTCGTGGAGCGGAGACTTCCACTCCACCCACTTCATTCCTGGGAAGGCACGCACGAGATCGGGAACCCTCGTCTTCGTCACCAGGGAGGCATCGAAGAACCTGTCATCGATCTCTTTTCCTTTACCGAGATCGTGAAAAATGACCGCAGTCACCAGGTCATCCCTGGTAATTCCGAGAACCTCAAAAACCCCTTCTGGGAGAGTGCTCACCAACTCTACCATCCGCACCACGTGGTGCAACTGGTTTTCCCCGACAGAAACCACATCTGCAAGATCGAAGAGTTCCTCGACCTCCTGAAAGCGTTCGAGGTAAGGCTGAAGTTGCGGTTTAATCACCCCCAGCAGGGTCTCCAGGAATCGCTCCCTTCCCTCCATTTCTGATCCCGCTCCCACTCCGTTTTTTGATTATTTAGCCATCAGAAAGCCAGATTCCTGCCCCCTTCAAACAATTCTTCCACAACAGTGCTTGTATTTTTTGCCACTGCCACAAGGGCAGGGGTCATTCCTTCCCACCCGCTTGCTGCGCACTGGCTGGCGGGGCTTTTCCTCACCCCGGTTTTCCGAGACTTGCCTGCGCGGCGTCCTCTCGGGAACCACCCGGACGCGGAAGAGATAGCGGACCACATCTTCCCGAATGCTGGCGATCATTTCCTGAAACATCTTGTAGGCCTCGAACTTGTATTCTACAAGGGGGTCGGAGTGACCGTAGGCGCGGAGGCCGATCCCCTGGCGCAGTTGATCCATCGCATCGATGTGGTCGATCCACTTGGAGTCGACCACTCTGAGCAGAATCATCCGCTCCAGTTCCCGCATCATCTCAGAGCCGAATTCTTCTTCACGGGCGCGCCAGTGGTCGAGAGCCTCCTGTAAAAGCCTCTGCTGCAACTCTTCTTTCGTCTCCACATCCTGGAGATCCTCCACCCGGAGGGAGCCAGGTCTCAAGAACAACTGTTCGCCAAATCTAATCAAGCCACTGAGGTCCCAATCCTCCGGATACTTGCTCTCACCGGTGAACCTCTCGACAGCATCTGCCACCACTTTTTCGATCATGTCCTTGATGGTTTCCCTGAGGTCTTCCCCCATCAGGACACGGCGTCGCTGCTCGTAGATTACTTCCCTCTGCTTGTTGATCACGTCATCGTACTCAAGAACATGTTTCCGCAGTTCAAAGTTGCGGTTCTCCACCTTCTTCTGAGCAGCCTCGATGGAACGGGTTACCAGAGGGTGCTCGATGGGAACAGAGTCATCCATCCCCAATTTGTCCATAAGCCCGGCAATATTATCGGAACCGAAGAGGCGCATTAGGTCATCCTCCAGGGAAACGTAGAACCTGGAAGAACCAGGGTCTCCTTGGCGACCCGCCCTTCCCCGCAACTGGTTGTCGATTCTCCTGCTCTCGTGACGCTCAGTCCCGATCACGTGAAGGCCACCTAGGGCAACCACCTTCTTGTGCTCCTCATCGGTCTGCTTCTTGAACTCAGCCACCAGTTTCCTGTACTTTTCCCTGGCCTCGGCAACCTCAGGGGACGAGGGCTCACCAAACTCCGCAGCCTCGGCAACAACCTCAGAAGGATAACCCTGACGCTCCAATTCTTCCTTGGCCATGTATTCAGGGTTGCCCCCGAGCAGGATGTCGGTTCCTCTACCTGCCATATTGGTGGCGATGGTGACCATCCCCACCCTGCCAGCCTGAGCGATGATCTTCGCCTCCTGCTCATGGTGCTTGGCATTGAGCACCTGGTGAGGAATTCCCCGCTTTTTCAGCATCCTGCTCAACATTTCCGACTTCTCGATGGAAACCGTTCCTACGAGGACCGGCTGACCGCGCCGGTAGCACTCCTCAATCTCCCGGACAACTGCTTCGAACTTACCCTTTTCCGTGCGGTAGACCACATCAGGGTAATCCACTCGGATCATCGGCTTGTGGGTAGGGATAACCACCACATCGAGACCGTAAATCTTCCTGAACTCTTCCTCCTCAGTTGCCGCCGTTCCGGTCATCCCTGCAAGTTTCTCGTACATCCGGAAGTAGTTCTGGAAGGTGATCGTTGCCAAAGTCTGCGACTCCCGCTCGATGCGGACCCCTTCTTTAGCTTCAATCGCCTGGTGCAGGCCGTCACTGAACCTCCTGCCGAACATCAGGCGGCCGGTAAACTCATCGACAATGATCACCTTGCCGTCTTTAACGACGTAATCGCGGTCACGCTTCATCAAAGCGTGAGCCTTCAGACCCTGGTAAACGTGGTGGGCAAGCTCAAGGTTGGACTCATCAGAAAGGTTCTCAATCCCCAAGAGTTTTTCGACCTTATGGACTCCCTCTTCGGTGAGAGAGACGGTATGGGCCTTTTCATCAACCTGGTAGTCAACCCCTGCCTTGAGCTTGGGGATAATCCTGGCGATCCGGTAGTAGAGTTCTGTCGGTTTATCCGAGGGCCCAGAGATGATCAACGGTGTCCGCGCCTCATCAATGAGAATGCTGTCGACCTCGTCGATGATGGCGTAGTGGAGTTCCCTCTGCACCAACTCGGAGGCGTGAAGTGCCATATTGTCGCGGAGATAGTCGAAACCGAACTCATTGTTGGTCCCGTAGGTGACATCTGCGGCATAGGCGCGCTGCCGCTCGGGAATATCCATCCCGTGGACAATGAGACCCACAGAAAGGCCGAGGAAGCGGTAGACTCCCCCCATCCACTCGCTGTCCCGACGCGCCAGGTAGTCGTTGACAGTGACGATGTGGACACCCCTTCCGGTGAGGGCGTTCAGGTAAGCGGGCATCGTCGCCACAAGGGTCTTTCCTTCACCTGTCTTCATTTCGGCAATCCGGCCCTGGTGAAGGACGATCCCCCCCATCAACTGAACGTCAAAGGGACGCATTCCCAGAACCCGACGTGCCGCCTCCCGGACGACGGCAAAAGCCTCGGGAAGGAGGTCATCGAGGGTCTCGCCTTCAGCCAGCCGAGCTTTAAACTCATCGGTCTTCGCTCTCAACTGCTGGTCACTCAGGGCTTTGATCTCTGGTTCGAGAGCATTGATCTGGTCCACGATTTTCTGGAGCTTCTTGATCTCCCTCGCATTATCATCGAAAAGGTTGCGGAGAACACCAAGCAAAATCATCACCTTCTTTTCCTAAAAACCGCTTCCATTTTAGCACCACTCTATTTTTCTGGCAAGGAAAGGGTTCAAAAGGGGCCTCTTGTTGGCCCCTTTGCCCATCTTCGATATACCCAACATTCTCTTTTTCCATTTGTTAAACATCGGGTTCGATCAGGCCGTAGTTACCGTCTCGGCGCCGGTAAACCACATTGACCTGCTCGGTCTCAGCATTTGTGAAAACGAAGAAGTCGTGACCAAGAAGGTTCATCTGGAGGATCGCTTCCTCAACAGACATCGGCTTCATGGCAAAGCGCTTTGTCCTGACAACCCTTGGCTCTTCTTCCTCTTTTTTGCCCTCTTTCTCCATTTCAATGATCAGGTCCTTAAGACCCTTGTTCCGGAATCTCTTGTAGAGCTTCGTACGGTACCTGTGAATCTGCTTCTCCAATTTCTCAGACACGAGGTCAATGGCAGTATAAAAGTTCTCCCCGCTTTCCTCCTCACCGCGGAGAATGATGCTGTCGAGGGGAATAGTAACCTCTACCACATATCTGCCCCGCTCCTGATAAAAGGTTACCTGAGCCTCACGGATGTGGTCGAAATACCTGTTCAGCCTTGTTAACTTTTTCTCCACATAGTTGCGTAAGCTATCAGTCACTTCAATGTTCTTGCCACGTATGGTGATATTCACCTCAGCATCCACTCCTTTCGTGTGCTGGTATTAAATATTATTCCCTTAGAAAACGAAAATTCCTTCTCTGCACATCGGGTAGGAGGGGGCGGTTAACCCCCGTCCCCCCACACCACCGTACGTACCGTTCGGTATACGGCGGTTCATAAGGCACTACGAAG
>LGFL01000066.1 GCA_001508855.1 Thermoanaerobacterales bacterium 50_218
GACAACCCCAAGTGACAATATGCATCAGTTTGATTCTTTTTTTGCTCACAGCAAGTGCGCCCCTTTACCACACACCTTTTCCTTTCATAAAATTATACTCTAATTTAGACCGGACACAAAAAACCAGGCGCTACGCCTGGTGAAAACCGACTCGAATAATTTTTGGAACCAAGAGCAAAGACCAACTCTCTAGCTCCTCTCTGTAAGACTCCAGTTCGGAAACGGGAATTAGCCTTCCTGATATCTTTTCTTTCTCCCGAACTCTTATTTGTGGGGAACTCGCCGAGATAAGATAAACTAAACCAAGATGATGTCTTCCCACCATAGTTGTTTCATCATTGACCACTCCCAGAAACTCGCAGGAATAGGGCTGCTCCAGATAAACCTCTTCCTTTAATTCCCTGTGGAGGTTGTTCAGGATCAATGACTCAAAACTTCGTACCGGGCAAGGATTAATGTGACCACCCAATCCTATAGAGTATTTGCTCACAAGCCTTTTCTCCATAGATGCTTTCAGTCTCTGATAGATAAAAACGAAACCTCGAAAACGAATTACCAGGTAGGTGATAATTTGTTTCAGCTCAGGGTCATCTTCCACCTTAAAACGAGGTTCATAGAACCCTCCCGTTGCAATTTTTTCCAGAAGCACCCGATTTTCCCCAGGGAAAAACCCCTGGAGTTCTTCACCATCCCTAAAAAGGAAACGGCGAGGAACTACCAGTACCTGTTCTGATTGCAAAGCACCAGCTCCCCTGTTCCACCTTTCTGAGCACCTAATTTGATAAAGTTTCTCTATTATTGGTGCAAAATCCTGCTTTAGAATCAGACAACAGCATTTTTGTGGAAGGAAGAGAGGTGTTTGCGAATTGCTTTTTCGTACAGCTGGAGATACTCGCTTGCCGATCTGCTCCAAGAATGATCAGCTTTCATTCCGTTAACCTTTAGACAGTGCCACTGATCGGGATGGTCATTATAGACGGCAACCGCCCTCTTTACTGCCTCGAGAAGGGCATCAGAATCATAGGGTTCAAAAGAGAATCCATTCCCCTTTTTACCATCAAAGTTCTGAATTGTGTCTGCCAAACCCCCTGTTGCCCGCACAACAGGAATAGTGCCATATCTTAAGCTGATCAACTGTGCCAGGCCACACGGCTCGAAACGGGAAGGCATCAGGAAAATATCAGCACCTGCATAGATTTTGTGGGCCAACTCTACATTGAAACCCAAATTCACGGCCACCTGACGGGGATACTTCATTTTGAGTTCCACAAACTGCCTCTGATAGCTATCTTCCCCACTCCCCAGTAGCACAAACTCAATCCCTGTTGCCATCATCCCTTCAAAAGCCTCGATGATCAAATCCAACCCTTTCTGGGCCACGAGACGAGAAATAACCCCCACCAAAGGCACATCTCCTAAAGGCAACTCCATTTCCTTTTGCAGCCCGATTTTGTTTTCCTTCTTCTGATCAATGGTCGCAATCCCGTAATTCTGGTAAATGTAGGGGTCAGTTTCCGGGTTGTATATTTCGTAATCAATTCCATTGAGGATTCCGTACAAGTCCTGGGATCTCCTACGCAAAAGACCATCAAGACCCTGGCCGAATTCTGGGGTCTGGATCTCGAGAGCGTATTTCTTGCTTACAGTATTGATAATGTCAGCATGAAGAATTCCTGATTTCATGAAATTTACCTTCCCGTGGAACTCGAGGCGTTCTGGTGTAAAAAACTCTTCCCCAAGCCCCAGCAGCCTCAAGACATCCTTCGGAAAAACACCCTGGTACTGCAGGTTATGAATCGTAAACAAAGTAGCGATGTGTTGATAAAAAGGTTCTTCAGCATATTTTGTTTCCAGAAGCAGAGGTATCAGAGCACAGTGCCAGTCATTACAGTGGATCACATTCGGCTGAAACTCGATTCTGGGAAGCATCCCCAACAGAGACTTGGAAAAGAAGTAGAAGCGTTCAGCTTCATCAGGGTAGCCGTAGATCTTGTCCCTGTAAAAGTACTTGTAATTGTCGACCAAATAAACCGGAACCTCGACATCTTTCCCTTTCAACCTGGTTTCTCTGAGGATCCCTGTCTCCAGATGATCGTCCATTTCCACGGGGTAGTCAAGTAGGTAATCACCTTCAGTAATCTGCTTGTATTTCGGCATCACCACACGTACATCATGGCCTAATTGAGCAAGAGCCTTCGGGAGGGAACCTGCAACATCAGCCAGTCCTCCGGTTTTCGCAAATGGACTCACTTCAGCGGAAGCGAAGAGAATTTTCAGCCTTTTTTCAGGCATCATCTACTACTCCTTTCGAAGACAGGTTGTGGCGCTTCTCGCAGAAAAGCTGCTGCAACTTCTGGTGCTGTCGGATTGATATAAATTCCTGTTCCCCATTCGAAACCGGCAACCGTAGTCAAACGGGGCAAAATCTCGATATGCCAGTGGTAGTAAGGAGACTCCAAGTAACCTTTAGGGGCAGTATGGAGGACGAGGTTATAAGGGGGTCGATTCAATGAAGTCACAATCTTCTGCATTGTTTGCTTAAGGATCAGGCTCAACTGATTGAGAAGATAATCATCGAGATAAGTGAAACTTGCCTGGTGCCCCTTAGGGATAACCCAGGTCTCAAAGGGAAATCGGGACGCATAAGGACAGTAAGCGCAAAACTCTTCGTTCTCGATAACAACTCTGGTTTTGTTGCTCAATTCGAAGGAACTGATTTCGCAGAAGAGACATTTCCCTTCCTTTTCGAAGTATTCCCGGGCTCCTGCCAGTTCATCTTCGACCACAGGAGGAATAATCGGGGTGGCGATCAACTGGCTGTGGGGGTGTTCCAGAGAGGCACCTGCTCTTGCTCCAGCGTTCTTGAAAATCTGGACATAGTTGATCCGGGAATCACTGAGCAGGTTTTCCAGGCGCTCACGCCACGCTCGAAAAATTTCCTGAAGCTGATGGATCGAATGCTTTTCCAACGACATTTGGTGGTCTGGCGATTCAATGATTACTTCATGGGCACCAATTCCCGACATCTTGGTATAAAACTGATCTCGAGTAGTTATAAGATTTCCTTCATACGTGAGAGCAGGAAACTTGTTGGGAACAACCCGGATCCACCATCCCTGTTCATCTGGAGCTGTCCCGGGTTCTCTATAAGCGGTGATCTCTGGCGGAGTTTTCTTCTCGTTTCCCTCACAGAAAGGGCACACCCCTGGTTTTCGTTCCTCACGGATAACCTTAAAGTCTTGGGGACGTTTATTTCTCTCTGCAGCAATTACCACCCACCTTTTCGTAATGGGATCTTGTCTCAGTTCAGGCATTTTCAAATTCCTCCTTAATAAACTAATGCCCGGCTGCTGTCTTATTAGAATTTTGCTCACCTTGCTATCAGTTTTATGCAGGCAACTTTAAGTCATTCGTAAACCCTTGATTTTACAGGGTTTTTCTGCCCTCTCTTCGGGGTTTTGCAAACATTTGCAAACATCTCTCTGCAGTCTTTACTGCCTCCGCCTGCATGTCCGGCAGGACGTGGGCGTAGGTTTTCATCGTCACGCTGACGTCGTGCCCCAGCCTCTCGGCGACGACCTTCGGCGGGACCCCGTGTTTGAGCAGGAGTGTTGCGTGGGTGTGTCGAAGATCGTGTATGCGGATCCTTTTCACACCAGCCTTTTCTATCAACCGATCAAAGATTTGGATGATGCACTCATGGCAGTACCTTCTGCCGTTGCGCGTACAAAACACAAGGTTTTCCGGGTTCCAGCCGGCTCCAAAGCGCAGGCGCTCTTCCGCCTGCCTCTTTTTGTGCTCCCGAAGGGCGCGCACCGTCTCGGGGTCTATTGGGACGGTCCTCACTCCCCTCTTGGTCTTGGGCCTGTCATAGCCTTTTCCCGAGACCGTCCTCACGACACGGATCCTGCCCTCCTCGAGGTCCACATCCTCCCACCTGAGGGCGATGATCTCGCCGATGCGCATCCCGCTTGCCAGGGCGAGCCGGAAGAGGGCGAAGAGGCGGTTGCCGGAGGCCGCTTCCAGGAAGCGCGCCACCTCCGCTTCGTTCCAGACTTGCATCTCCCTCTCCTCATCTCTCGGTAAGATAACCTTGCCCATAGGGTTCTCCGGTAGCAACCCCCAATCGACCGCTTGGTGGAAGGCTGCCTTCACGAGGAGGCAGTAGCGCCGGATGCTGCTGGGCTTCACCCGCTCTTCTAGAACGGAGACCACACCCTGCAGGTGAAGGGGAGTGAGCTGGTCGAGCCGGGTCTCCTCCCCCAATTCCCGCAGAAAAGCTCTGAAAGCTTTCCGATAGTTGCTGAGGGTGTTCTCGCGGACGCTCCCCCGCTTGGCTTCGAGGAAGCGGTTGAAGAACTCCCTCAGCGTCATCTTGGAGGGGACGGCCGGCTCGCCGCGCCCCAGCTTGGCGAGCATCTCCGCCAGCACCTTCTCGGCCTCTTTCTTAGTGCCGCGCACCGTAACCCACTTCTGCCGGCGCTTGCCGGTCTCAGGGTCCCTGGGCAGTTCAACGACCACGGCCCAAGACTTCCCGCGTTTCCTGATGTGTCCCCGCATCTCCTACCTCCTCTCAGGCCGGGCGGGGACGGTTATGATCTTCTCCGCGCCCGACCCTTTTTCCTCTATTCCAGCCATTTCGAGTATCTTCGCCTTCGGCACCCTGATGAAGCGCCCGAACCGGACAGAAGGAATGTCTCCCCTCCTCACATATTCGTAGGCCGTCGAACGCTTCAGCCGCAGGATCTTCGCGGCTTCCTCCACAGTGAGGAAGGCGGGAAGTTCCAGGATTTCTTTTTCGCTGTAGGGTTTCACAACGAAACACCTCCTGAAAAAAGGAAAAAGTGCAGAGTTTTCCTACACCGGAAACCGGAAAAGTCAGCCTTCACACTACGGCCTACCTGTCTGTGGAAAGAAAAAAGGCCGCGCCCTACGCGGACGGACCTCCACACCGGCAAGATAAACCCGCAAGATAATGAATCTTATGTTGAGGGTTTTACAGAGGAGTGGTATCATATGAGGGAATCGAAGACGAATTATCGCAGGGAAAACTCGCAAGATAAAACTTCAAGGGCGGATTGAAAGTGCTCTGTACTCTGTACTTAAAAAGTCAAGCGGAGAGGTAGGTAAGGAAGATGAGGTGTTTTGAGGAATTCAACAAATACCTCCTTGAGATCGGCAGATCCCCCCACACGGCGAAAAGCTACCGCGAGGCAGTCGAAGGATTTGCAAGGTTTTTAGAGGAGACCACAGGCGAACCCTTCGACCCCCGGAAAATCCTGCTGGTGGACGTCAAGGCTTACAAAGGCTACCTGCTCAGCGTGCTGAAGAGGTCGCCGAAGACCGTGAACCAGCGGCTGGCTGCCTTGAGGGCGTTCTTCGAGTTCTTGGTCGGGAAAGGCGTTTTAAAAAAGAATCCCGCTGAAGGCGTGCCTGATGTGAAAATCCAGAAAACAACCGCCCCCAGGTCGCTTACGAAGAACGAGCTCTACAGGCTCCGGAGGAAGGTCCACGCAGGAGGCAACAAGAGGGACATCGCCATTTTCGAACTCCTGGCGAACACCGGGGTCCGCGTCGGCGAACTGTGCGCGCTCGAGCTGGACGACGTGGAAATCTCTGAGAGGAAGGGCTCAATCACGGTTCGGCAGGGCAAAGGCGGGAAGTTCCGTACCGTGCCCTTAAACAAGGATGCTAGAAGCGCCCTCCGGGACTACCTCGAGGCCAGGCCCGCGAGCGCAAGCAGGAAGGTGTTCCTGGGCGAACGGGGGCCGCTCACGCCTTCGGGGGTGTTCAGAATACTCAAGAAATACGCCCTCCAGGCGGGCCTGCCCGATGTCAGCCCGCACACCCTGCGCCACACCTTTGCCAAGAGGCTGCTGGACGCGGGCGAAGATTTTGTCGAGGTGGCGCGCCTCCTGGGGCACGCCAACATCAACACGACGGCGGTCTACACCCAGCCGACCGAAGAGGACATGCAGAGGGCGGTGGAAAAGCTGAGTCTCTGATGCCCCGCGCGCGTACCAAAATCCGGTGCAGTATCTCTCCGGAAAGAATTTGGCTGTGCTGTGCGTTTTCAAGAAGAGTTAAATGAGAAGAGCAGACTGCATACCCGTGTGTGATTTCTTTTCTTTGTTCCAACTCCTCCAGCCACGCCAGCAGGCTCGCCCGCCTGAAAAGGATCCTCCTCCCGACCCTCACGTGTGGGAGTACCCTCCGCTTCATCAACTCGTAGACCATCCACCCGCTCACGCCAAGAAGCCGGGCGGCTTCTCGGGCGATGATCGTCTCGCGCTCCACTTCTTCCCACCTCCGGAAAAAAAAGATCCCCCGCACCCCGGGCAGAGGCGCGGGAGCTTTTCTTGGGCAGAGCGGCCTTTATTCAACCTTTCCGACTGATGCCGGCAGTTCCACAAACTTTATCTCCTTCAGGGTGTCCAAGTCGCAAGCTTTCACCAAGCGGTTGGAAACCGTGTACAGGGTATCATGAATGAAGAGGATCCTCTTGATCCCCTCGTGGGGCACTGTTCCTCTGAGCACTATTCCTCCATCCAGAGTGACGTCGAAGATGTAGATAGCCTGTTGCCCTCCCGGAGAAGGCACGAGAAAGCATCGAAAGATGAAGGCTTGCACAGCTTGAGCCGAGCGACATTACGGGGAAGGGACAAAGTTCAGATACAGGTGCTGCTGGCTATGGAGGTGCATAACATCAAGAAACTGGTGAAGTCGGTTCGGCAACAGACCTCTGTTGACCAACAATCGTCAAGGCTCTATCCGTTCAATGCTTGGGAAGCGCTCGAAGCGACGGTCGTAAGAGCAGATTTCCCGGCTACTTTTTGCTGTCATCACCCTATAGCCAACGCCCATGCCGGGAGCACAAAAAATAAGGGCCGACCGCTATCCGGATCGTGTCGCTTGCGGTCGGCCTCACTACAACAATCGACCCTTCTACACCTTGAAACGCTCCACCTGCTCCTCCAGCCGCTTGGCCACTTCCAGAACCTGCTGGGCATTTGCAGCTATCTCTTGGGTAGAAGCCGATAGCTCCTCAGCAGACGCGGAGATCTCCTCGGCTGAAGCCGATGTTTCCTCAGACACTGCACTTATACTCTGGACGCGGTCCAGCACTACGTCCTTGGCTTTCACGGTACTGTCCACTTCTCGATAGGTGGATTCAATCATTGGCGCCATAGCTGCTACCGAGTCCAGTATATCATCGAAGGCCTTGACGGTGTGCTCTACATTCT
>LGFL01000067.1 GCA_001508855.1 Thermoanaerobacterales bacterium 50_218
AACTAACCCCCACCACATAAATAAAAAAACGGCCACTAAAGGCCGCATCACCCGCACTCCTTCGCCTAATCTCTGGAGTTTTCCGACTGGAGCAACCGGTAGTTGCAGGAAAAGACTTAAGTGCAGCGAAGCCAATTGGTGGGAGAAGATGTGGCAAGCCAAACAAGGCTGGAAAAGGGCGCATGAGGCAAGTAAAAAAGAAACGGGGTGGGAAAAAAGAAGAGCTAGAAAATAACCTGGTAGTAGCATCATGCAATGATTAGGAGACCGAAACTTTATGCGACTTTCGGGATAAATTCGGCAGGTACTGCCAGACAGCAGAGAAGTCTAAGGAGGGAAACTGAATGTTCTCAGCGCTGAAGACATTTGAAACATATGTTCCGCAAAAGGTGGTCTTTGGAGCAGCAACAACTGATCGGATCGGCCAATACCTGAAAGAAGCTGGTATCTCTGGTAAGGCTGTGATCATCACCGACCCGGGGATCGTCAAGGCAGGGATTGCAGACCGGGTCAAAGATGCACTAAAGAGGGAAGGCTTCGACGTTGCTATTTTCGATAAATGCAAACCCGAGCCTGACAGCAAAGTCTGCGACCAGGCGGTGGATTTTGCCCGAGCTGAAAGAGGAAAATTCGTCATCGGGCTCGGTGGTGGCAGTTCCATCGACATCGCCAAAGTTGTCGCCCAACTCCTAGTGCTCCCCGGCTACATCGAAGACTACATGGATGAGGCCGCATTCCCGAAAAAGGGTGCACCGATTATTGCGATCCCCACGACCTCGGGAACCGGAAGTGAGTGTACGATGTACTCGGTGATCACCTCGGCAACCAGCGATGTTAAGGTCACCTTTGTGACACCGGCAATCCTTCCCGACATGGCTGTTGTCGACCCGACCCTGACCCTCAGTGTTCCCCAACACATCACTGCTGCCACTGGTGCTGACGCTCTCGCCCACGCTATTGAAGCGATGCTAACCAACGAAGAGAACCCTTTCACTGATGCCATCGCCTTGAAGGCAGTCGAGCTCATCGGGGAGGCTCTTCCAATCGCAGTTTATGAAGGCTCGAACCTGGAAGCACGGGTCAAGATGTCGTGCGCGGCGATGCTGGCTGGAATGGCCTTCAACAACGCTGGTCTTGTCGAAGGACATGCCCTCGCCCACACCATTGGGTCAGTTTACCACATGCCCCATGGCGTGGCCTGTGCCATCGCCTTGCCCTATGTGATGAACTACAACATCGGCCACGCGATCGGGAAGCTGAGCCTGGTTGCCGCAATGCTCGGTGTGAATACCTACGGTTGGAGTGTCCGTGAAGCAGCTAAAGCAGCCATCAGGGTTGTCAAGCAGCTTCTTGAAGATGTGGGTTTGCCGACAAGCTGGGCCGGATACGGGAAACAAGAGGACATCCCGAAGCTTGCCGAAATCATGATGGAAAATCCCTCAATTACCATCTTCTATCGCTGGTGCAAACGGAAAATGACCATAGAGTCGGCACAGGAACTGCTGACAAAGAGCTATACTGGGGAACTGTAAGCACGAAGAAAATGTAAGAATCGAAAACTCCCCCTAGGATACTCCGGGGGGAGTTTTTTGAGTTCCTTCCCCTTACATATGAGAGTACTTCAGGAACCTTCGCTGCATTTCATTCTTTCTTCATCCTGCACAACTAAGTCAAAAATTTGGGCAAGTTCCAAAATTACAAGCAATAGAAGCTCTTTACTGCCAAGGGTAGCTTCAGACAACCCCTCTTCGCAGCAAACGCTCCCAAAGTTGAGTTGCCGGACTGGGGACTACAGCTGTGGCAACTAGTTTTTTACCTGCAGCAGCAGTTGCCTGCTGAACCGCAGTCTGGACAGCGCTGACAGCACCAGTAAATACCGCGACTGCCTTTCCCCCAAGGTGGCGAGCGACAACAATCCGATGCAAAGAAATATTAGCACCTTTGACTGCGGCATCAGCAGCAAGGATGCATGGGGTCACTGCTGAGGTTTCGACAACCCCCAATGCCTGCGGGCGATCACCTAACTTGGTCTCTTTTCTCAAGGCTCTGATGATCTCAGGGTGAACATGAGGAATCACTGTATCGCAAACAACCTCCGTAGAATAGTTATTCTTCCCCCAACTGATCGCGGCCGTAACCGCGCCCACTTCCCCGGCCACAAGTACGATAAACCTACCAGGGCAGATTATAGTGGCGGTGAGCAATTCCACAGGGCCAGCTTTAACAATGCCATCAGCAGCTTCGATACCGTTGGCGATGCAACGAAATTCGATCACACCAATGCTGTTCTTCAACTGTTTACACCTCTTTTTACTTGCTCCCTGAACAACCACCCAGAAGATTTGGCACTCCTAAAACAGAAAACCTAATTTCTACACACCACAACCGTGGCTGATCTAAGGCACCTTGATACCCAACTTAGGAAGTCTACGCAGGCAATGATCGACCAACCGCTGACAGTGGAGATGTTCGAAGAAGTCTCCACCGAAGCGGCCAAAAGCATCCATAGCACGTTCTTCACCCCCTCGGAGGTAGCCCTGCCCTGGTGCCAGGTGTCACTCATGCAGTATCCGGACACATTAAGGCAATCCCCAGGGGTGTTACCAGCAAAGGATGGCGGGGAACCGAGGCAGAAACACCTACATGTGAGGTCACAACGTCTTGAAGACCAGAAAGAGCACTTGCTCCGCCAACCAGGTAAATATGGTCAATATCGAAGGAAGCAATGTGGTTGGCAATAATGGCAGCTACTTTCTCCATTACCGGCCGCAGTATTGGAAAAAGTTCCCTCTGCCGCCCCGGGTCAATTTTGAGCCGTTCAGCTTCTTCAAATGATAGCCCATAAGCACCAGCAATTACCAAGGTAAAATGAGTGCCTCCGGTAGGCTCATCAGCAGTATAAATTACTTTACCGTCTTTGAGCACCGAGATTCCAGTAGTTCCACCACCAATATCGACAACAGCCCCATCAGTAATTCCAAGCACACGCGCTGCCGCTGATGGCTCGTCAACCACCGCCAGGACTTCAAGTCCGGCACCCTCAACAACATACTGGGTTGCGCGGCAGTCACCGGGCCGGGTTCCTGGAGGAACTGCACATGCAGCGATGCGCAATTCTACACCTAACTCTGCCTCCAGGTCACGGACCATTGAATCAACGATGTCTCGTGCTCTGCAAAAATCAACAACTATTCCATCCCGGACAACCTGGGCGGGCCTAAGTCTTCCAGCCACAGGACGGTTTGCACTGTCAACAACAGCGACAACAACATTTGCAGTACCCAGGTCAACCCCGACACGGAGGTTACCAATCCAATCAGAAGAAGGACTTTCAAGGCACGCTGCAAAGGCCTCACAAAGTGATTCACCGCAATCCCAAATGGTCACCCACGCGATTCCTCCTCAAATTCAGACGTACCTAGTTAACTTTCCTTTCTACCATCAATAATACCCGATCACCGTTCCGCAATCCAGCAGCATTGGCCTCATCGGTGTCGATGTGCATCTCGAAAACAGCTCTCGGGGAAACTCTAACAATTACTTTGTCGAAAATGACCTTACGGTCACCTGCTGCTTTTACCCTAACGAAATCACCATCATGCAAGCCAAGATTTGTAGCCAATTCTGGAGAGATATGAATGTGCCGCATGGCACAAATAACACCGCTCTCGATCTTCACAGCACCATGAGGCCCAACAATAATGCAGCCGGGTGTATCCCGGTGGTCTCCGGAAACCCGAACCGGGGGGTCGATTCCCAAAATATAGCCGTCTGTTTTTGAGATCTCGACCTGGGTCTTGGAGCGCGGTGGTCCTAGTACCCGCACACCTTGGAGAACACCTCGCGGACCGACCAAGGTAACCGTTTCTTTGGCCGCAAACTCGCCTGGCTGGCTCAACTCACGGATCGGAGTAAGCTGGTAACCCTTGCCAAAGAGCACTTCAATGTGCTCAGGCGAAAGGTGCACGTGGCGTGCCGAAACCCCTACAGGTATTTGAACATACTCACTCAATTCCTGGGCCATGGAAGCACTGAGGGCGCGGGCTACAGCATGAGCAATTAGATCAACTTCAGTAGTCCCTATTGCCAAAACTCGTCCCTCCTTTACCTCTCGTGTTCATGATAGTGGATACAGAGGTAGCGCGGCTCTCCTTTCTTACGAGGGCACGCAGGATCGTGACAAAGATTACAGGTTGCCACATGTTGATCCCCTGTAGGTGCTTCTGGTGCAGTTCCCTTGCCTGGAAGCTGCCCAACCCCATCCTGCCTTTCCGGCTCTTGTTCGCTTTCAGACACTTCTCCCTCAGCTTCCTCCTGCTGGCTATCAGCATCTCCTTCCTCGGAACTAGGTGCAGGAGACCCACTACCCTCATCTCCGGACAGAACCTCCACCTGCTCAGCCAGTTGAGGAGGTGCTTCCTGAGCATCACTGCTCTCTGCAAGCATCGTAATGTCTTGGTGAGGCCGCGCGATCACATGGGTAGCGACAACTTGTCCGACCTTGCTTGCAGCCGCTGAACCAGCCTGAACAGCTGCTTGGACTGCAGAAACATCTCCCCGCACCTTCACAGTTACCATTCCCTGACCACGTGCCAGTTCATAACCTATCAACCGCACATTCGCTGCCTTGAGAGCCGCATCAGCAGCCTCCAAGGCAGGAACGAACCCAATTGTTTCAATAAGACCTAGCGCCTCACGAACCACGGTTCTCCTCCTTCAAAGGTAGATTCTTTACTAGGCGCGCCGCGTGGCTGCCAATCAGCCGGTAGCGCTCCCTGCTACCAGTAGTTGAAGGGACTTGCGCAAGAGGTTGGTTTGCCGGCAGGCGCCTGTGTTGGAGAACACACTTACCATCGCTACCGACTCCGATCCCCACGCCGAGTCGCGACCCGCGCGCCGCCTCAGCGGCGAGCACCTCGGCATCACCAGAAGCGTACCGGATTTCAAAAGGTACTCCCTCTTCCTCAAGCCCCTCCCCTAACCACTTGGTAACTGCTGCACAGGTATCAGGATTAGCCACATATATGAAAACCGCAGGTTTGATTTCTTCATGAGTCCGCATCTACACACCCCTTCCCGCGAGGACAAGCCCAGTAGCAACAGCGTTGCGTGGGCCCTCGACCCCCCGGACATTGGCCCTGCCAACGACGACACCATAGCCAGCCAAAGCGTCTGAAATCATCTCTGGAACCTCAAAGTCAAGCGCAGATCCCCCGACAAGGACCACGTAATCGAGCAGTCTCACGTTTTGGGCAGGAGCTACCTTGGCGAGGGCTCGCAAAGCGTTACGCACGAAAACTCTGCGCTTCGCTTCCCGCCGCACCATTCTCACCTTTTCTAGGCTGGCATCCACCGGAATGGGAACCAAACCGTCCTCCTTGAGGAGAACCACGCGGGCAAAGACACGAGCATCCAAAGGCTCCTCAAAAAACCTTACAGTCCCATCTTCTAAACGGATGGAAAAGAGGCTTTCGACCTTGGCAAGGGGATACCTCTTGATGTCCTCGGCTAATGTACGGTCAGAGAGTCCCAGTTCGGTTGCAATCAGCATGTTAACCATATCACCGGCACCAGCAAGGTGAACAGTATCAACTTTTTCCTGTTTGATATCCGTGATGTAGGCTGCATCTGTTGACCCACCACCGAGATCGAGAATCGCCAGAGGTGTGCTGGCACCTGGTGTCGTCAGCGCGCCGAGGGCAGCCATGTTCGCCTCCACTCCAGCAATCTCCACTCTGATCCCGAGGTCTTCCTCAATTTTCGCAGCCACCTTTTCCATCGGAAGGCGCGAACTACGCACCATCGCCGCAAGGGCAACAGCATGTTCTGAGAAAAACTCATCAGCAAGACCACCCTTGACTTTCTGCTGGACAAGGGTGTCAACTGCGTGGATATCTTGAATCCGGATCTCCGAAGGCGAACGTCCAGTGACATCTGCCATCGTTTCCTTGACCTTGGCGAGGAGACCACCAGCATTAGTACCCGGGGTACCCTCGGCATCTTCTAAGGGCCAAATACTTTCCACAGCCGCACAGATAGCGTCTGCCCCTTCATCAACATCTACAGTTACCGTTCGCCCGCGTCCGCGGAGCAAAAGCTGTCCTGCCGGAATTTTTCTTTCCTGGACATCGCCTGCCGGAGTCCTGATCACAACACCAGAGCGGTTGCCAATGAGAGCCCGCGCCATCGGAACGACATTCTTAGTCTCCTCTGGAGTGAGCTGAAACACGGTGGCAATCCCGTAAGGGTTAGAAAGGGTTTTGATCGTGAATCCCGGCTCAGCCACCTCGACAGCAGCTAGCATTCCTAGTGGCACCTTTTCAATGAGGGCGACTTCATCGACCACTGGAATCTTGCGGTGGAGGCGGTTGGTGATTAAGACACCGTCATCTTTCTGCACGATCGCCCCTTGTACATCAATGCCCCGGTCAAAGGCAGCATTGATCATTCGCGCTGCATCCTCGTAGTCCACATTTCCAGGTATGACAACGATTACCTTCTCTCCGGGTTGTTTTTGATCTAGCTCGTAGATGGGAACCGTAATCCCGACTCCTAACCCAACACCGCCTGGCGTCGCCGGATTATGGCCGATCATTGTTGACTCTGTAATGATCGTTTCCGTGATTGTCTCCATCGCCACGTCAGCGATTACTGGTGTTGCCTCATTGAGTCTGATCAATTGAATGTCCTTAAGATCAATGGCAGCACGGGAAGCTGCACTCCGGAGAGCGTGCCTGATTCCCGGCACGTTCTCCGGAGTGCCCTTGATTCCAGTAGTTGGTGCCATCCCGCTCGCAAGAAAGCGGATCTGGTCACCGTTTTTTTCAGCTAGCGCAACTTCAGTGGTATTGTTGCCGATATCAACACCCGCGATCAGCATTTTCTCTTACTCCATTCCTTTCAGGCGTTTGCGGCGCTCGTAGACTTCAGCCGCTTCTCGCACAAGGGCAGCACACAAAGGAGCTCAATCTCCAACAGCTCTTCCTTCGTCGAGCGGTACGGGCGCAAGGCTGTGTAGATCTCCAAGATCCGCTCATCAGGGACCCGCGTCAACTCCGCCGCACGCCTCAAGTTCTGCGCCAACTGCCGACGACCTGCTGCTTCCGCAACCTCCGCCTGCTTCTCCAACGTCTCCGCAGTAATCCGCAGGTCTTCAGGCGTGACTTCCCCTTTCAACACCGCCTCAAGAGTGAGATCCTCTAACCTCTTCCCAGTCGCCGTCCGAATCAGCTCAGGCCGCTTCTCCGCTAACGGATAGTCCGCTACTGTCAGCTTGCCACCACTGCCACTGCCACTCCCAACCTCTTTGCTAGTTCCACCCCTGCCAATCACTTCCCGCAATACCTGCCGCACTGTCTCTTCGATCATCCGCTCACTGATCACGCTACCGCCCCCTCTCTTCCTAACACTACCTCAACCTCTACCGGCCGCGCCCCAGCCCTCACTAACTGCGTCTCAAAATTGTGCAATACCGCCGCCTTCGCCTGATACTTCGGACGCGCCATCTGATCGTTGACTACCGGCACCGGATCCGGTGACTCCCCTTTCGCATACCGCGCCGCATTCCTACCAATCGCCCGGTAAGTCTCAAGAGTCAACACCGGACACTGCGGGAAAAGCTCCAGATTGTTCAACGGCTGTAAGTCTTTGTGATGAATTACCGTAGTTCCCCGCGACTGAATCCCAATGCCAATCCCAGAACCCGAAAGCTTCGCCGCAGTATGCCCTATAAAGGCTACATCCGCCGTGTGCCGCACACGCACAACCCGCGCCCGCAAACCCTCTTCCTCAATCCCAGCAATGATCTCCCGCAGAACGTCCCTCAACGGTATCCCCACTATGTTCTTCTTGAATTTCTTCCCAAACGCAGGCGAAATCCCAATAACCACTTCCCTCTGGTCAGTGCCAGGACACGCCTCACCCTTCTCCCGAAACTCAAAACCATCCCCAGTTACTGCTACCTCCGCTGCCCCAACTCTCCCCTTCTCGCTCCCCTGCTGCAGTTGCTTCAATACCTCACTAACAATCCGCTCTACTAAGGCCTCTGTATTCACCATACTCATTCACCACTCCCCTCGCTCGCAAGTTCCTCCGGCTTCAAGGCCTGCGGGATGTTCTTAATCTCTTCCCATCTCTCTTCACTCATCCGATACCCCGTTCCCGGACCTCGATAATCGTTCGGATTGTTAACCGCAGAGTCCACTCGGAAGTTCCTGTCAAGTACCGCCGAAGTGTGCAAATAGTCACCCGCAACCCGCTGCTTCAACATGTTGAGCACGTTCTCCGCTACATCGGTAAACCCACGCTTCGCTAACGCCTTAACAACGTCTAACCCCGTAATCCCCCGCTCCATCATCTCAGCAGCTGCCTTCAAGTCCTCCCCTACATTGCGCGGCGGCATGTCCTTCGAACCATGCGCATATGTGGCCGCCTCCACCTCTTCATCAGTTATCCGCGGCAAACCCAATTCCTCAAATACCGCCTGCAACGCCCGCGCCGCCTTGTTGCGCACAGCTACCACTTCTTCCTCCAAAACCGGCCTTACCCCACCATCAACCATCAGGTCACGCTGCAAAACCAAATAGTCGTCCATGTCCTCTATGTCAAAGTTGGAACCAGCAAACATGTTGTCATAGTTCGGTACCCCACTGTAACCAGAAAAAATGAGGTCAGTCCCAGGCAGCAACTGCGGCAATAACCGCGCCGTCCGCCGAATATCAGAATGGGAAAAAGTCTGGTCGTTCCCAGATGCTACCTCCAAATCAAGCATCATCGTGATCAGATTCTCCCCTGCAACCGCCCGAATCCCCGAAGGTACAGCCCCAGGTACTCCAATGCAGCTGATCGAACCATTCTGCAACCCCTGTACTCCCGCTCCCTTCGCAATCATCACACAGCGTGCCTCAAGATACAGCATCGATTTGCCTTCCGCATACCCCATCTGCACCTCTGAACCAGTTCCCGAAGTAAACCGCATCTTCAAACCCCGAGAAGCATACGCCGAAGCTAAAAACGCCTTCGACCACGGAGTATCGTCTCCATCAACAAATACCTGCTCCGTACCATACACCGAAATCGTCTCAGCATAAGTGGTCAAACCCCGCATCCCTAAGCTCAACTCAAATGACTCCTCTAACGCACACTGCGTCAGCACCCCACCACGACCAGTCTGCGAACCTACCAGCAACGCCAACGCATTGAACGGAGCATAACGCGTAACCCCTACTGTCGTCTCCTCTTCGTCAAACCCACGCAAAGCCCCCTCAGCAGCATCCGCCGCCAAAAGCACCGGATTGTCACGTAGATTGGTAATGTGACACTGGTTCCCCGGCCGCTTCCGCGCCCGCATCTTCTGAATCCCCATCATGATCTCTACAATGTTCAGATGCCCAATCACTTCCGCCAGCTTCGCCGGCGTCAACCCCTGCGCCAATCGAACAACCTCTTCCCGCGGTACGTTGATGTCCACTATCCGCCGCGCTATCTCAACACTGTCTAACTGCATCGCCTCCTCCGCAACCTCTACGTCAATCGCATAGTCGGCAATGAATTGCTCAATCATGTCAAACTCCTCTCGACGCTTGCCGTCCATCTCCACTACCTTGCCATCCTCAATCTTGATGCTCGGCCGCGGATCGTTCGGACTCCCCATCGCTATTAAACCAACTTCCGGCCACTCAGCTACAAACCCATCTTGGTTCACCGGCCGCTGCGCTAAAACTTCAAAACGCTTCGACTTCAATGCCTCCACCACCCTCTCTCTGCTTTCTTCACTACCTACCTGCTACCTAAATCAAATATAAGGCTTCCCACTCACCGACTCCGGACGACCACCTAACGCCGATAACAGCTTGAGCCCTATCTCCCGCGCCGCAATCAGCGACTGCCTCACCGCTCCAGAATCCCCTGAGATGAACAGAATCGCCTCATTGGTGTAGCTCGTCCCCTGCGCCGGACTCGCATAACCCACAATCTCAACTTCCGCCGCCTTCACCGCAGTGTCACAACAAACTACCCCAATCGCCGCCGGAGCCCCTACTATCAAACCAAACGCCTTCCCCACCGGCGCATTAAACGCCTTCCCTATCGCATAACTCGCACGAGCCGTGTACTGAAACTCTAAATGACCAGCTTCATTCGCATACACGTCACCAAATGTGCGCGGCAACTCCTGTAACGCTACCTCAACCGCCCGACGCGCATCCGAAACTTCCTCCGCTCCAAATATGATCAAACTACCATGACCTGCCCCACCTTTGGTGTCCCGAGGTAACTCAATCGCCACAATCTCCGTGTTCGTCGCCTTCACCGCCTCGTCCGCAGCCATAATCTGCGGACCCGCACCTGTGCGTCCTCCAAGTATCCCTATCGAACGAAACCGCTTGTCTAACCCCATCTTCTCATGCAACATGCTGTCTACATTGGCTATCACTAACCCAATCGTGTCCCCTATCGCAGTACCCACAAATTCCGTTACACCAGGATGCTCCACCACATTCTCCACTGCCACTACATCACCCCCCTTGCCCTCACCTCGATTCTGTCCCTGCACCCGACTCAATACCTCTTCCACTACCTTCCGAACTACTTGCTCCTCCATCTTCGCTTACCTCCCCCTACTTTGCCTACTCCTGCTTCGGCAATATCTTCTCTACATCACTGTGCGGACGCGGAATCACATGAACAGATACCACTTCCCCAACTTTACGCGCCGCAGCCGCCCCCGCATCCGTCGCCGCCTTCGTCGCACCTACATCTCCACGTACCATCACCGTCACTAACCCCGACCCAATCTTCTCATACCCAATCAACTTCACATTCGCCGCCTTCACCATCGCATCCGCAGCCTCAATCGCCGGCACCAAACCCCTCGTCTCTACCATCCCTAAAGCTTCACCTACCATAACCTCAAAAACACCTCCATCTCCTTTTTTCCTTACTTCCCGGCCCAAAACAACCGGCTTTCTTCACCGCCCTTTTCTTCTCCCTAAACCTAACACCTACCTCTTACTCCTACCGCCTCCATCCTTACTTATCCCGGCATCAAAAAAACTAACCCCCACCACATAAATAAAAAAACGGCCACTAAAGGCCGCATCACCCGCACTCCTTCGCCTAATCTCTGGAGTTTTCCGACTG
>LGFL01000068.1 GCA_001508855.1 Thermoanaerobacterales bacterium 50_218
AGCTTTTCTCCTGCAGCATAGGCCTCCCGACTGGGATATCTTTCAGGATCGATGGTTTCTTTCTTGATTTTTTCGTCAAAGCGGAAGACGCCCAGATCTGACTGCCCCAGAGCAGGAGAAGCAAAACAGGTGGCAAAGAGATAAACTGCGAACAAGAGCAAGATCGATTTCCAGCGCCGCAATTCCACCGCCTCCTTTCTTCCAGAAATCACGATGTTGCGGAATCTCGTGAGGCTGAACGCACTGTGGGCATTTCCTCTAGTTTCCCCTCCACCAGGCGGTAAATCCGCTGGCAGAACAACCGGGCCAGCTCTAAATCGTGGGTGATGAAGAGATAGGCCACCCCTTTTTCCTTCTGAATCGCCTGCAAAAGCCTGATGATCTGCGCCTGGGTAATGACATCCAGCATACTGGTAGGTTCATCCAGCACGAGAAACTTTGGCTCGAGCACCATGACCCTGGCGATGGCCGCCCTCTGCAGTTCTCCTCCGCTCAACTGGGAAGGATAGCGGTCCAAGTGCTCGGAGGAAAGGCCAACAGTCTTCAGGTGTTCAAGGAGAAGTTCCTCAGTAAAAGGGATTTTGTGGAGCTTGTAAGGCTCAGCTAAGCTCCGGCGCAACCTCCACTTGGGGTTAAAGGCTACTTCTGGATGCTGGAAAATAACCTGAACCTGACGCCGAAAATCCTTTTTTTCCCGGGGTGTTAATTCGGAGATTGCTTTCCCTTTGAAGAAAACCTGGCCACCATCCGGTTTCAAGAGCCCAGTTAAGAGGAGTCCCAGAGTGGTTTTGCCACTACCACTTTCCCCCACAAGGCCTACAGTCTCTCCTTCAGCAACAGAGATCGCCACTTCTTTGATTACCTCAATTCTCCTTTTCCTAAACCAACCAATTTTGTAGGTCTTGCACAGGTTCACCGCTTCAACCAGCACAAAGCCAGCACCTCACCCAGCGACCATTGTGCTCAAAAAGAGGCGGTTCTTCCTGGCAGCGGTGGAAAGCACGAGAGCAGCGCTTTCGGAAGCGGCAACCCGGCTCATGATACCTGCTGTGCTCAGGAGCATAGCCGGCCAGGGGCTGCAGACCGCGGGAAGGTAAAGCAGCAAGCAACGCCTGGGCGTAAGGGTGAAGTGGCTGTCTGAAGAACTCCACCTGAGGCGCTACTTCTACAATTTGGGCTGCATACATCACTGCTACTTTCTGGGCAAACTTTTCGGCGAACCAGAGGTCATGAGTAACGGTTAAAATGGTTTTTCCTGTTAAACTTTGGAAGAGGTTCAAGATTTCTTCCCGCTTTTCCCAGTCCACTCCCTTTGTGGGCTCATCAGCCAGAAGAATCTCAGGCTCAGCAACTACTCCCATGGCCACCAGCGCTCTCTGCTTCATCCCCCCACTGTACTGATGCGGGTACTCAAAAGCTCTTTTGCGAGCTTCGGGGATGCCCAGCTGCCCCAGAAGGGAAACCGCCTTTTCCAGAGCAGGTCCCTTTTTGAAGCCTAGGTGGACCATCAAGGGTTCAGCCACCTGAATTCCCACGGTCAAGACAGGATTCAAAGCACTTCCTGTTCCCTGCGGGATGTAGGCCAGCTCCTGCCCCCGGATCCGGCAGAGCTCGTCCTCGGACATCCGGAGAAGGTTCTTTCCCTTGTACAGCACTTCCCCCGTGGTCCGGGCACTGGCCGGCAAAAGCCGAAGGAGGGAGAGAAGCAGGACGCTTTTGCCGCTGCCAGTTTCCCCGACCAGGACCACCCGCTCTCCTTTTTTAATCTCCAGATCGACCCTGTCTACTGCCCGAATCGGATTTCCATGTCCGGGAAATTCTACTGTCAGGTTCTTGATGACCAGTGCTGCAGAACTCAAACCCCGTCTGCCCCCATCACAAGCCAGATGTGCTTGAAAATAAAAAACACGAAGGTCCCCCTTTCTTCAGAAAGGCGCAAGACCTTCGTGGTCTTTTTTTCAACAATCACCTATCCACACGGCTTCGGCCGTAGTTTTACAATGAATAGATTCGACACGAAGCAGAAAATTCCTCCTGCACTGGAGGTGATTTGGTGCATCAGCAAATAAGGAGAAACTCAACCACGATTAACCAAGATGCGAATATCTAACATGAGACCTCACGCTCCTTTTGCTTTGCTTTTGGTGTTTTTCTGCTTCCTACTGAGACTTCACACGGCCCACCTTGAAGCGCTCCACCTGCTCCTGCAAGCGCTTGGCCACTTCCAGGACCTGCTGGGCATTGGCGGCGATCTCCTGGGTAGATGCGGTAAGTTCCTCCGCCGAGGCGGAAATCTCTTCTGCTGAAGCCGAGGTCTCCTCTGCGACTGCGCTTATGCTCTGGACCCGGTCCAGGACCACGTCCTTGGCCCTAACAGTATTGTCCACTTCCCCATAGGTCGCTTCAATCACCGGCGCCATGGCTTCCACTGACTCCAAGATGTCATCGAAGGCCTTAATGGTGTGCTCCACATTCTCTAGCTGGCCGGCTACCTGACGGTTCACTTCCTCGGAAGTAGCCACCACCTCATTGGTCGCGGAAGTGATGTCGTTCAGTAAAGCCCTTATCTTATCCGAAGAGGCGCGGGACTGCTCAGCCAGCTTGCGCACTTCATCAGCCACTACCGCAAAACCCCTACCTGCTTCCCCGGCGCGCGCCGCCTCAATAGCCGCGTTCAAGGCCAGCAAATTCGTCTGGTCGGCGATGCCATTGATCACTTCCAGAATCTCCCCCACTTGGCCGACTGAACCTTTAAGCGCCTCAAGCCTTTCAACAACCACCTTAAAAGCCTCACGGACACCCCTGATAGAATCTATAAGGCTGTCCAGCTCCTTTTTCCCGGTGCCAGCCAGCCGAGAAGCCTCCTCACTGTTAGCCTTAACCCGACCGAGTTCAGTGTAGACTTTTTCCAGACTGGTCGTTATATTCTCAATAAGGCCCAGTATTTCTTGCAAATGACCCGCCTGCTCCGAGGCACCCGAGGCCACCTGCTGGATGGCATTAGCAACCTCGCCAGAGGAAGAGGCGATCTCTTCAGAGGCAGCACTTAAGGATTCCGAAGTGCCCGTTAGGTTTTGAACCTCGGTTTTGAGGCCCCTGATTAACGCTGCCATATCCCGCTGCAGACCGGCAATGGCGATGGCTATCTGACCGATCTCATCTTTCCTCTTCAAGTACCGGTCCGTCTTATCCTTATCGCTTTCGTCAAATCTGAAGTCGCCTTCGTTAAACTTCTTCATAACCCTTACCACGTCCAGAATAGGCGCGGTGATGTTTCTGGCCATAAGCCAGGTCAGCACCAGGGCAACAACTATTATCAGAATGGATACTAGGAGTATAGAATGGTTCAAGCCCGCCGCTCTCTCCAGCACCTCGGCCTTAGGTGTGGTAACCGCAATCGACCACCCGGTTGTCTTAACTGGCGCGTAGGCGATAATTTTCTCCTCGCCCTGGAAGGTATAGGTGGCGACCCCTTCTTCGCCTCTGGCCATCCTGGAGACTATCTCCGCCAAGGGGGCGAGGGCCTGGTTGGACTTGGCCTGCTCAAGGATGTTTTCTTCGGAGATGACTCTTTCTATATCCTTATGGCCGATGGTCTTTCCCGTGTTGTCCACGGCAGAAGCGTATCCGGTGCGGCCGTAGGTGATGCTCGCCATTAGCTGGCTGAGTCTGGTCCCATCCATTACTCCGATGAGGACACCAGTGATCTCGTTGGTGGCATAGTGACGGACAGGTGTGGCAAAAGCGAACACAAGTGAATTATCAAGCTTGCTGACAATAGTGCTGGAAACGACCGTCTTTCCCCCCAAGGCAGCCTTGAAGTAATCCCGGTCAGCAACACTGGTCCTACTGCCATTGGAAAAGACCGCGTTCCCGAGCTTGTCGGCAATGCCGAACTGCTTGAAACCCAGGCTTTCAGCCCTCTGCTGCTCATCGCGCAATGCCTGCAGCTTCTCCTCGAGGGTGGCTTCGCGGTCACCCGACTTACCGCGGATGACCTCTCTGTTCGCCAGGGACTCCACAGCATACATGCGCGCCTGGACCCGGCTGTCTACGGTTTCAGCGGCCTGCTTGGCCACTTTCAGCATGGCCTCCTTAGCCTCCGCTTCTAGGGCGCTTCCTGCCTGGTTCTGGCTCACAAACCAGAGCGCCGCACAGCCGAGCAGAACAGTAAGCCCAAACAATACGGTCATCTTCAGACGCAAGCTCCCACTAAGCTTCCCTATCATTTCGCTTTCCGTCGTCCCGCTCCGGCCGAACTTCGGTCCGCAAGGGCGACCTTCTCCTCCTTTCGATGTATGTTTTGCTTCACCTCCGCCTTCCCAGAGCATAGATCCAGCTCCAGGCAGCGGTTGCAGCCAAGTGAACGCTTCCCTCCCTCACCTGTACGAGGACCACACGAGTGATCCCCTCTAGGCAGTAAAAGTTTCCAGCCCAAGGTTCCTGGCTGCGGAAGGAAATTCAACAAGCGAGCAAGGAAAAAGCACAAAAATAGGTGACCTGGATAGCTGGTCACCCTGCTATCCCCCACGGCAGCCTGGCAGCCATAGCCCTAACCAGGGCCTTAGGCCCATGGCTTTGCGCCCCGCTCTTTCGAGCGGTTTGCCCTTTTCGTGAAGGAACATATAATTTACCCCTCTTCAACCGCAACTTAGTGGTGCCGGAAACCATAGATACACTTCTTTAATTTTAAACACCTTCCTTACCCGCTGCAACCTGGCTTATTCCGGATATTTGACGCCTAAAAGATGTTCTTGGGCGTATCTCTCTTTTTTCGGACGCCTTCTTAATCTGGTCATTTGTCATTTGAAGTCGCTTTTTCCCGGTGGAACTTTTTTCGGGGGGGAGGGGGTGAGGTCAGGGGCAGCGCCGGGGCAGAAGCTCCTCAATTTTTGGTGGCGCTAACAGAGGCTGAATATTTTCATGCCTGGGAATTCTGATTTGTCAAAGGCCCTTGGTAGACGACAACCCGATTACGCCCTTTCCGCTTTGCTTCCAGCAGGGCCATGTCTGCTCTCTGCAGTAATTCACCGAGCAGGTGTTCGGGTTTTTCGCCCTGCCTTTCCTTCACTTCCCAAGAGGTGACGCCAATGCTAACACTTACCCTCGGCTCTTTGCCATTACAAAACTGTTCCCCAAATGCTCCCAGGAGCCTTTTTCCAAAAGAAACGGCACCAGTGAGTTCGGTCCCGGGAAGAATTACGGCAAATTCGTCACCTCCATACCGGCCTACGATATCGCATTCACGGGCATTTTTTTTCAGCGTTGCTGCTACCTCGCGCAACACTGCATCTCCCTGGTCATGGCCGTAAACATCATTGATCATCTTAAAGTTGTCGACATCGATCATTACCACACCTATAGGCTGCTTTGATCTCAGTGCCTGTGCCACCTCCCTTTTTGCTTCCTCGATAAGCGAACGCCGGTTGGCAACCTGGGTCAACTCATCAATGTAAGCCATCTTCTTGAGAAGGCGGTTTGCTTCCAGTAATTCAGCCTGTTTTAAGGCGAGTTCCTTCTGGAGAAGTTCGAGCTCTTCGTTTCGTCGGGCAAGTTCACATTTTTGCTCTCCCAGTTCCTTGATCTGCCGGGAAAGCTGCTCATAGAAATCTTGCAGACGGGAGGACATCTCGTTAAAACTAGAAGCAAGTATCCCAATTTCTCCCGGATGGTTGATTGCAATTTGGCGCCCGAATTCACCTCCAGCAATCTTTTCCGCTTCCCTCGTCAGGTGAAGCAGCGGTTCTGTTATCTTCCGGGTCACGAGAACACTCAAAGGCACAGTCAGCATTAAGACCAGAAAAAGTGCGAGGAAAATCATACTGAATCCCTGGGTGTATACTCCTCTGGTGATGTCACCTTTTCTTGCCTCTACCAGAAGCACTAAATTGCTGGAAAGCTTTTGGCCTGCCACGATCATCTTTTCTCCCGACTTGTTTTCGTAGCTAAACAGCAGAGGTGTGTAGCTTTTTATAGACTTGGCAACTTCCAGGATGTGGCCGGTATTTTGCTGATTTTTACCATTAGCACCAATAGTGATGACGCTACTTTCGTTTGCGATGAACGTCTTAAGTTCCCCTAGATTAGGCAACCGGGGATGGTATCCGAACCGGAAGTCGACAAGCTTTTTTAAATAAGAACTCTCTGCTCCGAGCTCTTTGATGGTTCCAGAGGTCTTCTGAGGGAAGGCAACCGGCGAGAGGATAGTATCAAGGTAGCTGCAATCAAACTCGGCCCAAAAAAATCCCCTTATGCCCTCTTCACTCTCAGAGTTGACTGGCACGAGGACTTGAACTGCTCTCTGAACGGGATTGAGGGAAACGAAAAGCCGGTCACCACCTAGTCTTCTTTCCCTTGTAAGCCCGACCACGATCTGCTTTGCTTCTTCTAGATGATGGTCTTGATTTTCACCTGTATCAGCAATGACCTGACCCCTGTCATCGAAGTAGACTAGGCGTTTGCACCCTTCGATAGTAGGCATCGTCTTTGTGGAGGCCATCTTTCTCGCACCTGTTCGAAGTTCCTCTTCTCGAGACCGCAGCCATTGGGCTGTTATTTCTGCTTCCTTCTGGCAAATGCTTGCCAGTACTTGACAACAAAGATCTTCTGCGGTTTCCCGGACATACCTGGAAGTTGTGTATCCCAGGATCACTGTTGGTAGCAAAGCAAACAAGAGGAACCAGCGTGTTAAAACCTGGCTTAGGGAACGGCCCAAATCATCCTCGGCCTCCTGTGATATCAAGCCTCTCGTAAACCAGAGACATCAAGCAGGTTACCGCAGCTTTTGGCCACAACTTCTCGAAAAGGAGACTGGAAGAACGACGAACCTGCAAGAAGGCTTTCACAACATCGGGTGTTGATCAACAATTAATATTGATCCCCCATTAACACTGAAAATTGATCCCCCCGAATTTCCAGTTTAAACTATCCCCGAAGCTCAA
>LGFL01000069.1 GCA_001508855.1 Thermoanaerobacterales bacterium 50_218
AAACACTATGAGTTAATTTTGCCAACCTGGGCTACTTCTCCTCTTAACTCTAACACCAGCCTGGGTTGAGTTTAACAGATAAGGAGGGATAGGACAATTTCGATGCCTGTCGGTAATCGTGGCTGGAGTGTTTTCAGGAGATCTTTAACTTTTGTCCTTCTTCTTTTTGTCGCTGCTGGTGCGCTTCTCAGCGGCTGTGGGAGGGAAGGGTTTTTCCCTGCTGTAGTCACGAAGGTCGTTGACGGGGATACTGTTTATGTGGAGTTCAATGGTCGTGAGGAAAAGGTCCGCCTGATTGGGGTCGACACCCCGGAAACAAAGCACCCAGAAATTAGGAAAGAACCCTTTGGGGAAGAGGCTTCTCTTTACACGAAGCAGAAGCTTCTGGGAAGAAGGGTCTATCTAGAACTCGATCTCCAGAAAAGGGACCGCTACGGAAGGTTGCTTGCCTACGTCTGGCTGGTGTTGCCGGATTCGTTCTCTGAGGAAGAAGTCAGGGAGAAGATGTTCAACGCCCACCTGCTTCTGGAAGGATATGCGCAGGTGATGACTGTTCCCCCGAATGTCAGGTATGCGGAATTTTTCCGCGAGTTTCAGGAAGAGGCCCGAGAAACAGGGAAGGGTTTGTGGGGATTGGCAGGTGGGCAGGATTAACTAGAACAGTTGGCACACTTTTTGCATAAACAAAAAGTGAGCCTTACCGGAAACTGGCTTGGAAAGAGGCCCGCGAGAGAAGAAGAAAGGGGTAGACTTCTTTCCCCCTTTGTGATATAATTTACTTGCGTGTTCCTGAACTAGAGGCCCCCGAAGCCGCCGGGTATCCTCCCGCTGGCAGCACAAGCCAGTTTTCCGGCGGCTCTTTTTTTATTTTTTTATATTCTTCCTTAATTGAAAAATTCCTGCTATACCACAAAAATTTTTACGAAAAATTGTTCATCCTGCCGCAGATGTGGCACTTTCGTTCCGTAAATTTGGTCTGAGGGTTGAGCAGAAACTCAGGAGGATCTTGCCCCCTCCCTGGCGAACTTTACCACATAATATAAGTTTTGCCTTGTGTTGCAGTGAAAAGGGGAGGGTGAAAGATGAATGATGTTGATGTTCGCCGGATTGTTGCTTCCCACCCTGACCCTGAAGGGAGGCTTTTAAGCGTTCTTGAAGCCATTCAGCAGAGGTGGCGTTACCTCCCCGAGGAGGTCTTGCGGGACGTAGCACAGGAACTTCAAATTCCCCTCAGCAGGGTTTACGGTGTGGCCACCTTTTATGCGGCTTTTAGCCTTGAGCCCAGGGGCAAGCACCTGATTTCCGTCTGTCACGGCACAGCTTGTCATGTCAAGGGGGCTGGTCAGTTCACTGAGCGCTTAGAAAAGGCACTGGGGATCAGGGAAGGTGAGACCACGGAAGACGGTCTATTCACCCTTGAAGCGGTTCGCTGTCTTGGTTGCTGCAGCCTCTCTCCGGTGATCAGAATTGACGGCACTACCTATGGCAGGGTCAGGCCTGAGCAGATCCCGGAGATTGTCGCCCAGTGGAGGGGGGGCAAGGGAGATGATTGAGCAGACGAAGCTTGAGCCCCTCATCCAGCAGGGTCTCCAGACTCTGTATCCTGGGAAGCCCAAGGTCGCTGTTGGGATGGCCACCTGTGGACGCGCCTCGGGGGCAGCAGAGGTTTATGAAACTTTCATTCAAGAAGTTCGCGCTAAAGAATTAGACGTAGTAGTTGCCAGGACCGGCTGTTTGGGCTTCTGCCAGCAAGAGCCTCTGGTTTCCGTGCAGTTGCCGGGAGGCCCACGTTACACCTATGCGCGGGCCGATCAGAGGCTTGCCCTCCAGCTTCTTGAGGGGATTGCTACGGGAAACCTCCCCAATCGCCATCTCCTCGGCAAGACCTACGCAGACGAGAACCCCCTCACTGGAGAGACCTTCAAACTGACCCAGCAGGAGCCGACTCCACCTCTGCTCCAGGACCACCCCTTTTACTCCAGCCAGGTGAAGATTGCCACCAGGAACTGCGGGCTCATTGATCCCGGCAGTATTGCCGAATACGCTGCCCGGGGCGGCTACCAGGCTTTGGTCAAAGCGCTCCAGATGGAGCCGGAGGCGATCATTGCTGAGGTAACCAAGTCAGGTCTTCGTGGTCGCGGTGGGGCAGGGTTCCCTACGGGTCGCAAGTGGGCCCTCACCAGGCAGAACCCGAACTCGCCGAAATACATCATCTGCAACGCAGATGAAGGTGACCCTGGCGCCTACATGGACCGCAGCATTCTGGAAGGGGACCCGCACACAGTCATCGAAGGGATGATCATCGGAGCTTACGCCATTGGTGCCGAAACCGGGATCATCTACGTCAGAGCCGAATACCCCTTAGCAGTAGCCACGATTCAGGAGGCGATCGAACAGGCGGAGGCGGCGGGCTTCTTAGGGGAAAACATTTTAGGCTCTGGCTTCAACTTCCGGCTCAAAGTAGTCAAAGGGCAGGGCGCCTTTGTCTGTGGAGAAGAAACTGCTCTCATTGCTTCAATTGAGGGCAAGATGGGTGAGCCCAGGCCGCGTCCCCCGTATCCAGCAGAGGAAGGCTTGTGGGGCCGGCCGACCTGCACCAACAATGTCGAGACCTGGGCGAACATCCCGGTGATCATCCACCGTGGAACTGACTGGTTCAGCACTTTAGGCACAGAGACCAGCAGGGGCACCAAAGTCTTTGCCCTCGTCGGCAACATCAAAAACAACGGACTAGTGGAAGTTCCGATGGGCACGAGTTTGCGCCAGATCATCGAGGTGATCGGAGGGGGCAGCGGCAAATTTGGCATCAAAGCAGTCCAGACCGGTGGCCCTTCAGGTGGCTGCATCCCGGCGGAGAAGCTCGATCTGCCCGTGGACTACGAAGCCCTTACGCAGGCTGGTTCGATCATGGGTTCTGGCGGCATGGTGGTCATGGACGAAAGAACCTGCATGGTCGATGTTGCCCGCTACTTCCTCACCTTCACCCAGGACGAATCGTGCGGCAAGTGCCTGCCATGCCGCGAGGGGACGAGCAAGATGCTTGCCATTCTCACCAAGATCTGCGAAGGAAAAGCGGAGATGGAAGACCTCGAAGAACTCGAAGAGCTTGCCTGGGCAGTCAAGGAAGCTTCCTTGTGTGGTCTCGGGCAGACCGCTCCTAATCCTGTGCTTTCCACCCTCAAGTACTTTAGAAGAGAGTACGAAACCCACATTAAAGACCGCTTTTGTCCTGCCGGAGTCTGCAGAGAACTCTTCCAACTCACCATTGATCCGGAACAGTGCACAGGCTGTAGCAGGTGCAAAGATGTCTGTCCTCAGGGAGCAATCACCGGAGAAAAAGGAGAACCTCACCAACTCGACCCGGACAAATGCATCCGCTGCCGCTCCTGTTTGGATGTCTGCAGGAACAGGGCGATCAAAGTGATCCCCCGGAGGAGGTGAAAAAGTGGGCTTTGTCACCATCAATGGCCGGAGCGTGCCCATCAAAGGGGCAAAAACGGTCTTAGAAATAGCCAGGAGGGAGGGCATCTGGATCCCCACCCTCTGTAATCATCCTGGTCTGCCTCCCTATGGTGCCTGCCGCCTCTGTCTTGTGGAAGTCAAGGCGGGAGCCAAACCGGGTCTTGCTGCTTCCTGCACCCTTCCGGCGACAGACGGTCTGGTTGTCGAGACTGACACCCCGAGAGTTCAGCGGACCAGGAAAATCCTCATCAAGCTGCTCCTGGAAAGAGCACCTGAAGCAGAAGTGGTAAAAGACCTGGCGAAAAAGCTGGGGGTTGTTCCACCGGCAGAGCAGGTGGCAGCCCCGGAAACCACCAGATGCATCCTCTGCGGCCTCTGTGTTCGTGCCTGTGAGAGCATCGGTTCATCTGCCATCGGCTTCGCTTTCCGGGGTTCCAGGAGGAAGGTGATGCCGCCGTTCGGCAAACCGGCACTTGAGTGCCTCGGCTGCCAGGCCTGTGTTCAAGTTTGCCCTACGGGAGAGGTCGTCTTCACGATCAGCGGTAACAGGCTTCAGGGTGAGCCCTGGCGCTCAGAAGTAGAACTCAAGGAATGTGCATCCTGCGGCCGCTTGTTTGCGCCGCGGCCTCTCGTGGAACACCTGAAAGAGAGGTTCGGGTTTGATTTTGCAGGTGAGGAACTCTGTCCGGAGTGCCGCAGGCAAGCGATGGCTGCGAAGTTGGCAGAAACCATATTGCCAGGAGCCCAAGGATAAACGAATCATATTTTCAGGGTAGCTGGTTTCTGCTAATTGGTGATCAAGCTGTGTGACCAGGAGATTGAGGTGATTGTGTTATGTTGAGAACCTCAGGATTGTCCAGAAGCCTTTCCCTGGTGCTGGTTCTTCTTTTTGTGGGAATGATCATCATTGGCTGCGGACGACCGCAGGAAGGAGAGATCCAAAAAGAGAAACAGCGGAAACAGGCGGAGAAGTCGCCGTCTCCAGAAGAGCCCTTGATCGCTTTTGAGAAAGATGGTGCCATCTGGGTGATCGAGGCTTCAGGTGAGGGAATGCGGAAGCTGACTCCAGAAAACGATTTCCTACTTGGGCCCTGGTCGCCGGATGGAAAGAAAATGGCTGTGCTGACTTCGGTTGACTGGAGTGATTACTGGGTTACCGGGTATGCCGCTGTCCTCGGTCTTGACGGAACGTGCAAACCCGTTCTCGGGCCGCAGGGACGCTTTAATGAAGAGCCTGGAGAGATTGCCTGGCTGTCTCCAGAAGAACTCGTTCTCGCCTCCTTGGATACGATCTGGGTCGCTAGGGAAAAGGGGGACTGCTGGAGTGCCCAGGTCGTTTACACAACAGGTAAAAGCGAAAAAGAAAGGGTCTGGCACCCCAGGCAGGGGCCTGGAAAAGGTGAGGTCAGCTTCTGGATTACCTCTCCTGGAAGGGGTGGAGAGGCGGTCGAGGCGCAGCTTGTGATCCTTTCCTGTAAAGACAGGAAATCGCGAAAGGTTTTCCAGAAGAAGGTGTGGGCCAGCGGCCAGGCCCCTGTTGATGTCCTCTGGTCACCAGGCGGCAAGTACGGGATCATTTATGCCGAAACTGAAGGAGAAAACTGCTGGTGGCTCTTCGACAACCGGTCAGAGGAGACCAGACCGATTTTGAATCCCAATGCTGGAGATGTCCAGTGGCTTTCTGAAAAAACCGTTGTCTTCGCCCCTCAGGCCGGCCTGGATGTGCCTAGGTATGAGGTATTGGATGTGGAAACCGGAGAAGTTAAACCCTTCACCGATTTGCCCAGTTGGGTCAACTGGATTGAGGTTTCTCCTGACGGAGGCAAGATCCTCTTGGCCAAGGCTGCAGGTGAGGGTGCTGACGAGTACTTCAAATGGGACATCTACTTGGCTGATGCTGACGGAGGCAGAATTCAGAAACTGGTGGCAGGTGTTGGGGATGCTTCCTGGCAGCCGTGATACCTCAGGTGATTTGGAGAAGGATCCGGGCAGCATTTCTTCCCCAAATGCCTTCTTTTTCTTCCTCGGTAAGGTCTGTAGCACTCCACTCCTTGAAGTAGCGGGCTGGTGAGAGGAGCGGGAAATCGCTGCCCAGGAGGACCTTGTGGAGAACTCCAGCAACTCGGGCGGTTTCGTAGACTTGAGGTCTATAGAGAAAAGGAGAGGCAGCAGTATCGTAGTAGACGTTCTGGAGAGATTTGCTTACCTCGGGCATCAGTTCGTAGAAAAAGAGCCCTCCTCCCCAGTGGGCGAAGATGATCGTGTTCTCCGGGTTGTTGGTGGCGAACTTGTAGGCGTGCTCAGGGCCCATTTTTCCTTTTCCCGGATAGTAGTGGCCGACGAGCTCGTTGGCATGCATCAGGATCGGCATCTTCAGTTCCCTACAGATGGCGGTCAGCCGACCGACCTGTTCTTGGTCAGAAATATCGAGGTCCACTGCTGCAGGGATGATTTCCCCCACTCCTTTGAGTCCTGCCTCATGACACCTGAGCAATTCTTTCTCCATTTCCGGGTGCCGCGGAGGGACGACGGCGAAGCCGATGAGGCGGTCGGGGTAGCGTTTTACGGCATCGATGATGTAGTCGTTTCCTTCCCGGCACATTCCCAGGTCCTTGAAGGAAAAAGAGAACACCACGGACTTCTCGATCCCTGTCTTCTCCATCTCGGAGATCACATCTTCGGCTGTGGTGAACTTTGCCTTTGGTGTTGAGTGGAGCAGTTTGAAGTGCTGGTCCCGCTCCAAATTCTTTTTAATATCTTTGATGAAATCCGGAGACAAAATGTGCACATGAACATCGATCTTCATTAGTCTTCCTCCTCTCTTTGGTTTGCCTGAAAGTTGCTTACTTCTTTTATACTTTTTATAGCTGTCAGTTCCTGCCTGGTGGAGACACATCATTGATTTTCAAGAGGCAAATTCGTTAAACTGTAGGTGTGGTTTGATGAAAATACGGCACGGGAGGAGACGACAGTGTCTGTAGAGTGGCAGGTCATTCTAGCAGCAGCGACATTCCTGATAGTTTACGCCCTGATCGTGACGGAGAAGTTTCACCGGGCGGTGGCAGCTCTTGCTGGTGCGGTG